>JARLGQ010000129.1 GCA_031292675.1 Acidimicrobiales bacterium
ATCCGCGATGCCCTACGCGAGCTATCCCACGAGCCGACCGAGCGCGAGCTCGCCCCGGTGCGGGTGCGGCGCAACATCGTCTTCGGGCGGGCCGGTGGTCGGCCGCTGCGCCTCGACGTTCACGAGCCGGCCACACCGCCAGCGCCGGGGGAGCGCCGACCGGCGCTCATCCAGGTCCACGGCGGCGGCTGGGTGATCGGTTTCAAGGACCGCCAGGGTCAGCTGCTCATGAAGCGACTAGCCGAGCGGGGCTGGGTGTGTTTCAACGTCGACTACCGCCTCAGCCCGATGGCGACGTTTCCCGACCACCTCGTCGACGTGAAGCGGGCGATCGCCTGGGTGCGCGAGCACGCCGACGAACACGGCATCGATCCGGACTTCATCGCCGTCACCGGCGGGTCCGCCGGAGGCCACCTGACGGCGCTCGCCGCCCTCACCAGCAACGAGCCGCAGTACCAGCCGGGCTTCGAGGAGGCCGACACGTCGGTGCAGGCGGCCGTCCCCTTTTACGGCGTGTACGACTTCACCAACCGCAACCGCGTCTGGCCCGACGAGTTCGTGCCGCTCTTCCTGGCCCCGGTGGTGATGAAGTGCGACCCCGACGAGGCGCCCGAGCGCTACAAAGCCGCGTCACCGCTCGACCAGGTGCGCGCCAGCGCACCGCCATTCTTCGTCATCCATGGCGTCCTCGACCTCCTGGCCCCGGTCGAGGACGCCCGCGACTTCGTCCATCGGCTCCGTGAAGTCTCGAACGAGCCCGTGTACTACCTCGAGCTCAAGGGTGCCCAGCACGCCTTCGAGACCTTCGCCTCGATTCGCGCCAACGCTGTCGTCGAGGCCGCCGAGCGGTTCCTCGACGCCGTGCATACGGCCTACCTCCACAGCCACGCTCACACGCCGACCGCCGCGGAGGTCGACGAGGCCATGACCGACCAGGTCGGCGAGGAAGCGGCCGCCGTCGTGCGCTGAAGGAGCCGCCGACACGGTCTGCACGGCCGGCGATCATTCGGTGTCATCGACCTCACCTGCTTCAACGACACCGTGATCGCCCGTCCAGACGCCGAGCACCCCGATTGCGAGGTGAATCGGCCGCGGGGCGGGTCTTGCTAGAGAGATGAGCTCATCTGATGCTGGGGGTAGTGCGCCCAATAGCAGGAGGCCCTGACAGGCCCAGCCCTCCGAGGTCGCCGGGCCGGCGGACATAGCTTGCGTCGCCTGTGACCAGAGGTGCTGACTTCTTTTCGGCCGGGAGGCGCCTCTCGTCGCCCCCTGTTGGAGAGCAGTCCGAATGCGGGTACCGGATCGGCCCGATGGTCCTGCTTTTGTCGGAGTCCGCAGGTGAATACTGCCCGAGGCGCGGACACGCTTCCGGTTGTCCAGAGCCAGGACTTGGCCCATGATCGAACCAAGCGAACAGCGAGAACACCGGCTCGGAAGCCGGGAGTGGTCCGAAGGTGCTTCTGGTAAGCCGACGGGGAACGTGACAGGCCCAGAAGTGAGGTACATGATGAGTGTCTTCACCCCAGCTGCTTTGAACGCCCGACTGTGCCGACGGGTCACCCTGACTCAGGCGTGACGACCGACCAGGCCCAGCAAACGGACGTCGTCGGGGGCGTCGGCGCCTACGTCAATAGGTGAGCCGAACATGCCCGACGCTGCCAGCAACTCGGCGTACGCTTCTGCCCAAGGGAGCAACAGCGCGACGGCGTCTGGATCGATCGTGTCATCCTGTCCGGTGGCCCGGGCGAGGTCCCAGGCGTGTATGGCGAGGTCGCCGATCAGCTGCATGACGTACTCCTGCCCGGAGGTATCGCCGAAGGAGAGGTGCACCGTCCGCTTGAGGGCATCGGGTTCCGCCACCGCTGCGTGTGCCTCCTCCATGGAGGACGCCAACAATCCCGGCCACGTCGAGGCGTCGTCGCCCATGAGGTCGCCTTCCAACCGGTCGCCGACCTGCTTGATCGTCAGGCCTTCGAACAGCAGCGGCACCCAGCGCTGCTCGTTCAGCAGGTGATGGACCAGCGTCCGCACGTCCCACTCCGAGCATGGGGTGCCGTCGTGCCACTGTTCAGCGCCCACGCCAGCGACCAGGGCGGCGAACCTGCGCCCGCAGCGGCCATGCAGCTCTGCAAGATCATGTTCCATGCCCATCTCCTGATCGGTCGACGTTGGGGTAGGAACCTACCCTTACGGCGCTAATCCCGGTTTGCCTAACCCTCGACGAGGCTGCTCAGACCCGGAACTGCGCAGGATCGCTCCGTCCCGTCGCTTGCGCGCGGGTCAGCCTGAGACCTGACCAATTCCTGGATGTTGATACGCGCCACGCCTCCTCCCGAGCCGAAACCACAGTCGGGGTGGGACCAAACCAGTACTGCGACGGTCCATCGCAAAGTACTTGACACTCGAATGAGCGGATCTTGCGGCGGCCTACGTCACGTGTGCGATGACCGCGCACGAACGGGCAGTCAAGACTTGCGCCGAGGAGCACGCCGCCAGAAAGACCTGAGTGTGAATCGGCGCCCGGAGGTGATCCGCAGAATGAATCGAAGGATATCGATGTGCTTCTCGGTGTCCGATCGCATCAGGTCGACGAGCAGGCCCCACACGGGGGCATCGTTATAGGAACGGAGCCGCTTCCGGAGTCGCCGCAGTTGAGTGCGATCTCGCAACTCGTGTCCCAGGAGGGCTCGAGTCTCCGCTCGCAGAGCCCCGTCCTCGCCGTCCCTAGGAAAGACCGGAACGACTTCGTCGGGCACCCCTTTCGCCCAGCCCCAGGCGATCGTGTTGGCAAGTTCCTCGAGCACCCGGTGGTGTCGTTGCTCGTCATCGAGAATCAGTTGGACCAGATACCGAGCAGCAGGTGACTCTGCCTCCTCGACGAACCGTTGGTACCGCTCAAGGAGTTCTGCTTCCTCGCGACCGTGTCGATTCAGTGCTTCTACGACCTCGTGGGTCGAGACGCTGGCACCCGTGGTGCGCAACCCTTGGAAGGCCTTTTCAAACCTGGTCGTCACAAGAACAGCTTGGGCCGGGACACCTGTCCCCGGACAGGGTCTTAGGTCCCTTCCCCTCACGGTTGTGGCGGCCCCCAGTGCTGGACAGATGCATGACTTTCGCGCCCCTGGACAGCCTCGACAGGCACCCGACCCACTCCCTGGCAGGCTTGTCACCTCCTCGCGGTCCCGAACCACCCCCCAGGGTTCGCTCCGGTGTATCGAGTTGGGACCTTGGTCCCTATCGGCCACGCAGTCGAGGGCATAGGTGTTGACGAGATGGTTGTTCTGCCGAAGGAGGTGAGGCACCTGCTCCGAGGCGCTCACAACCGAGGCGAGAAAGTGGAAGGGGCGACGATGGTCGAATACCGCATCGTGTGTGCCAACAAGTCGGGGAGCACGCCCGCGCATCGACACATCATCCAAGTGGGTACGGGGGCCCACGAGGCCCAAGCCGACCGGCAATGGACCGTTGCGGAGGTAAGGGCCGAGATCAGCCAGGGGACGCGCTTCTATACGGTTAGCGAATCGACATGGAAGGTGGCTGAGGTCGATCGGTACGATTGCTCTTGTGGGTTCAAGACCATCAAGACCAGGGTTGACTCCATCAAGGACAACAATCTCGACAACCTGAGGCCCTGTCGGGTGTTCTAACCGCACCATCCCAAAGCCCCTGGTGCGAACCATGGATGCCGTTGCAACAGTTCAGGGCCAAGACCGAAGAGGTGCCATTGGTCTCGCAGCCTCCGTAGTCCACTCCTTCCCCCGGCCGACCCGACCGCTATTGCCGGCTTGCGTAACCCCTTGCTGGAGCCAATCGGACCCGGTCCTGCGCGGTATTGCTCCCGGGCCGCCATTAGCGGGCGTTGGACTCCAGAGCCGGGGGTGTACTCACTGACATTTCTCGAGCCCACCAGGGCCGCTCAGATGATGGTGTGGTGCTCGGTGAACCAGATCCGGCTCCGGGCATGATCGATAAACCGACGCTCATCGGCCGCCAACTCCTCGGCCGCGGCGAGCGCCGCGGGCTCCGCTCCCTTTGCAGCCATCTCGTCGAGGCTCTCAAAGCTCAGGACGGCGATGCCGTCATAGACGTCGGCGGGGCAGCCTCGAGCTTCCTGCACGATCGATTCGAGGCCCGTGTCCAGGGTCAGGTACAAGACGTAGGACAGCATGCCCAGTGTCTCGGCATGGCTGGCCACGAGCGGAGCGTGCTTGTCGCGCCAGTATCGGTGGAACTCCTCGAGACTCATGTCGTCCCGTCGGCGGGCGCACAGAACTACATCGATCATGACCTGACCTCCTCGCCAGTACGGACGGTTGCCCTAGGCAGACGCCAGTCACTGACCCTCCCAACCTCGTGCTCGCTAGCCTGGCACAGGTGGACCTCGCCGCGCGTCGTGAGCGTTTCTATCGAGCCTTCGGAAAGTTGCACACCCGTTTGCTCTTGCGAACGAATGGTCGTCCGGAGCATCTCACCCCGCGTTTGCGGTGCCTGGTACTCGAAACAGTGGGCCGGAACTCCGGACGGCCGCACCGAGTCGTGTTGGGGTATATGCCGGACGGCGACGCCTTCATCGTCCTTGCATCGAACTTCGGCCAGGAGCAGGCGCCAGCGTGGTGGCAGAACCTCCTCGCTCAGCCGGAAACCTCGGTGCGCGTTGCTGGCCGCCGGGTCGCGGTGCGAGCCCGGGAGCTCACCGGCCCTGAACGTGAAGAAATGGTGTCACGGGCGATGACCCATAACAAGCAATGGCGTGCGTACGCAACGACGATGCGCCGACGCCTGCCTGTGATTCGCCTCGAACGACAAGCGCATGTGTGAGGCTCCTCTGGCGAGAGACACTCGCTGCGCCACGGCGCAAGCACCCCATTGCTCATCGGGTGGCGCGCATCCGCTGATAGGTGCGGGGGGACACTGTCCGCAGGATCGGTGCAACGAGGGGCAGCCAGGCCACATTGATCTCCAGCCGTGGGTCGAACATCCGCCGGAGTACACGCGACGAGACCTGCTCCTCGGTGCGCCGGACCACGCGCGGCGGCATGGACAATCCACCGTCGCGCACCGCCGTCAGTCCCATTTCAGTCGGCACCCATCCTGGGTAGACAGTGTGGAGGAACACACCGTCGGGCCTCGCGTCGAAGGACAGACTCTCCGTCGCTGCAGACAGGGCGGCCTTGCTCGCTGAGTAGTCGGCTGCTCCGGGACCTGGAGCGCGGCCGTCGTCCGAACTCATGTTGGCGATTGCACCGAACCTCCGTTCCCGCATCCCTGGTAGGACGGTCACCATGCCGGCGACGGGAGCGATGAAATTCACTTCCATGATGGATCGAAGTGACGCTGCGGTTACCGGTTCGGTTCGAATGATGCCGCCGACGCCGGCGATATTGGCCAGGATGTCGATCCGACTGTATTTGTCCTCCACCTGTTCCAAGAGGCTGACGAAGGAGGCGGCGTCGGAGAGGTCGCAGACCCGGTAGCAGGACTCGGGATTATGCCTCCGCATCTCGTCGACCAGGGCCTGGAGCCGCTGTTCGCGCCGCGCTACCCCGATCACCACGGCTCCGGCTGAGGCCAGGTCCAGCGCGATACGGCGACCGAGGCCCGCGGAAGCTCCGGTCACGACGGCGACCTCCCCCCGGTAGTCCCACACCAGCCGTCGGCTCCTCAGTCTCACCCTCACCACCGTACCGACTGGACTTCGGCGGTGATCAGACCCTGCAACAGACGTATCCCTCGGTCCTCGCGGGAGGTTTCCTGACCGCTCGGAATTGCCGGTGTGAGTGTGGGCTCTGGGGAGGCCCTGACCGGCTAGACCGTCCGCAATCGTTCCGGGGCCGCGAATACTGTGCGGGTCAGCTCCGGGCCGAGGTGCGCGACGCCGGCACGTACCGGATGGCCGACGTGGACTTCTGAAATGCAGGCCCCTCTGGCTGCGTCGGTGGGGGCACGTAGGCGCAGCCGAGGGACCTGCATCATCCGCGCAGGTGAGCAACCACCCCCACGGAATCCTTGGGAGAGTCAGGTCGTCGGTGGTAGGACCAACATTCCGAGACCGGAAAGTTGCTCTGAGCTGCAAGCAGCTTGGTCACAGAAGTTCTCGAACTTGCGTCGCAAAGAAATCCGATCGATCTCGAACAGGTCTGACCCCGCGCCTTGATCAACCCGGACCTCGTCCGAGGTCTGCGCCGTGTCCACAGTCATCAACGCTCCCCCCAGCTGGACAAGCGGGCAGACGAAGTACCCAGACAGTGAGGTGACCCGTCGAGAGATAGGCCGGTCACGAGTCCAACGCAACCTACCCGACTCGGAGGTGATTTGTCAATGGGTATGGACAGACGTCATCGCCTGTAGACAAACCACCGCTCAACGGGATCGACTTCGGCGAGGACGGGTGCAGCCAACCGGCGAGGAGCCGCTCGGACCGGGTTCTCTCGCAATAGCCGTGCTGCAACTAGCCTTGATCCACCATCACTTGCCCCAACGAAGGACCGGCCTCCAGTTGGTATCGCAGAAGCGTAAGGACTTGGTCAGCCAGATCTCCGCCCTGACTGAGGCCACCAACAATCTGGAAGCCGTGCTCGGGCGTTACAAGCGGGCCATCAACGATCTCGCCGCACACGTCGAGGAGGGCGAGTCCGTGCTCGAAGCCTTCGACGAACTGGACGGAGCCATGTTGCGACAGCGCGAGCTGACAGAGACCTTCGACGAGTTCGAGGCGGCCCGCCATCAGGTCCGGCTGGCAGTGTTCGCTCTGGCAACCGCACAAGGCGCAAGTATGAGCGAACTCGGACGACGACTCGGCATTTCGCGGCAGCTCGCCTCTCGTCTGGCAGCTGAAGCGGAGGATACAAATGCTTAGGCAGGGCCTCGTGGTCGATCTGCCGGTAATCGATCACTGCCGGGAGTAGTGGGCCCCCAGGGGGACCCGGACCGGCCGGACCATCCTCAATCGCTCCCGACCGCGGATATAGCTCGGGTCAGCCCCGGGCTGGTGCGCGCCACTCCGGCACATATCGCCCGGTCCATTTGGATGCATGGATGCGCGACCGCAAGCCGAGATTGAACGGACCGTTGTCCGGCTGGTACCGCGCGGCGGGGGATCCTTCCGGTATCGGCGCCGGTTGCTTGGGCCGTGACCAACCTCCAGTGCCTCAGCGGGGGCCCGCACGCAACTCCGCCAGGTGGTGGCCGATGTCGCGCGCCCAGGCTTCGATCTGAGCCCAGTCGCGGAAGTCACCCTCGGGAAGCACAGGGCGGAAGGCTGGCCACATCCTGACCAACCGTTCGGCAAAGCCGAGTCTGCCGGGGTCCAGCGCTCCGAAGAAAACGCGATGGTCCTGGGGCCCGAAGGTCCTCCTGAACTCGGCGATCTCCATGGGTTCGGCGGCGACGGTCAGATCCTGCCCCACGGCGTCGGTGGCCTCGGTGCCCAGCGGGCCACTACTGAACAGCCAGACCGGCCTGCTGGCCAGAACGGCACGGTTTCGCCGCACGAACTCCGAGGCCTCGTTCTGCCAGTGCCTCGAGTAAACGGCGCTCCCGACCACGAACGCGTCGTAGCTGGTCAGGTCGTCCACGACCTCCACCGACCGCGCGTCTGCTTCCTCCCCGGCCTCTCCCAGCGTGGTGGCGATGCGCTCGGCGATCTCCTGGGTGGCACCGTGCATGCTGGAGTACGCAACGAGTGTCGGCATGGTCTACCTCCGGTTTGATCGTGCGCTTGGGGCGGCAGCCCGCCCAGTGCCGAAGGGCCTCTACGCGAGGGTGAAGCGACCTCTGGAACTACGGACTCCGGGCCGAGGATAGCGCTCGGGTCGGCTCCCGGCTGCCGGGTGAACATCCCTTCACATCCCGGACGCCCCAATTGGGTCCTACACACGCAGCTAACCTTGCGTCACCGTGACGGGACCGCTCCCTGAGACCGAGTATCACGCGATATTCCAGAAGGTGCCTCGGCTCACTGTGGAGGTCGTCGTGTGTTCCGAATCAGGTGTATTGCTAGCCCGTCGGGTCGGTGGTCCTTGTGCCGATCTGTGGAGTCTCCCGGGCGGAACCGTCAGATTTGCTGAGCCGTTGACCGAGGCCGTCCACCGGGTCGCGTTGGACGAGATCGGCGCCAATGTCGCTGTGGAGGAGCTCATTGGCTACATCGAGTATCCGAGCCATGCGCAACAGGGACTCGACTGGCCAGTCGGGATCGCGTTCCGCACCCACCTGGATACTGGCGGAGGCGATGCCCTGACGGTGGGGCCGGACCGACTTGCGTGGTTTCAACAACTGCCCGAGGAGATGCACGAGGAGCAGAGGACCTTCCTTCAATCTCGCGGCCTTGCCCGCTGATACGGCGGGCTGCTCGTTCAGCCGGAGGCGCGAACAGCGCGCAAGTGCCGGTGTGCGTGTGGCCTCTGAGGTCATAACCCGCAGGACTGTCCGCAAACGCTCCGGGCTCGCGAATACTGCTCGGGTCAGGCGCGGGCCGGGCTGCGAACAAGCGCACATTGAGGTCGGGGCGTCAGCCCACCGTCTCGGCAAACTCCCTTGAACCACTTGACATCTCCCTGGAGTTCAAATAGCTTGAGTTCAAGTCACTTGGACTTCAACGAAATGGAGGCGGCCATGACGGGTCCCATCGATGCGGTGGTAGCGATCCACAATGCGTTCCGACAAGACATCAGTCTCATCGACGCGGCCGCGCTCGACTCCGCCCGGGGCAAGCCGGGTCTGGCGGCCACAGTCGAGCGCTTCAAATTCTTCAACGAGGTGCTGGAGTGGCACGCGCATGGAGAGGAGTTGGCGATCTTCCCAGCGCTGGAAGCGGTGGCACCCTCGGTGGCCGAGGCCTACGTGAAGGATCACCGCGCGCTGGATGCTGCGTTCGACGCCTTGAGCAAGGCCGTCTCGGTGCGCGACCCCTTGGAGACCGCCCGCGCCACCAAGGCCTTCAAGTTCTATCTCGACGTTCACCTGGACAAGGAGGACGCCCACCTGTACCGCCTGATCAAAGAGCGGGTGTCGGTGCCTGACCAGGGCCAGGCGGTCGGTGTCATGGCCAGCACCGTCCCCCAGGACCGGTTCCCCGAGTTGGTGGGGTGGATGTTCCCGCTGATGGGCAACGACGACCGCGAGAACATGACCCGTATCTGGCAGATGGTGATGCCCCCTGAGGCGTTCGCCGGGGCCACGCAGCTCGTCGAGGAGGCCATCGGAGACGACTGGTCCGAGCTGACACGGCGCATCCCCGAGTTGGAAGGTGCCCACTGAACCCGCCCAGGTCGCCGAGCGGTACATCGAGGGGCGGCGGTCGCCGTCCCTCGATGGGCGTCGAACCTCTCATCCGCGTCGGTGATGACTTCGAGGACGAGTACCCCGGCGCCAGCGGGCTCGCCACCGAGTGCTATGCGAATCTCTGGCGGGCGGCTGACCTGCTCATGGAGCTGCACAACCGCCAGACACTCGAGGAATACCAGCTCTCGCCGAGCGGGCGTCAGATCCTTGCCGTCGTCGAGGGTGCCGGCGAGCCCTTGGAACCGACCGTGATCGCCGAGCGGCTCCTGGTGACAACGGGGTCGGTGACCTCACTGCTCGACAACCTCGAGAAGCGAGGCCTCATTCGTCGTCTGCCTCATCCCGAGGATCGCCGCAAGCTCCTCATCGACATCACACCCGCGGCCCAAGACATCGTTGACAAGCTGCTCCCGTCGATGCATGCGCGAGAACGTGACCTGATGGATGGCGCCCTTTCGACAAGCGAGCAACGCCAGCTCCTCGGATTCATCACCAAGCTTCAGCAAGCCGCCATACAGGCTCGTTCGGCCCCGGTGCCACGTGGTGCGACTCGCCGTCGACGAGGTCGTCCGCAGCGCCATTGATCCGTCTACCCCGAAAGGAATCCACTCATGACGACTAACCAGACACTCGAGACAACTCCGCTGCACTGGCGTGGAATCAATCATCTCGCGCTCATCACGACCGACATGGACGCCACAGTGCGCTTCTACCACGGCGTCTTGGGTGCTCGACTCGTGGCCACGATCGGCAAGCCCGAATTCCGTCACTACTTCTTCGAGTTCGGACCGCAGTGCACTGTCGCATTCTTCGAATTTGCCGGCGCGAACCTCGAGCCCTTCATCAAGGCGGCGGGCGTTCCCGACCCGCGCGCCGCCCAATTCGACCACCTTGCACTCAATCTTCCCGACGAAGATGCGCTCCACGATCTTCGGCGCCGTTTGAAGAGTGCCGGCGACGAGGTCACCGACGTCATCGACCACGGCTCCGTTCGCTCCATCTACTTCACCGATCCCAATGGGATCGCGCTGGAAGCCTCATGGTGGGTTCTCGATCCAACCGGCCGCTCCTCCGACTACAGGGATGACCGATTCTTCGCCGACGCCAACCCCGTCCCCGCCTTCCAGGAGCTGCTCAAGGCCACGGGTGGCCTGACGAGTGTCTCGAGCACTCAACCTTCTTGACTGGGCTGGTCGGCTGGTCCTGGACCTCACAGGACAGCCCAGCGCTGCCCGCACAGCCAGCCGGTATCACTCCTCCACGCGCTTCCATTATCAGCGAATAGACCGATCGGAAATGCCGGTGTGAGTGCGGCCACTAGGGAGGCCCCAACTGGCTGGACCGTCCGCAATCGCTCCAAGGGGCCGCGAATTCTGCTCAGGTCGCCGCCGGCTCGATGGGCTGACAAATGGCACCTATGCGAGGGACAAGTCCAAGAATCGGTACGTCCGAGCTCCATAGAGCAGTCCGGTCACGAAGGCGGCGCAGCACAGGTATATCCCTTGAACCCCGGGACCCGGTGGTTGCAGGGCGCCCCGCCTACTTCTTGCTACAGCCATGCCTCTGTCCGATCCCATCAAAGGACCTTGGACCCTGCCAGCCTCAGTCGTATAGCTGTCAAGCTGAGATTGAGAAGATCGGGGTCCGTAGGTGCATCGCATCGTCGTCTTGGGCGGGGGAACGGGCGGGACATTGACCGCTAACCGCCTGCGAAAGGCTTATGGCCTCGGCGAGGCGACCATCACGGTGGTCGATCAGAACGACCGCCATGTCTACCAACCGGGACTGCTGTTCGTCCCCTTCGGGCTCACCCACCCCGAGGACATCATTCGCCCCCGAGGACGTCAGCTCCACCCCGGCATTGACTACCGGACCGCCGTGGTGGACCACGTCGATCTCGAGACACAGACCGTGCACTTGGCGGACACGAGCGAACTCGCCTATGACGTCCTGGTGGTGGCGACCGGTGCGGTCCTGGCACCTGAGGAGACCGAAGGCCTGACTGGGCCGGGGTGGATGGAAAAGGTCTTCACGTTTTACACGCCTGAAGGGGCAGCCGCGCTCGAAGGAGCGTTGGCCATGTTCGAGGGTGGTCGTCTCGTGGTCAACGTCGTCGAGATGCCGATCAAGTGCCCAGTGGCACCACCCGAGTTCTGTTTCCTGGCCGACTGGTACTTCCGTGAGCGTGGGATTCGCAATCGCGTGGAGCTCACCTACGTCACTTCCCTCGACGGCGCTTTCACCAAGCCCGTGGCTTCGAAGGCGCTGGGCGGGATGCTCGCCGAGCGCGGCATCGAGCTCGTGACCGAGTTCAACACCGGCTCGGTCGACGGGAAGGCGGGGAAGCTGGTTTCGTGGGATGACCGCGAGGTCCCTTTCGACCTGGCCGTGGTCATCCCCGTCCACAACGGGGCGCCCTACGTGGCCAACTCCCCTGGCCTCGGCGACGAGCTTGGCTTTGTGCCGGCCGACGAGCACACGCTTCAGTCCAAAGCCCGGCCCAACGTGTTCGCCCTAGGTGATGCCGCCGCACTCCCGATCTCCAAGGCGGGGTCGGTTACCCACTTCGAGGGAGAGGTGCTTGTCGAGAACATTGGTCGGTTCCTCGCCGGTGAGCCCCTCGACGCCTCCTACGACGGGCACGCCAACTGCTTCATCGAGACCGGGTTCTCCAAGGCAATGCTCATCGACTTCAACTACGAGACCGAGCCCCTGCCCGGGCACTTCCCGGGTCAGGTCGGGCTCCCGCTTCTCAAAGAGTCCCACCTGAACCACCTGGGCAAACTGATGTTCCAGTGGCTGTACTGGCACAGCCTGCTGCCCGGTCGCGACGTTCCCGGCATCACGAGTTCCATGCCGAGCCATGGGAAGCACCACCCGAAGACCCCAAAGGAGGCGACAAGATTATGACGCTCACCACCCTGGCTGGTGTCGATGTCGAGCTCAACGACGAGGGGTTCCTTGTAGACCCCGACCAATGGACCGAGGAGATAGCGGTTGAGCTCGCCCGGCGGGAGGGCATCGACCCGCTCACGGACCAGCACTGGCAGGTCGTCCGGTTCATGCGTTCCGAGTACTTGGCCAAGAGGACCGGACCCACCGTCCGGGTGCTCGGCAAGACCTCGGGCGTCTCCATCAAGGAGCTCTACCAGTTGTTCCCCAAAGGACCGGCCAAGATCGCCGCCAAGATCGCCGGCATCCCGAAACCCCGCGGTTGCATCTAACCCCTCGCCACAAGGAGCGCCAGTCATGGGTGACTCGATCGAAAAGGTGTCCATCATCATCTCCAAGGGATCGCTCGAAGGCATCTATCCCGGGCTGATCATGACCAACGGAGCCAGAGCGGAG
>JARLGQ010000130.1 GCA_031292675.1 Acidimicrobiales bacterium
ACGCTGTGTACACCGAATGGAGCGCCCGCGGTGCGGAATTCCTGACGCCACCGAAGCAGCACCAGTACGAGATCCGTTGTTACATCCGCGATCCTGACGGTCATCTGATCGAAGTGGGACAAACGACGGACCCGAACGGAGATTGGTTCCCCGATCAATGGCCATCGAGCAAGTCGGAGTGAGCTTCCCGACGGGGCGGAGGTCTCCATCATGACCACGGCGATCATCGGCACCGGAGGCATCGGATCGGCCATCGCGCGTCAGCTTGCTGCCGGTGGCGAGGCCCTGCAGCTCTCGAGCGCCGACAAGGAGTCGGCGCGGAAGCTGGCCGCGGCATTCGGCGGAGCGGCGGTCGTCGCGCTCGACAACCGGAGCGCTTTGCAGGAAGCCGACGCCGTCGTCCTTGCGCTGCGGTTTTCCGTATTGAAAGACGTCATCGACGAGATCGCCGACGCGCTGGGAGACACGTTTCTCGTCGTTCCGAGCAATCCGGTCGAACTCGACCCACAAGGCAAGGTCGTGCGACTCCTACCGGAAGGGCAGTCATCAGGCCAAGTTGTTGCTGGGTGGTTGCCGATCGGGACACGCTTTGCCATTGCGTTCGGCACCATGTCGGGCGATCTCTTCGAGTCCTCGAGCCACCGGTCGCCCAAGCCCGCTGTTCTGTTCTACGCGTCCGCGGACGAGCACGGGAGCGACGAAGTCGAGCACTTGATCCGAACGGCGGGCTTTGAGCCGATGAGGATCGGAGGGGTCGAACAGTCGAGCCGACTCGAGGTGGGCGGCGATCTTCACGATCTTGTGGTCGGCTCCGCAGAGGCGCGGTCCCTCGTCGTGGGGGCCTGATTGCCTTCCGACGTGGCCAGGGCCAGCAAACGGGACCGAATCAGAAGTGATGTCGTGAACCGTCGTCCTCCCGATCCTGACGGTTGCCAGGTGGCTCAAGATGTGCGCGGTCCGAACTGCGGGTGCACCCGGCGCATCTCGAGCACCTTGGCCCCGATCTGCGGCGGCATCTGATGCGAGCAGGTATCGGGCTTGGAGCTCTTGTCGATTAATTCTGATCTCGCGTAGCGACGCAGTCACTTGTGCATGGTCCGGCGACCGACGCCATAGCGCCGGGCGACGTCGGTCACGCTCGCCGCCCCTTCGAGCACCTCGAGCACGGCTTCATAGCGCTGCGGCGGAAGGGACCACAGACGTCGCGCCGCTACGCATCGACGACTCGGTCAGACGTCGTGACCTCTTGGGTGGCCTGATTCACGAGCACTACCGAAGAGCGGCGTAGACCGCTGCGATCGGGGCACCCGCCAGCCTCAATCAAGTCATCGGAGATCTTCGAAATGGGGACCGATCGCGTCCCCGAAAAGATCGGTCTTACTCGGCGTGCGCGCGAGTCGCATTTTGCACGACCATAGTGACGACACGCGGCCGGACTCAGAACACCGATTCTGAAGTGGCACCCTACAGGTATTTCTGTGGAGCGCGCACCTCGGAATCGTGTACCACGTGCACCACATGGATTGGGTCTCACATCGCCCTTTGCGGCACGCCGTCCAGGGCTTAGGAGCGGGCGGACAACAAACCGTAAGATCGCGACGCGCGATATCGGGTGGTTCGGGGCACCTTTAAGTTAAGGGCGTATCGGGCCTGAGTACTCGGCCACGCCGAGCAGTCTTCGTCCCAACCGGGGCGACCGGGACCGGGTGTTCCCGCCTGGGGTTGCAGCCAAGAGAGCTAACCAGAGGCGGCACCGAACACTCATCCGATGGCAGGTGACGACCGGCGAAGTGGGACACTGTCCGAGTGGTGATTGCGAAACGCAAGCGGTCCAAGCTCCCGGCTCAGGTCGGGTGCGGAGTCCTAGCCGGACCACTTTTCGTCGTTGCCTTTATGATGATCGGGGCAAGGCGGCCGGGGTACGACTGGCATAGACACACCGTGAGTTCGCTCGGGGATGGTGATCGAGGGTGGCAGCAGCGGGTCAACTTCACTTTGACCGGGGTGCTCTACTGCTGTGCCGCCCGAGGGCTGCGCAGGTGCCCCCGACGGACCGTATATCCCGGTGCGGTTCCGGCGCTTGTCGCAGCGGCGGGCATTGGTCTGATTGGTTCGGGAGTCTTTGTCACCGATCCAATGGGAGGATTCCCGCCGGTCGAATCCAGTGAAGACGGGTCCAAAGACGCTGCCCTGGCCGACACTGCGCCAACTCGGGAAGGCACGCTCCACAACGTCTGCGCAATCCCTATCTTCGCCGGAATACCTGTCGCTGGATTAGCCAGCGCAGTTGTTGCTGCACGAAGGAGGGACTATGGCTGGGCAACATACTCAGCAGCATCCAGCCTCTCGATGCTGTGTAGCTTCGTGCTCATGGGGAGGGCATTCGGCGGCGTGCCACGCTTCGTCGGTAAGGGCGGGATCTTCCAGCGCATCTCCATCACGTCCGGGTTCGGATGGCTTACTGCCCTGTCGCTTCGTGCTCTGATCTCGTATCGACGAAGTTCGTGTAGGTAATCGTTGAGGACGGTCGGGAGACACCCACACGGGATTCGGGGCTATGCGCTGCCATGTGTCCATCTGTGGCAACAGGATTGCGTCGGAGTCGGGTAGCCCGGTCGGGACGGCGAGCCGCGCAGTATTCGCGTTGCGACGAACATTTCCGGGCGGCTCCCCGTGGAGGCTCCCAATCCGGCGACGGGGCAACATTGGGGCGGAATCGGGCCTGGAAGGCCATCCGACTCCGGGTGATCCCGGTCGGGGCCCGACGGGGTCAGCCTGGCCCTGCCAGGGCGCTCAGAACCGGCATTCTCTGACGGTACGAACTGAGTTCCGCTCTGCCCGATCGGAGGGCAATTTGTGGCAGCCGAGCTGGGTCTCGACGTTGCACGACGTGGCAACCCGGCTAGCGCCTGGCACCCTTGCTAAGGCCCGACAGTCTTGAGAGGCTGCGAGGATGACGGCTAGCGCGACTGGTGGGACCAGCGACGGACAGGATGGCACCCCGCCGGAGGGCCATCGCGCAACGGCGTTGCGCGCTCGTCGACTGGTAGGGAGGGACTTCGAGATCGTCGAGGTGATCGAGCGCATCGCGTTGACACCATTGACCACGGTGACCGGCCCAGGTGGCGTTGGAAAGACGGCGCTGGCGCTGGCCGTAGCGGCAGCCGCGGCGCCCCAGTTTCCTGGTGGTGTCTTCGTCGTCTGGCTGGCTTCCGTGCGCTCAACAGACCACATTGCAGGAGAGGTAGCCGCACAGGTCGGGATGCCAAGGTCAGGGTGATCCCGTGCGGTCCGGCGGCGGGCACTCTGGCCCGCTCGGGGCGCCCAGAACCGCCACTGTGGAGCGGTCAGAAGTCGTCATCAGGCGCTCCGATCAGGGTGATATGAGCGGCCAGCACCGGTGACCGGGCACATTCCAGGCACCGCACAGATCCGGCAGGGCGGGACGTACCGTATAGGTATCACGGTCGTAGTCGGGGGCCCGGAGCAATGGGACGCTACCTACGAGGCCAAGGGAACGCCGGGGGTTAGCTGGTAACAGCCGCTTCCCCGAGCCTCGCTGGACCTGTTCCGCCAATTCGAGGTCGCCGTCGATGTGCCGGTGATTGATGTCGGCGTTGTATTCCTTTGGTTGAGAACGGGCACCAGGGTCCTGCCGCGCAACTTACTTCGCCGATGGCGCCGCTTTCCGTGGAGGCGTCGGTGTCGGTGGCGCCCGAGAGTTCTAGTCCTTGGTAGCAGCTCCGAAGGCGTCGGGATCCAGGGGTTCATATTGAGCCTCGGGGATCTCCGTCTTCCCGACGCTCGTGGAGAACGGATGGCGGGAGAACACGGTCGGTGGTTGAGGAGGCCAAGCCACCTTCACGGCGCCACTGTAACGGTGCCAAGCTGTCACTACGACCTCTCTCACCTGGCCATCAAGGCGTGCAATCACGATCTGTCCCGTGACTGGTTTCCAAGGCATCGGACCTCCGCTCTCACGTGGATCGATGGACGGCTCCAAGGCTCTGACGAGCGTCTATCCATCTGACCACAATCTGGCTAGTTGGGCTAGTTCCGCCCATGGTCACGCTTGGAGGGCGAGTGTGAAGCGGACACCCGATTACGACGAACTGACTCAGTCGCATCGTCGCGCGATATGCAAGACGGCTTCCCAGTGGCGACGCAAGCGGTCGTCTGATCGCGCCGCCAGCCGACGACGGATTTCACCGTAGAGGTGGTCACGTTTCCACTGCTCCATTACAATGTGCTCAGAAGATGTGTTCAGAAGATTGATGTACTCCTCTGGCCTATAACTCGTCTCCCAATCGAAGTGGCGAACCGCGACCACCTCGAAAAGTCCGGTATCAGCGATCTCGGCTCCCTGTCCCTCGAGCTCGCCAGGCTGGGGCCAGGCACTTCCCGTGGCGCGTCCCTCGCCGATCTCCTCATAGACGTCTTGCACCTCAACGAAAAATGGGTCACCGTCAACTGGGAACACGTGGGTCGCTCCCCAAAGGGCCAGGTGACCTTCCGGGCGTAACGCGTCCCATGCCTTGCGGTATCGCACTTCCGGATCGATCCAATGCCAAGCCGTGGCAGCGAAGGCGAGATCGAACTGCTTGGCTGGCGACAGGGGCCATTCCTCAAAGTCACAGGCCACGACCTCAACGTCGGGAAAGTCGAAGAGATTCTCGCTAGCAACAGCGGCCAGTCGGGTACTCAACTCTATGCAGGTGATCCTGAATCCTCGCCGTGCGAGAGGGAGTGTCGCCTTGCCGCTCCCGCATCCGATCTCTAGAAGATGGTCTCCTTGGCGCACGCCGGTAATCCGGACGATGTGATCGATGAGCTCCTCCGGGTAATCCGGGCGCGCCCGGTGATACAGCTCGCTGGCGCTGTCAAAGGTCTGCCGAAGGCCTTTCCGTTCGCGGTGCAAAGCCATCTCCTTAGATCGGTCTGAGGGCGCCCGGCTTCGTGATGAGTGAAATCCTCGGAGAGAACATCGGGCCTGTATCGGCCGTTGCGAATGCGACCACATTTACCTCATCAACCGGACCCTGAGCCCTACATATGTGTGTGTCAATCGGTTGGGAGCACTTAGCCTCCGGAGACCCAACGACGGATCCCGTCGGGCGTCGGTACAGCCACGAGTCCGGCGTTTAGGGCTAGCGCGATGGCGACATCCTCGGACCCGAAGAAGTGCTCGGGATCACGACCTACGTAGATGACCTCGATGTCGTCGTTTCTGCGGTCCCACACGAGGCTTGCGATCTCCCGTACAGGCATCGGACCTATACCTGGTCCCAGGTTTGGGGGAACCTGGCGCAGCGAAACGCGCCGTCCGGGTTCGGGGCCAACGTCAGCCCATGGATGAATGCCAACTCGCTGGCTTCGAACAGGCTCCCTGGTATGGACTCGGTCGTGCCGTCTTCGTAGGTGAGGAGGATGATGCGTCTCTGCCAGTCGTTTTCGTCGTCTGGCAGACCTCGGATCACGACGCTTTCCACGCGGGGACGTGTCATCCTGGGACCTCGCCTAGCCCATGGTGCGGTCTGGTTCGGCCTCGGACCGACCGTCAGCTGGAGTCCTGAAATCCCCGCCGGCTCCTCCGTCAGGGTGGCGGCGACCCGTGTCTCGAATCACCTTCTTGAGCTGGTCGGGGGTTCATCGCGGTCGTGACGGCCGGTCCAAGGCACGGGAAGGAGGATACACCTATTCGACAAGATGACAGAATAACGACATGATCATATTCAGGGCCTCCGGCCCGGGAGGGCGAAGTGGACGAATCTGAGCCTGGCGCCGCATTCGGAGCCGAGCTCGTCCGAGGCACCGACTGTCCGGCCACCGACCCGGGGGCGACGGAGATCACTCTCATATGCAGCAATTGCTGGCGCGTGTCGCCCGCGTCATCGCACAGCGTCAACGAGGTGGCCCGCTGCACCCGATGCGGGGCTCGACTGCGCGTCAGGCTTCCGTATCCGCACGACACTCCTGTGAACTGAGCACCGGATGCCAATGCCGAAGATGTCGCTGGTCAACTGGCGCGCCCGCCGTGTGACCGAGTCGCCCGCGGCAAAACCAACATCTCCAAACGGACCAGCGGAATTGGTGGGATCAGTTCAGCTCCGCCACGTCGACGCCGGCTCCTGTAACGGTTGCGAGCTGGAGATCGTGTCCGCGTTCGGCCCGGTCTACGACGCCGAGCGTTTCGGGGCTCGGCTCGTGGCCTCACCTCGCCACGCCGACGCCATACTCGTGACTGGGCCGGTCACTCGGAATATGGCCGTTCCGCTCTTGAAAACGCTCGAGGCCACTCCGGAGCCCCGTGTCGTCATCGCCGTGGGCGATTGCGCCCGGAATTGCGGGGTCTTTCGCGGTGGCTATGGCGTGGTGGGAGCCGTCGGTGACGTCGTACCGGTCGACGTCTCGATCCCGGGGTGCCCCCCCGACCCCACCGCCATCATCGAAGCGCTGCGCTCGGTCACCCGGCGATGACCGACGGCACACTCATCGTCGCCGGCGCCGCGCTCGGTCTCGGTGCCGGCGTGAGCGGCGCTGCCCTGCCGAGGCGCTTCCGGGTGACGGCGGCGGCAACACTCGTCTGGGGGGCGTGCGCGCTCGAGGCGGCCCCGGCGGTCCATGTACTAGCGACTGGCCATCCCATCGTGCTTCGTTCGGCGGAGTTGCTCCCGTTCACCGGCGTGGACTTGGTGCTCAACCCGTTGGGCGCGTTGTTCGTGCTGCTCGTGGCCATCGTGGCAGTGCCGGCCACGCTGCACGGTATCGGGTACGCCCAACACGGCTCGGCCACTCGGAGCGCCACGTGCATGTTCCCGATCTTTGTCACCACGCTGCTCCTGGTGCCTAGCGCCGGGAGCGTCGCCACCTTCATGGTGCTGTGGGAACTGATGGCGCTGACGTCACTGGTGTTGGTGCTCGTGGACCACGGCCGGAGCCAAGCCGCTCAGAGTGCGGCCGCCTGGTACGCGGTGTTCACCCAGGGTGGCGCGGCGTTGATCCTCGTCGGCCTCTTGGTGCTGGCGGCTCATGCCAATGGGCAATCCTTCGCCGCCATCGCGCACCATGCCCGGCACCTGGCGCCCGCTGTGCGCGGGCTCGTCTTTGTGGTCGTCCTCGTCGGCTTCGGGTCGAAGGCCGGCGTCGTGCCCTTTCACGTCTGGCTGCCCAAGGCCCACCCCGAGGCCCCCAGCCCGGTGTCAGCGCTCATGTCGGGGGCGATGGTGGCGCTGGGGGTCTACGGGATCGTTTTGGTCGGTGACGACCTCCTCGGCGGGGGCCCCGTGTGGTGGTGGCTGGTGGTACTGGGCCTCGGCGGTGCCTCGGCATTGTTCGGTTCGCTCCACGCCGCGAGCAGCACCGACCTCAAGCGCCTCCTCGCCTACTCCACCACCGACAACATCGGCCTGGCCCTCCTCGCGCTCGGTGCATCGGGACTGTTCGAGGCGACTCGACACCCGCTGCTGGCCTCGCTGGGCCTGGTGGCAGCCCTCGTGCTCGTGCTCAACCATGCCGCCTTCAAAGGGGCGCTCTTCTTGTCGGCCGGGTCCGTCCAGGTGGCGACCGGCACTCGCGATCTCGACCAGCTCGGCGGGCTCCTGCGCCGTATACCCCAGACCGGCGCACTCTTTCTCGTCGCTGCGGCCGCCATCACCGCCCTGCCGCCCCTCAACGGCTTCATCGGTGAGTGGCTCTTGTTCCAGGCCCTGTTGCATGGAGCGGCCTCGGGGAACACCGCCAGCGACATCGCCGTTCCCCTGGCGGTGGCGGCCATGGCGCTCACCGCCGGGTTGACCGTGGTCGCCTTCGTCAAGGCCGTGGGTATCGGATTCCTGGGCCGGCCGCGCTCAGAAGCAGCCGATGGCGCGGTGGAAGTTCCGGTCACGATGCGGCTGGCCGTCGGACTGCTGGTGGGGGCGTGCATCGTGCTCGGCGTCATCCCCACGCTGGTGTTCCCGGCGGTCGAACGAGCGGTCAAGACGGCCCTCCCTGGGGTGGGCACTGCTCTCCTCGCTCATGGCGTGGATGTGCAACTGGTCGGACTTCGAGGTGTGCTGGCTCCCGCCACGTTGGCAGGCACCATGACTGTTGCCGTACTCGTCGTGTTGATGCTTCGCCGCGTGCTGGCGCACCAGCCCGCGCCGCGTGTGGTCGAGGCCTGGGGGTGTGGGCGCCAGCTCCAGACGGCGCGCATGCAGTACACGGCAACATCGTTCGCCGAGCCGGTCCAGCGGGTCTTCGACGATGTCCTTCGCCCTGTCCAGGACCTCGACGTGAGCCACGTGGCTGAATCGCGCTATTACATCGAGGCCGCCACATTCCACAACGCCGTGGACGACGGCATCGAGCGGGGCCTCTACCGACCCGTCATCGGGGCCGTCCGACGGTGGGGGCAAGCGGCCCGCGCGCTGCAACCGGGCAGTGTCCACCGCTACCTGGGCTACGGGTTGGGTGCGCTCGTGCTGATGCTGGCTGCGCTGGCCATGATCGCATGAGCGGCATCTCGCCCATGATCGGTGCCGGAATCGCCTCGGGCGTGCAGGTCGTGGCGGTGGGCGTCGGTGGCCCGATGCTCGTCGGGGCCATGCGCAAGGTGCGCTGCCGCCTCGAGGGTCGCGTCGGCCCTCCGATCCTCCAGCCTCTGGTCGACATTCGCAAGTTGTTTCGAAAGCAACGTCTCCGTCCCGACCAGGCCACGTGGATCTTCCCCCTCGCACCCGTGGCGCTCGTCGCCACCGTGGCGGTGGCTGCGGTGATCACACCCCTGGCGACGACACGCCCCGCACTCGGCTCCGGTTCGGACCTGTTCGTCCTCGTCTACCTCCTCTTGGTGGGATCGACGCTGTTGGCCCTGGCGGGACTGGACGCGGGCACGGCCTTCGGGGGCATGGGTTCGAGCCGGGCCGTCACCATCGGCGCCTTGGCCGAGCCCGCGCTGCTCGTCACGATCCTGGCGCTGTCTGCTACCGCGCACTCGTCGAACCTTCCCGCCATCGTGCGCGCCACCCTCGGCGACCCGGGGTCGGTGGCCACACCGCAACGGCTGTTCGCCCTGGGGTCGCTCCTCATCGTCATCGTTGCCGAGAGCGGTCGGCTGCCCGTGGACAACCCGGCCACTCACCTCGAGCTCACGATGGTGCATGAGGCCATGATCCTCGAGTACGCCGGTCCCGACCTGGCCCTGGTCACCGTGGGCGAGGCCATGCGACTCACCCTTCTCCTTGGCGTGTTCGTGAATCTGGTCGCACCCTGGGGAGTGGCGACGACGACGCACGTGTCCGCCATCGCCATCGGTCTTGGTGCCTTGGGTGCCAAGGTTGCGGTCGTCGGCGTGGTCCTGGCCGTCTTTGAGGTCTCGATGGCCAAAGTGCGGCTCTTCCGGATTCCGGAGCTGCTCGCCGGTGCCTTTGTCCTGGCGCTGCTCGGCGTCGTGAGCGGGTTGGTGGTCCGGTGAGCACCTCGACCTATGCGAGTGCCCTCGGACTCGAGGCCGCGGCGGTGTTGCTGTGCGCCGTGGTGACGTTGTGGCGCCGGTCTCTCGGTGCCATCGTGCGGGCCCTTGCCATCCAGGGCTTGGCTCTGGGGTGCGTCGCCATGGTCATCGGGCTCCACCAGCACGACGTGGGACTCATCATCGTGGGCCTGCTCGTGCTGGGCGCCAAGGCGATCGTGGTGCCGGCGCTCATCACCCGTGTGGTGCGAGCCGACCCCAGGAGCCGCGAGACCCAACCCCTGGTCAACGTGCCCGCATCACTCGTGGCTGCCGGCGCACTGACCTTCCTCGCCTTCGCCTCCACACGTTCGGTGACCTCGCTCGTTCCCACCGCGGCGGGACGACTCATCCCCGTGGGGCTGTCCGCCGTCCTGGTGGGGTTCTTCGCGCTCGTGACGCGGCGCAAGGCGGTCTCCCAGATCGTGGGCATCTTGCTCGTGGACAACGGCGTGGCTCTGGTTGCGTTCCTGGCGACGGCAGGGGTGCCGCTTCTGGTGGAGCTCGGAGCATCGCTGGATGTCCTGCTGGCGGTCATCGTGTTGCGGGTGCTCACCACCCAACTGCGCTCCCGCCTCGGGTCCTTCGACTTCGACCAACTCAACGAGCTGCACGACTGATGCTGATCGTCGTACTCGCGCTTCCTCTGGCTTGCGGGATCGTGTGTGGTGTGATGCCGTGGCAGCGCAGTCTCGGTTGGCTTGGCACCGCCGCCGCCTCGGGGGTCCTCGTGACGGGAATTGTGCTTTCCGTCCAGGTCGTGCACGGGCGACCCGAGACGGGCCTGGGCGGGATCGTGCGGGTCGACGCCCTCAGCGCCTTCATGGTGGTCGTCATCGGCGTGATCGCCGTGCTGGCCACGTGGCAGGGGGTGCGTTACCTCGACGCTGAGATCGCCGCCGGTCGTTGCACGCGCCGTCACGCCTCGCTCTACAGCGTCCTGGTCCAGGCCTTCTTGGCCACGATGCTCCTGGCAGTGCTCGCCGCCAACCTCGGCGTGTTGTGGGTGGCCGTGGAGGCCACCACGGTGGTCACGACCTTCCTCGTTGGACATCGGAGGACACAATCGTCGCTCGAAGCGTCGTGGAAATACATCATTATCTGCTCAGTCGGGATCGCCATGGCGTTCCTGGGGACGGTGCTCATCTATCTGGCCGCGCTGCACGCCAGCGGGCATGGACCCCACTCACTGGACTGGACATCCCTCGCGGCGCAGTCGCACCATCTCAACCCCGGGATCATGCGATTGGGCTTTGGGCTCATCGTCCTCGGCTATGGCACCAAGGTGGGACTCGTGCCCATGCACAGCTGGCTGCCCGACGCCCATAGCCAGGCGCCCGCCCCCGTGTCCGCCCTCATGTCCGGCGTGCTCCTGACCGTCGCCTTCTACGCCATCTTGCGCTTCAAGGTGATCGCCGACGGCGCGCTGGGTTCGGCGTTCCCTCGCACGCTGCTCGTCATCGTGGGGTTGCTGTCGTTATTGGTGGCGGCGTCGCTCCTGCTCACCCAGCGGGACTACAAGCGGATGCTCGCCTATCACAGCGTCGAGCACATGGGCCTCATCGCTCTCGGGGCTGCAGCAGGCTCACCGTTGGCCATCGCCGCGGTTCTCCTTCATGTCCTGGGTCACGGCCTGGCCAAGGGGGTGCTGTTCCTGGCTTCGGGTGAGATCCTCTTGACCGAAGGTACGAGCGAGATCGAACGTGTCCCGGCCCTGCTGAGCCGTCGCCCGGTGCTCGGTGGCATATTCGGGTTCGGGCTCGTCGCGCTCCTGGGCTTCCCGCCCTTCAGCCTGTTTGCAAGCGAGCTCAACATGCTGCGCGCCGAGTTCCAAGTCGGCTTGGGCTGGGTGGCGGCCGCGTCGTTGGTATGCATGGTGGTGATCTTTGCGGCAGTGGTGTCCCATGGACGTCATCTCCTCCTCGGCCCGCGGGGCACGGCAGCTCCGGCCATGACCCCCGCCCTTGTGGCCGTTCCCCTCATCGGCGGCCTGGTGTGCTGCGCGTTCATTGGCGTCTCGGCGTGGCCGCTCGGTCCCCTGCTCCATGCCGCTGCTCGGATCGTGTCGCCATGACCGTGGCGCCGGTTTTGCTACCCAGCCTCGAGCGCCCGGGGAGCGTCCGCACCTCGGTCGAGCTTCCGGCCGATGCCCTCTCTGCCACGGCTGCCGCCCTCTTCCAACGGGGATATCGCCTCGCTCTCGTGGCTGCGCTCGATGGGCACGGACCAATGCGCGTCACCTACCTCTTCACCTCCGGCCCCCCCGACCGGCGCATCGAGCTGGACATCGAGGTCGACCGCCGACGACCTGAGATCCCCTCGCTGGCCGCCCTTTCGTTCCCCGCCAGCCGCTTTGAGCGCGAGATGCACGACCTGTTCGGCATCGTTCCCATCGGCCATCCATTTCTCCGACGACTGGTGCTGCATCAGCACTGGCCCAACGGCTGGCATCCGATGCGACACGACGCGGGCCCACCGCCCGACATGGTGGATGATGCCGGCTCGTATCCCTTCGTCGAGGTGCAAGGTGCGGGCGTCTACGAGATCCCGGTGGGACCGGTGCACGCCGGGCTCATCGAACCCGGCCACTTCCGATTCTCGGTGGTCGGCGAGACCATCTTGAAGATGAAGGCGCGTCTGTGGTTCGTGCACAAGGGAATCGAGCGACTCTTCGAGGACCAGAGCTCCGACGAGGGGATTGTCCTCGCCGAACGCATCTCGGGTGACAGCGCGGTCGGCCATGGGTTGGCCTACTGCCTGGCCGTGGAGGAGGCTCGTGGCGTCGAGGTGGACCTGAGGACGAGCGAGCTTCGTTGCCTCCTGCTCGAGCTCGAGCGCCTCTACAATCACGTGGCCGACATCGGCGCCTTGTGCAACGACGTCGGCTTCGGGCTCGCCCAGGCGCGGGCCCTGACGCTGCGCGAACGCCTGCTCCGGCTCAATGCATCGGTCACGGGCCACCGCCTTCTGCGTGGCGCCGTTACGCCAGGCCTGGTCCACCTACGGTCCTTGCCCCGGGCCTCCGATCTGGCGGAGATCGGAGAGCAGTTCCACGAGTTAGTCGAGCTGGCACGAGGCCAGAGCACCGTCATTGACCGTTTCACCGGAACGGCGGTGCTGAGCGCCGAGGATGCCGCCGCGCTGGGCGTGTTGGGGGTCGTGGCCCGCGCCTCGGGATCGACTCTCGATGCGCGCCTCGCCCACCCCGTCAATGGACCGATCACAGGATTTACCCCGGTGCGCTCCGAGACGGGTGACGTGCTAGCTCGCTTCGATGTCCGTGTCCAGGAGGTGGAGGCGTCACTGGCTCTCCTCGCGAAGCATTCGACACGACCCGGTGCACTCCGATCGAGTCATCGAGCGTTCGGCGATCGACCTCCGGTATCCCGCTCGGGAAACAGGACTGGGACCGGGATCATCGAGGGATGGAGGGGCAGCATCGTCCATCGAGTCGAGGTCGATACGTCGGGGCGGCTGGCGCGAGTGAAGGTCGTCGACCCATCGTTCTTCAATTGGCCGGCGCTTTCGGTGGCGCTTGCCGACACGATCGTGCCGGACTTTCCCCTGGCCAACAAGAGTTTCAACTTGTCGTATGCAGGCAACGATCTGTGAGAGTGAGTGGCACAATGGACCATAAAGACGTGATCATCCCCACTAAGATTCGGGCGATATCCCAGTGTCGGGACGATTCAGTGACCGGACGTAATCGTCTCAGAATCGAGCGAGCGCAGTGACCACCCCCATCTACCAAATCAAGGCCGAGTTCTTTAAGACACTCGCTCACCCCGCGCGGATCCGCGTGCTCGAAGTGCTTCGTGACGGTGAGCGGACGGTGAGCGAGCTCGTTCCAGCCGTCGGCATCGAGGCCTCGCATCTCTCCCAGCAGCTCGGCGTTCTTCGTCGAGCCAACCTGGTCCAAACGCGCAAGGAGGGGAACACCGTCTTGTACTCCGTCGGTAACCCGATGATCTTCGAGTTGCTCGACGTCGCCCGCCGTATCCTTACGTCGTCGCTTGACGAGACCCGTGCACTCCTCGCCGAGCTCGAATCGTCACCCGAGCCGCACGCGGCACCGAGGTCCGCCCGCAGAGCCTAAGCCCGAGCGAGAGTAGCCGATATCGGGCCCCCTCGGATCGGGCCGTCCGCTCGTTCAACCCGCACGATATCGCCGATTGCCATCAGGATCGCCTCAGCTCTCGTTCCGGGAGTCGCGGGTTACGACCCTTCACTTTCGTCTACGTGGAGAAATCGCTTCAAACGCGGTACCGACACTCTCCACCTCGAACCGATGTGGGTGGCAGGGGGAAACTGGCCCGTACGGCACAGCCGGTGCAGGGTGTGAGAGTGCACGCCAACCCGGCGGGCGGCTCCGGGAATCGAGATCAGATCGGGCTTCACCACCTTGTCACAAGCGTCATTCCTCATTTGGACTTTCATAGACACCACCCTTCGGAAGGGGGCAAGTCCGCGCTAGTGGTCGCGAACGTGCCGTATCATGAGGACTTGCTCCAGTACACGGCAAATCCGGTCGCTCATTACCGACACGTCGATGATCCAAGGATTCGGTCCATCAGGTGACACAGATTGGCGTCTCCTGCGTCTACTGTGGCGCCCGCCATACGCAGGCCGTCGAGGTCCGAAGCTGTTGGGAGCGCTCGATACAGGACTCCTCGTCTGCCGCCAAGCCTTACCGGGTAGGTGCGCTCGTCGCGGCGTCCAGTGCACCGCTGGGGCCTGTGCTCGGGCGAAGCGTCGTGGTGCCGCCCGGTCAAGAACCACCCGCCCCGTGGGAGCGATGCGAGCGAGCGAGCGGGGGGATTGAGGAGCTCGAGCAAGCCTGGCTCGAGCGAACGCCGCTCGTGATCCAGGCGGGGGACGAACCGTCCGACGTTGAGGTAGAGCTTCGACCGGTGTGGTCGTTGTCACCGTCCTTCGCATTTCCCGGTGAACGGAGGGCCCATGCCACCTTTGCCAACGCCATCGACGCCAGGAACGGCACGACCCGGTGGCCATTGGCAGAGGAAGCGGTGCGATTGGGGGCCACAGCGGCCGGACCAGCCGACGTAGTTCTTCCCGACGGAAGGGCGGCGTTCTGTGACGGAGGGCCTCTCACGTGGCGCGGAGCTCTCGATGAGGCTGCCGTCATCCCCCGACTGGCGCTGCTCGCCGGTTCCCTGGTCCCGTTCGGTTCGAACGATACCGATGCGGCACTAGCGCCGGACCAGCTGGCCGCGGTACTTCATCTTGGCGGGGCAGCGCGCATCATCGCTCCCGCCGGCTCGGGCAAAACACGGGTGCTCACCGAGCGCGCCCGCCATTTGCTGCGTCAGTGGAGGCTGCCAGGGCGGGCCGTAACGCTGGTCGCGTATAACAAACGAGCCGCGGACGAGATGAGGGAGCGAACGCCCGATTTGCCCGAACTGCAGATCCGAACGCTCAATGCCTTTGGTCTGTCGCTGCTCTCCAAATCAGGCCGAGTGACGACAATCCAGGACCGCGAAGTGCGCTCGATACTTGACACGCTCGTCGATCTCCCCCGGCGGGCCAATGCCGACCCGGCGGCAGCGTGGATCGAAGCCCTCTCGTCCGTGCGCCTGGGCCTCAAAGCCCCGGCTGAAGTGGAGGACGACTTCGGCGGCGACGTCGATGGCCTTCCTGAGGTGTTCGTTCGGTACAGGCGTCTCTTAGAGGAGCGACGCCTCGTCGACTTCGACGAACAGATATACAAGGCAATCGAGACCCTGCTCACTGACCCGACGGCACGTCATTCGGCGCGTGCGTCGTGCCGGTTACTCCTAGTCGACGAGTTCCAGGATCTCACCCCCGCCCACCTCTTGCTCATCCGGCTGCTGGCCGGCCCCGACGGTGCTGTTTTCGGCGTGGGCGACGACGACCAGACGATCTACGGATATTCAGGTGCATCGCCGGAGTGGCTGATTCACTACCGTCGCTTCTTCCCGACTGCGGCAGAGCATCCCCTCGAGGTCAACTACCGCTGCCCCGTTCCCGTCGTCGAAGCGGCCCGGATCCTGCTCACCCATAACCGCCGCCGGGTGCAGAAACGTATTGTCCCAGCACCTGGTCGAGTCGCGAGCGGAGATGAACTCGAGGTGATGGTAGGTGACGATGCTCTCGCCATGACTGTCGACGTCGTAGCCGGACTCGTGGCACGAGGGCTATCATCTCGCCATGTCGCTGTGCTGACCCGCGTGAACGCCTCACTTGCGGCGGTACAGGTCGCGCTTGTGCACCGTCAGATCCCGGTCCAGCCGGCGGTCGACGAGTCGTACCTGTCTCGCAGCGGCGTACACGCGGCGCTGGCGTGGCTCCGTCTGGCCGTCTCTTCCCAAGACCGATTGGTCGGCTCCGACGTGGCCCAGGCCGCACGTCGTCCCTCACGAGCCCTTTCCCCCAAGGTCCTCGAGTGGATCGGTGAGCAACACGATTTCGCCGGGCTGGAGCGGCTGGCGGGGCGATTGAAGCCTCGCGATGGCGACAAGATCCGCGCCTTCATCTCAGACCTGCAGACCGTGTGCCAACGCGCCTCTTCAGGCACGACCGTCGCCGTCCTGCGTTCGGTCCGAGACGATGTCGGTCTGGATCAGGCGATGGAGCTGCTGGAGACCTCTCGCCGGCGCTTGGTTCGTTCGGCACAAACGGACGACCTTGACGCGCTGGTGGCCCTTGCGACACTGCACCCCGAGCCGAGCGGATTCGAAGAATGGCTTCGCCAGTCGCTCCGCCACCCCGGCGCGATCGATGGGGTGGTACTTTCCACGATTCACAGAGTAAAGGGACGAGAGTGGCCACACGTCGTGCTTCACGACGTCTCCGCTGGCCTCCTACCCCACCGCCTGTCGAGCGATGTGGAGGAAGAGCGTCGGGTCTTCCACGTCGGACTGACGCGCTGCAGCTCCTCGGTTCACGTCGTTGCGAGCACTTCTCCCTCGCCGTTTCTTACCGAGTTGGTCGAACAGTGGACGCCAGCTCGGCCCCCAATTCGAGAGCCACCAGAGCTTTCAGAGCCCTCCCAGCCGAGGCGCCAGTCGGCCCGGACAAGGCGCACGACCTCAGCAACGCCAAGGCCTCCGGTCACAGAGGAGCCTGAGGTGTTTGCCAGGGTCGGGTTGGAGTTCGAACACGGGGGACATCGACAACAGATCATTGCGGTCGACGACGAAGGAGTCGTCTCACTCGAAGGTCGGGCCAGGCTTCGTGTGCCCTATGGTGACCTGATCACGGTGGCGGGGCACCTCTCGCGTCTCGCACCCGAGCCGCCGTCTCCGAAGATCGCAGAACGCGTGCGCGTGGCGCTAAGGGCCTGGCGTTCGGAACGCGCGATTGCAGCCAGTAAGCCGGCCTTTGTGTTCCTACACGACCGGACCCTTGAGGAACTCGCGCGTCGCGTGCCATCGAGCCTCGCAGCCCTGGCAAAGGTCAATGGAATTGGCCCAGCCAAGCTCGAGTCCTACGGCGACGAACTGTTGGCCCTCATCGCAGCGGCTCGCAACGATGACTGAGGATCAATGTCGTCTCGAACTCTAGCGATACCAACTGGTTCCGCACTCCAGCCCGAGATCCCCTTTCGCAGTTGATAACTCCTAGTTATCAACTCTTCCGTCGCATACCGGATGATTGTTTTTGCGACCATTCGACCTGCGTGAACACCGTTGAGGGACCCGAGCTTCGGCAAGTGAGCATCGACACGTTCCGGCGCTAGCTGGGACACCATGTCCTGACTGCACAACGGGACCACGCGAGGGACTTCGGTTGAACTGGCGCGGGAATCGGCAAGATGCTGATGCCCTGGACGACTTCCTGACTAATCTCAAAGATGACTGCCAGCTCAGTTGAGCGGGCGCGGCGAGCATGACTCAACCAACGCGAACGCTCATGGTATTCAGCTCGTTGTTGATGTGGCAGAGCTGCAATGAGAAGTGGAATAATCGGCGAGCGTCGTACTGGCATCTCTGAGCTCCGAGTAATCTAAGCTCGCCAGAGCGGACTCCGCTCCAGTCTCGTTGGCTACGTTCGCGATCGCTGCCTGGGCTTGAGTGATGAAGCTGTTGACTGTGGTCACAGCCGCCTGGACATTATCCGGTGCAGACTTCATGCTCTTCTCTACGACTGCAATATCGTTGGAGATTGCGTTGAAGACCGCGGCAAGGGACTTCTTTGTCAATTCAACATCAGCAGATTCGAGGCTCTGAGTCAGCGCTGATACGAGTTGGTGTGCAGTAGATTGCTCGTTGATCAGTGCGCCGCAAAAGCTACTGCCCGGATTGGAACCTGCCTGGGTTGGCGTGGTGCGTGCGGGTATCTCTGAAGATGTGTTGGACGTACTCGTTCGCTCGGCTGCTTGGTTCGTAGACCCGGAGCCGCACGCAGCGAGACCCACGATGCCAAGGAGCAAAAGGACTAGCAACGACGCTTTCCGAGTTTGGATAATCGAACTCCCCACTGTGTGAACAACATCTTGCAAGAGGTCCACGAGTCTAGCGGGGATTCAACAATCGCAGCTAAGATCGGCGGGCCTTCACCATCGGCGACTCCTACCTACGTCGCCGACACCAAGCGGGGCCATCGTTAGATTCGCGCAGGGACGCACTGGCCGCAAAGAACGTCGCTACCTCGCTGTTCCATGCGAGAGAATGAATCCAGGAGGCTGCGATAACCTCCGTGCCCCCTATCCACGCAGCCAAAATTCATCCAAGGTTGTCCGCATGGTTAACCAATGCGAACTTCCCAGCCAATCTCCGGTTCACTCACGTGCAGCAAGTTGCTAAAGTTGTGATGCGACAACGCCGGACTCTGTTGTTGCTGCGACTAGAAAGTCTCGGCTTGATGCAAATCCTCAATTGTGAGGATGACTCCTACTGAGAATTGCTCTAAACCGGCCCACTGCGTTAGTACGATTCCATCTGATTGTCAGTTCCGACTCGATCGAACTGCTGCACCTCTTTAGGCGGGAGATTTGATGCTGATCGTTCGATCGATGTGTGATCGCATTGCAGCCCGGTTGCGACCTGTAGCAGTGCTGGTCATCGTCGTGGTGACCTTTGCAACCTCCGTCGGCCTGGCGAGCGTTGGTTCTACCTCCGGGAAAGGCGCGTTCGGTCCGCTTGTGCAGCTTAGCGGCGAGATTCCTCCCGTTCTCCAAGAGCCCGGGGTCATGCTGACCGCCTCGCCTGCTGGCGCCGCCAGCCGGCCGCTCACACTCACAATCACGCTGAAGCGCAGAGAGCAAGCAGCTTTCGAGACCTACTTGAATGCCGTCCAGGACCCGACTTCATCTCTTTACCGGCACTTTCTCACACCAGGCGATCTGACCGCAGTGTTCGGACCGAGCCAGTCCGAGTACGACTCGGTGCTCTCGTGGCTGCTCTCTCAGGGATTCACTTCTGAACGAGGGTACGCTGACCGGTTGACCATAACGGCGCACGGTACGCTGGCCCAGGTCGAACGGGCATTTCATGTCGACATAGCGGACTACTCGATTGGCGGTCGAACCTACTTCGGACCCCGGTCCGATCCACAGCTGCCAGCTTCCATAGCGAAATATGTCCAAAGTGTCAGCGGTCTGACGAATGTGACTGCCCCGATTGTCCCTGCTTCCCCGATCAGTCAGGAGACCCGCCAAAAATGCTTGGTCTTCGAGTCTCTCGGAGGGATCAATCCTCTTCTCATCATCCCGGTGTTGGTGATCCTCGCTGCCCTAGCCGAAGTCGCAGTCCCGATCATTGCGATCGTTGGGGCAACGACTAATGTCTTCAAAGTAGGTTCGGGGCTAGTTTGCCTCGCCGCCATTCTCGGCGACAGCGGGGGTAGGCAAGCTCTGGGTCAGGCGCTCGGGCAAGCATTCTATGCAGCAGGAACAACTCTAATAAGTGCCAATTCAAAACACGGGCTCAAACCGGGAGATCGTGGGACGCCTAGGGCAGCAACGCGTAGTGCGAAGTTGGTTGCGGCGGACCCGCCGGCTCAAAAGATCGGGCTGCTTGAATTCGACACGTACCACCCGAGTGACGTCACTGACTGGCTCGCACTTGCTCAGGGCAACCCAACAATCGCCAATCGCCTGAGCGAGGTGAATGTGAATGGAGGAGTGTCGAGCCCTGGTGCGGGAGAGTCGGAGGTGCTGTTGGACATCGACACGGTTCTGCAGCTCGCTCCTGCCGCGCCGACGCAGTATGTCGTATACGATGCTCCGCCGACCACGAGCTTCGAGGCGATGTTCGACGCCATGATCTCCGACGGAGACACCGTCATCTCCAACAGTTGGAGCTCATGCGAGGATCAGGTGAGCCTGGCCGAGGCTCAAGCAATCGACTCCGTGCTGGCCCAGGCCGCCGCTACGGGTATCAGCGTGCTAAACGGTGCCGGGGATCACGGCAGCACCTGTTTGGACGGCAGTCCAAATACGGTGGGTGTGCCCGCTGACGCTCCGCATGCCACCGCCGTTGGTGGCACGTCGGCAAAGCCACTAGTTGGTGGGCTCTACGGTGGGGAAACGTGGTGGGACGGGACCAACGCCACACCGCCAACGGGCCAAGGCGGTTTCGGCGTCAGTAAGTACTTCACACGTCCCTCCTATCAGAACCCCCTGACGTCATCTTCGATGCGCTCGGTACCGGATCTATCGGTGTACGCCGACCCGGCCGACGGTATCGAGATTTGTCAAGCCGACGCCGGAGGGTGCCCAACCGGACTGACATATGGCGGGACAAGCATGGCCGCGCCAGAGGCAGCGGCGGATATAGCCGACGTAAACATCGCCCGAGGCTCGAACATTGGAGAACTCAACCCGACCCTGTATCCCCTCGCAAATACGGCGGCCTTCAATTCGCCAGCCAGCATGGGCAGTGACTTTGCCCATGTCGGACTCGGCTCACCCAACTTGACCAACCTTCTGCAGGCTCTACAGGGCCTTAGCGTGGGCCCCGTCGATTCCAGTGTGTCACAGGCTGTCAGTTCGGTCGCCGGTCCGGCCGACGGGAGCACACCGGGGTTCGTCGACGCTTTCCTCGCAAGCGCCAACGGAGTTCCCGTCAGCGGTCAGTCAGTATCAATATCATCGAGTAGCTCGACCACGGTGATCACGCCCGTGATCAGCACCTCGCAGACAGGCACGGGAGCGGTGTCATTCGATGTAACCGACACGGTGCCCGAGGAAGTGACGTTCACAGTAACAGACATGACTGATGGGACAACTCTGTCTACACAACCGACCATTACCTTCACCCCGCCTCAAGCGACGGGTGCGAGCATTCAGGCGAGCACATCGAGCGTCCCGGACGACGGGACCACGGCGGCGACGGTGACTGTTTACCTAGAAAACGGGCTCGGCCAGCCTGCATCGGGTAAGACGGTTACGCTGTCGGAAAACGGTAGCGCCACCATTTACCCATCGGGGTCGACGACACCTAGCGACACAGCCGTGACCGGCTCAAATGGCGACGCTGTCTTTACCGCCACTGATACGAACGCCGAGAACGTCCAATTCACTGCCGTCGACAGCACCGACGGCAATCTTCCGGTGCCGGGAAGTGCCAGCGTCACCTTCTACAGCGGCTCACCTCCGACTTGTACAAGTCCACCTGTTGCAGCGGCGGGCTATTCGATGTCGAAGTTCGCGTCCGGCTTCGCCTTCGATCCCTATGACCAGATCCTGCCTGGCAACTTCAACGTCAACGGCTGCGACGGGTTGGACGGCATGGCGTTCGATCCCAACGGGAACCTGTACGTTTCCGATTTCTACACCGGGACGATCAACGTCCTCCCACCCGGGGGTGGTACTCTGAGCGCTGCGAACCAGCTTCCCGACACCGCCCTCGGACCCGACGACATTACGTCGATGGCGTTCGGGAAGGATGGAGAGCTGTACGCCACCTTGTGGCTCCCACCGCCGAGCGGGATCAACAACAATGAGGATCCCGAAGTCGTGCAGCTCGACCCGAGCACCGGTGCCATCGTCCGTACTGTCGCCCAGGGCTCGCCGTTGCCCTACTGCCCTGGGCACCTTGCAGTGGACCCCCTGACCGGTGACCTGTTCGTCTCAGGTGGGTGTACCGGTTATCTCAAGACACAGGAGATCGCCCGGATCTCTAATCCCTCGAGCGCTCAACCCACGGTGAGCATCTATGCCGACACGTCGAGCATCGGCACCGACGGAATCCCTTACGGGCTGGCTTTCGCGCCAAACGGAACGCTCTATGCCGTTGTGAGTGGCGTTGATGTCGTGGCGATCGGTGGGACGAACACGCCACAACCGGCCACCATCACCCCGGTCGTGCAGACACCCAATTACGGCGAACTTGTGGCGATCACCGGAACAAGCAACGCTACGGCGACGTCCCTCGTGACAACAGACCTTTCCGGGAATACGTACTCCATCGACCTGACCAAGAGCCCCCCGGTGGTCTCGAGCCCCATCGTCACGGGAGACACGCTCACAGACGGAATCGAAGTGGGTCCTGACTCGTGTGTGTATGTCGCGGATCCATCGAATGTCTACCGCCTCGGCGCCGGCAATGGCTGCGGTTCGTCAGGCAACGTCTCGACGACTCCTTCCATCACGCTCAGCTCGACGTCGTCGTTGGCCGCCCCGCCGGCGGGATCCCCAGTCAGCTTCACGGCCAACCTTGACAACGTGCCCAGTCCCGCCGGAACACCGATTCTCTTTACGGTCTCGGGGGCAAACTCCCAGGTCAAGCTCGTTGACGCCAGCACCAGCGGCTCTGCGACGTTCACCTACAGCGCCCTCCATCCCGGGACGGACACTGTCACGGCGACGACGACATCGGGCACCGCCACGTTGACATCGAACCCGATCCGCTTTACCTGGGGAGCCGGGATGGACACGAGCTCCGTGACCCTGAACGGAAGCCAGGAGATCGGACCAGTGGGCCAGGCCGCCACCTTCACCGCCAGTCTCGACGACATCAGTCAGAGCCCGTCCACGCCGGTGAATGGCGCAATGATCGGCGTGATGGTGGGCACACAGGGCTGCACCATCACCACCAACGCCAGCGGTACCGGAACGTGCCAGATCACGCCGTCCACAAGTGGCCTGCTCCCGGTTACCGCCCTGTACGGAGGGAGCAGCACCCTCACGGCAAGTGGCGCCACTGATTCGTTCTTCGCGGGAGGTCCATCCACGGCCGCTCCTCCCACCGCTCCAGCCTTTACCAACACCGCCAGCGATACCGTTCCGGCCGGGGCGGCTTTCAGCTATAGCGTGACCACCTCGGGCACACCCACCCCCGCCATCAGCCTGGCCTCGGGCTCCACCGTGCCCAGCGGAGTGACCCTCACCGACAACGGCAACGGAACGGCCACCCTGGCCGGCACGTCGTCGGTGGCGGCCGGTTCCTACATTTTCACTCTGCAGGCCGCCAACGGGGTCACCCCGAACGCCACCCAGGTCTTCGCCCTCACCGTGACCCAGGCCGGCGGGCAGATTTCCCTGAAATTCAGGGGACTGTTCGTGAACTACACCAACTCCGGGTCGTTGACCTCGGGGAGCTTCAGTGTCACACCGTCGAGCGGCACCATCACGTCGGTGACGGGCACCGGCACCATCCCGGGCCTCAAGGGCGGGTCGGCCACCATCACGGTCAAGATCCAGCGGTACACATTCGCCGGGTTGTCTGCCTATCTGGGGACGATCAGCGTCTCGGACCCCGGTGCGCATGTCAACACCATCGCGGTTGTGCTGGCGCCGAGCCTGACCCGGGTCGGTACCAGTGAGGCGTCGGGCAACGCCGAAGGGCTTTTGTACCTCTTGAACTGGACCCTCTAATACCGCGATACGAATTCCAGCGACACTCAACGCGAGTACCAGCCTTCATTTACTCGTCCGGCGGCTTGACCGGGCACGACGAGTTCGGCGAGGCTCGACGCCCACCCGCAAAGTAGTTGTGAACCCGATAGAATCGGATTTCAGGCGGTCGAAGGCCAACCTCTTGAAACGCCGGTCCGAGCTTTTCCTGCGCAAAAATTTCGAATGCCTTGCGCGATTGCCACACGTCGATGAAGCGAAAGCCATTCTCAGTCTTCGTTGCCCAGTGGAACAGTTCGTCTGATGCGCCGGGCGGTCCCCCAGGTAGCAGTCCTATCGTCTCGTTGATTTCGTCGTATTGTTCAAGTGTGGCACCGTCGAAATCGAGCTGCACTGCTATGACCACTGAGGCCTCCACGCCACTTATTCAGAGCCAACGCTATCCGTTCGGTCTCGTAACCAATTGCTTCGTCGCTCATTTTTTCAATCGAGCGCTGTCTTGCCGAACCATTCATTTTCGATCTTTGGCCCTGACAGATACGTATGCCTTCTCGACAGTCCAATGTGACACTCGGCTTTCGCAACTGGCCGCTGTCCCGTCTAGAAACATCTCAACTGACGTCGCAGAAGCCGCTCAACCGCTCTACACGGCCCAACTCCACCACCCCTGAGTCAGTGACCCTGAAGGGTGCCACAGGACGATCCGGCACCTGGACCTGCCATTCCGTGACCCACGGCGCGACGTCGTCACGGCCGCGAGACTGCGTCCATGACCGCCCGTCTTGTCCTGATCGCCCTTCGCCAGGTACTGCGCTTGCTCCTGCTCTCCTGTCGATCCTCTCGCTCGAAGGATCTCGAGTTGCTCGTCTTGCGTCAAGAGCTCGCCGTTCTTCGCCGCCAGGTTCCCCACCCGAAGACGAGACGCGAAGAGAGACTCGTGCTTACCGTCCTCGAGTACCTCCGCCCGGCGCGTGAGCGCCTTTCGAACCTCTTTACTCCAGACACCCTACGGCGCTGGCATCGCGAGCTCGTGAGACGGAAGTGGGACCGACCCCATCGCATCAACCCCAACGGGCGATCCCGCTTCAGATCCAGCTCCTCGTTTGGCGTCTGGCCAAGGAGATCCGACCTGGGGATACAGGCGGATGCAGGGCGAGCTCCGAAAGCTCGGCATCGAGATCTCAGCCACCAGCATCCGCCGCATTACCGCCCCCAAGCGCCGACCCGGACCCAAGCGAGACACCTGGCGCCAGTTCATGCGCGCTCAGGCGTCCTCGATCATCGCCTGTGACCTCTTCACCGTGGAGTCCATCGGACTCAAGACCCTGCATGTCTTGTTCTTCATCGAGCTGCACACCCGCCGGGTGCTGATCGGTGGGGTCACCGATGGCCCGGCCAACCTCACCTGGGCCACCCAGATCGCCCGCAACTTATCGGAGGCCAGAGAAGCACGGACCGAACCCGTGCGCTTCATCGTCCATGACCGCGACAAGCGCTTCGGCCCGTCATTCGATGAGGTGTTCAAGGCCGAAGGGATCGAGATCATCCGCACCCCGTGGCGCGCGCCCCGGGCCAATGCCTATGCCGAGCGCTGGATCCGTACGGCGCGCACGGAATGTATCGACCGCGTCATGGTGCTAGGTGCCCGGCACCTTCACCATCTGCTCTCCACATACGTCGAGCACTACAACCTCGAGCGCCCTCACCGTGGTCTCGACCTGCAGACGCCAGAAGGCGGTCCTCATCTCAAACCACTGAGCCCAGAGTCGAGCGAGATCGCGCGCCGCGACCGTCTCGGTGGGCTTATCCACGAGTACTACCGAAAGGCCTCCTGAGCCTTGTAGTTTGTTCATATGTCGAGCAGCAGCATCGACATCATCGGCGCTCATTGGACAATGATTAGTGGAAGACGCACTCTCGCTCATTGGCGCTTCGCGGCCAGTTCTCGAGGTCCCCATTTGCGACGGACCAGGGTCCTGCCACCCGCCGATTTACCGGTGGCACCCTTCAAGGTATTTCCGTGGAGCGCGCGCAACGGAATCTCGTACCACGTGCACCACAGTTCGCCGCTATCAGGGCGTTCTGAACACATCATGAGTACCCACGCGTCGCCAGATGATGTGAGTTTCACCGAGGCGGATCTCACTCCCGTACTCGAAGGTCGCTCGTCCGTCGGCGGCCCACGTCATCTCAAAGATGCCGGCGGCCCCCTTCACGCCCTTCACCCGAAGACTCGATCGAAACGCTCCCGCTTTGAGGTCGGCTACGAAGAGCGCAACCACCGCTAGAAATGCTGCTTGCTGGTCAGCCGAGAGCGCGTCGAAGTCGGCGCCGAAGCGGGCCAACCAGGCAAAGGTGGGCACGCTCTGTCAGCGAGCGCGCCGCGGCCGCCCCGGAGCTTTTGCCCGACTCCCCAAGGCCGTGAGGAGCTCCTCGCCGGAGCCGAAGATTTCCAGACGATCGCCGGCAAGATCGGTATCCGCTTCCCGCTCCCCCTCCTGCCACTCCTTCGTCCAAAACCACGCCTGGGTGGCGTCGATGATCTTCTGCGGCCGGAGCAGAATCCCCTCGGCGGTGATCTCGGCATCTAGGAGATCGCCTTCTTCGAGATGTGCAGCGGCGCGGATCTCCTCGGGGAGAGTCAGTTGCCCTTTGGCCCGCAGTGTGGTCCTCGACATGACCCCAGCCTAGCAGACGTTCCGAATATCGGATAGTCCGATTGTCATACTTTAGTTCGGCACAAGGTGGAACCAGCGGGGTATGCCCGCTTTTATACACAGTCCCAGCTCAGCGGCCTGATCGACATTTTCGTGCCCTTCAGGTCGCCGACCGGGCGCCCAGGTGCTGGTGGCCGCTGGCCGGGGTGCCTTCGGGAGCTCGGCGGGCCGTGGCGCGCGTGAGGCTGCAGCCCGGCTGGGCATCGGGGTCGTGGCGGTTGTGCCCCACGACGAGGTGCCCGACGAGCCCGACGCCGACGTTCTCCTCGCGGCGGGCTCGTTCGCCGACGACGTGGTGCTCATCCGCCGGCTACGCCGGCGGCCCCCGGTGGTGGCGGCGGTCGCCACCGGGCTGGGCGCGTTCGCGGCCCATGTCCGAGCCGAGGGCGTCCTGGCCCCGTCCCAGTGGGAAGAGGGGGCCCGCTTCCACCCCGACACGGGGCCCCGCCCCGCCGATGTCGTGCGATCGCTGCGGGCCCGGGTAACGCCGTTCCTCGGGACCCGCCCCGGCCTCGGCGGCGTCGACTACCCAGCCGCCCAGGCTTATGCGGCGGGACTCATCGCGCTCCGCTGCGTGCAAGACGCGGGAGTGGTCGAGAACGACGCCCTTTACGCGGCCGCCCGCCGGCTGCGCTGCACCACGTTCTTCGGCCGATTCGGGCTCGGGTCCGACGGGTGTCAGGCCGACCACGCAATGCTCGTCGTTCAATGGCCCGGGCAGGGCAAGCGGCTCGTCTGGCCCCCGTCGCTGGCCGAAGTCTCGGTCGCAGTATGACGGGGCTACGCCAGCTACTTGGCTCAGGACGACGGCCTCGTGCGCACACCCTCGGTTGTTCCGTCCCCACGGCACGAACTAGACCCAGGCGTGCGCTCCCGCGCCCGCAGTCAGGCCTCGCCTCCGTACTCGTCGTTGTCCTCGGACTGCCCGCTATCGATCACGCGGCCATGCGCAGCCCGATAGGCCAGATAGTCGTCTCGTGATCCGAGCGCTTGGCAGGCGTCGCCAAGGTCGCATTCACCGATGCCTTCGCCATACTCGACCAGAAGGCCATCACATACCACCGTCATATACTCCATCGTAAGTAACTGGCGGGCCCCGGGTCAGGTGGGCGCGGAGCGCCCCAACCTTCGATCCGCTCGACAACGACGTACCGCACGGCGAAGGGACGCTCGTCATGCCTACCCACTGAAACCACCAATGCGATGACCTGGTAGACGCCGTCGGCCATTTCGGACTCCTCTGGTGCTCAGCCATTGATGGCATTGGGATGGCGGTCGTCGATGGTGCCGGCCGTTTGGGTCGACTCTCCCTCCTGCCAGGATCGTGTTGACCGAGCCAGCGCAGGGGTGGGTGCGGCTGCACGCACCCCGAGGCGCAGGCTGTCAGGTGCTCCACCCCTACGGGGCGCCGGAACGACTCTGAACGATCCGAGTCCCACGTTCAGTCCGTGTCGGCCTGTCCGGCCGCCGCTCCGAGCTGATCGAGCGGCCCGTGGCCCGAGCCGAGTCGCCACTGCGAGCTCATCCGGATCGCTCGAGTGACGAACTTCTTCGCCGCGAATGTGGCCTCGAGCGGCTCGAGGCCGAGGACGATGTTCGCGGCGATCGCCGCTGAGAAGGTGCACCCAGTGCCGTGCACGTTCGGGGTGTCGATCCACGGAGCCCGCAGCAGCGTGATGGCGTGGCCGTCGAACGCGACATCGACGGACTCGGTGCCGCGTCGATGCCCACCCTTGACGATCACGAGCTTGGGTCCGAGGCCATGGAGCTCGCGGGCCGCCACCTCCATGGTCTCGAGGTCGCCGATCTGATGCCCGGCGAGCAGAGCGGCCTCGGGGAGGTTTGGAGTCGCGACCGTGGCATGGGCGAGAAGGTTGCGGTACGCGCCAACGACGTCGTCGCCGGAGAACAGTGGATCGCCCGATGACGCCATGAGAACGGGGTCGACGACGAGGGGCGGGAGCTGGCCCGCGGCGCCCCTGCTCGCCAGCAGGTCCACGATGCCGGCCGTTGCCAGCATCCCCGTCTTGGCGGCGCGCACCGGCAGGTCGGCCAGGACAGCGTCGAGCTGCGCCGCGACCATCTCGGGTGTCATTGCGAGGATGTCGCGGACGCCGACCGTGTTCTGGGCGGTGACCGCGGTCACTACGAGTGTCCCGAACACGCCGAACGCCGCAAACGTTCGGAGATCGGCGGCGATTCCGGCTCCTCCGCCGGAGTCGGTCCCGGCGATGGAGAGCGCGACCCCCGGGGTCGGGGTCACCGCTCGAGGCTGAGCGCGGGCGCCTCCGGCCTCGAACCTGTGGACGGCGAGGAGTGCGGAGCGACTCGGTCAGGGGCGCGGAGGTTCGCCATGGCGTCGAATGCGCTGGATGCCTCGGCGTGATACCGCCGCGGGAAGCGCCCGGCCCGGCGGGCATCGCAGCCGGCCTGCACCGCCTTGGCGAAGGCGCTCGCCATCAACCCCGGATCTCGTGCGCGCGTGACGGCCGAGGCGACCATTACGCCCTCACAGCCGAGCTCCATGGCGATGGCCGCGTCGGAAGCCGTTCCTACGCCGGCGGTCGACCCCAAAGATCTCGAGCCCGTGGCGTGCCGCGAGGCAGGCACTGGAGAGCCCGGACATCACGCCTCCTCCAGCGATGACGGCGTCGTGACGTCCCACAATGGCGATCCTACGGCGAGCCTAGCTCGCGGGTAGTGGCTCAGTTTGAGGCGACGTCACCGTTCTCGCCACGGAGCGTGAGCTGAGAACGGTCGGGCCAGATCGAAGCGAGTGCATCTTTGACAGACCGTGAGATCCTTGGGGATGGGGAGGGTCGTGTCGATTCGGCGACCGCACTTGCTCCGACCTTTGATAGCCGACTCGCAGTGCTTCTCGGTCGGTTCGACCTCGGAGGTGATCAGACCGTAGACGCGGCGCTCTGCCATAGGCCAAGCGTAGGTCCGGGGTTGACCACAGGTCACGGGTACGCTGGCAGCGGAGCCCGCATCCACGATCAAAATGTCACCGGCCCGGCGGCAGGGCCGAAGGTGCTCTAGACGGCGCTAGCTCGGGCCGACTGGGTGCTCATGTCCGTGCCCGGTGGCAGGCGTCTTGGGCGACCGGAGGAACCAGTGACGGCGAGCGCGCACACACCCGTGGGAACGGAGCTCACGGAAGCGGACAAGCCCTTCCATGTGGAGCAGCACGGCATCGACTACATCCCCGAGAGCGAGCGGTGGGCGAAGCCGCGGGACTTGTTCGGGATGTGGGCGGGCGCCAGCTTCCAGATCGAGTATTTCGTCTACGGCGCAATCTTGATGACGTTCGGGTTCACCTTTGTCCAGGCTGCCGTCCTGATCGTCCTAGGCAACTTGTCCTTCGTCCTGCTTGGCTTGTGCAGCCTGCAAGGCCCCGACGCCGGCACGACCGTGTTCGCCATCAACCGGGCCAGCTACGGACCCAACGGTTCGCGGCTCATCTCGCTGTTCAACTGGCTGACCCAGATCGGCTTCGAGGCCGAGGGATTGATCCTCATCGTGGGAGCCGCCTTGGTGCTCACGTCGAAAGCGGGCTTCCTACCGGGGACGCCGGCCAAAGTGGGTTTCATCATCCTCGCCGTGCTCATCCAGCTCATCGTGCCGTTCTTCGGTCACGCCACCATGGTGAAGACCCTGCGGGCGCTCATCATCCCCTTCGTTGTGCTGTACGCGGTCTTGTTGGCCTTCTCGGCCAGGCACGTGGACCTACACGGGGTCGCACACGGGGCCAACTGGCAGACCTTCATGGTGGGCCTGGCGTTCACGATCACCTTGAGCGGCCTGGGGTGGACGGAGAACGGAAACGACTATTCGCGCTACCTGCCCCCCGACGCGTCCAAAAAGGCCATCGTGGGGTGGGTCTTCCTGGGGACGGCGATACCAGAGATCCTGGTCATGTTGCTCGGCGCCGCCGTAGGCACCTTCCTCACCAGGGTAGGCACGTCACCCAACCCGTTCGCGCCGCTGGCGCGCACGACCACCATCCCGAGCGGCTTCGTAGTGGTGTTCCTCGTCTTCGCCGTGGTCCAGTTGTTCGCGGTCAACAGCCTGGACCTGTACTCCTCGGGCGTGACCCTGCAGGCCATGGGTGTGCACATCAAGCGGTACCAGGCGGTGCTGGTCGACAGTGCCATCTGTCTCGGGGTGACGAGCTACGCCGTGTTCAATTCCTCCTTCAACACGCTGCTCCGGAACTTCGTGGCAGTCGTGATCTGTTGGATCGCGCCGTGGGCGGCCATCTACCTAGTGGACTGGGGTCTGCGGAGGTGGAGGTACGTGCCCGCCGAGCTCCAGCGCACCGACCGCGCCAGCTTGTACTGGGGCATCGGGGGTGTCCACTGGCCGGCGATCGTCGCTCAGGCGGCCGGCAGTACGGCCGCCGTCCTAGCGCTCAGCCAACCCTTCTACCAGGGACCCATCGCCACGGCAGCTGGCGGGGGCGGCGCGGACTTCAGCGTCTTCACCGGCATGTTCGTGGGTGGGCTGGTATACCTGGTGCTGGCGCGGCGGGGGGTCCATCTCCAGGCCGTCGCCCAGGACGAGATCCTCGAGAGCAATGAGGCGGTGACGGCGTGAAGCCCTCTGGCCCCCGGTTACGTATTCCGTTCGCGGGTCAGGTCGAAGTGCTCGCTAACTTCTTCGAGCGTCCACGGCTGGCGACAATCGAAGCCGAAGCGCAGCCGGAGAATGGTTGCCTCGCGTTTGTCGAGCGGTGCGTGCAGCCGGTTGACCTCATCGATGAGCAGCCCTTCGGCCGTATGGTCGAACGGCGACGTGGCGTTGACGTCGGCCACCACAGAACTCCGCTGGCTAGGGTGAGGAACCGCGTTCGTCCGCTAGCGCGAGCCCGAGGGAGGAAACCATGCCAGTCGCGTTCGATGAGGTCGTGGAGCGAATCACCGAGGCGGCGCGTCACGTAGAAGCCGACGAGGGCGCTTCGCCCGTCCTGGTCGCCGTCGTCCGGGAATTCCGGGCGAAGCTTGCGAAGGCGGAGAAGCGCGCGACCGATGGCGTACCCGGTCACGACTCCGTGATGGAGCTCGAGCAGGCCGGCGATAGCGCTAAGGCGGCGGCCGAAGCCGACCCGGGGTTGTCGACTGATTCCCGTGAGTCGGTGCTCGCTGCTCACCTAGCGATCTGCAAGCTGAAGGCCGGCGCCTGACGCCACGACGCGCTTGGTGGCGAAGATAGAACGCGCAGTTTCCGCCCTCTTCACGTGCACGGCTCTCTTCCGAGGAAAGTCTCAGGTGGGTGACCCGGATGGGATCTTCGGCACTCACAGGGATGGACTCACCTTGGCCTCGGTGAACGTCCTACCGCGTGCGGTTCCGCCTCACTCACGCGACAACGCCCGCGCTTTCCCGATCGGAAAGGCGGGCGTTGTTCTTCGGTTGCTCTCGCCTCGGACGGGGTGGACGGGACCTTCGGTACGGCTCAAAATGCCGTGATTTTCGCGACTGGACCCAGCAAGATCCTTGCTAGGTCGATTGCCGTCAATGCTTCCCGAAGTTCAGCCCGACTCGGGCGACGCAGATGTCACCCGAATGGTCCAGTCCCGGCGAGGCGCTCTGCACAGATCCAAACCGGCCAGGTGCCTCACCTCCTCGGTGGAACGACCTTCTTCTCCCACTATGGACCCTTTGCGTGCGCATAGATAGTGCCTACGACGAGAGTCTTGTGCGCTTGATCTCAAGACGTCACCATAGGGACTCGGACGGCTTCTCTCAGCGAGAGAGCATCAGCGCTGACAAACCTGTTCTGTTGACACTTGGGCTTGCGCCCGCTGGGTCCCTGGCAGCTAAATTGCCTTTAGAGCGCGGCTCAGTCACGCAGGTTGCGCGTCGTAGTCGGCTGCCAGGGTTTCCCGCAAGCGGCATGCGTGGACGGAAAAGGCAACGCCATGGCAGACGGCACCGTCAAGTGGTTCAACCCCGTAAAGCGCTTCGGGCTCATCGTTCCTGACGATCTCTCTCACTACGTGTTCGTGCACTTCTCCTCCATCGAGGGCACCGGCCACCGCGAGCTGATGAAGGGCCAACGAGTCGATTTCGACACCAAGTCGGGGGCAAAGGGCCCGCGGGCTACGCGGGTCCGGCCGCTCCGGCCCGAGCGCGGCGACCGTCCCACGGCGGACGTCTATATAGGAAGCGAAAGACTATGACCACAGCTACTGACCGCGCGACGAAGACGGCCTCGTCTAACGGGACCAGGGCCGATCTTCGACACCATTGCGGGGATCGTCGGGTTCACCGGCACCCGAGCAGCGAACGCCGCGTTCAACCGGGCCCTCAGGGGGAGATCCAGCGCCGAACAGGCGTGGCTGCGCAGCCGCGAGCTGGCACGGCTCGATGCCCTCGCCTCGCGACTCCGTGGGCGCGACGATCTCAGTGTTCCGCCAGGTCGAGGTCAAGGCTATGTCGAAGCTCCGACACCCGTCCTCAGACATCGGCGCCCGCGACCTGCTTGCCCCGTAGTTCGCACTCGGCAACCGCTGGCTGGCCAACCAATCACTGGTGAACGCTTGCGCCCGCGGCATCTTTGACCGCCTCGTCATCACAATTCGACCCGGGCAAGACCGGGACGGGAGTCACCCAAGCTATTCTGGTCGATGATGGGAAACGGGGTCGTGACCGGCGATGCACACTTGCGGCCGCTTGAGAGGCGCGTGCGTCGGCTTGTGGCGGCCGGCGTCGACCCGGCCGAGGTGGCCTGGAGATTCCGGCGCAGCCGACGGAGCGTGAACCAGATCCTGGAGCTTGGCTCGCGGCCTCATCGCGAGGCGCGCCCGTCGGCCAACCCACAGGTGCTCCGGCCGTTGGAACGGCGGATCCTCGCCTGGCGAGAGGCCGGGGCCAGCTACGCCGAGATCGGGGCGCGCTTTCGCCGCAGTCCACAGTTTGTCCGTCGCGTGGAGGACCTGGCGCGGGCGAAGCTGGCCCGAGTCGAGAAAGACGATTAGCAGGGCGTGACCTACGGCCGCTGATCGGCGGGACATAAACGGCGCATTGCGGCCAGTCGACGTTTGGCCGGGTCCAGCAGATCACTATCGAAGCGTGCCGATACCTCGGCAGAGGTGGCCCCGAAGAGGTGTCATTCACTCGAACGTGCCCAAGATGGCAGCGGCGTTTAACCCTGCTCGATGAAGATGCACTCCCCGGGGCACTCCTCGGCCGCTTCGGTGACAGCATCCTCGAGGTCCTCGGGCACAAGCGCCGTACCGGCGACACCGCCGGGTTCGTTTCGAACCTGGTCGCTCTCCTTCACGTAGGCGAGGCCGTCATCCAACAGGGTAAAGACGGCCGGTGCGATCTCCTCGCACAGGCCGTCACCGGTGCAAAGATCCTGGTCGATCCACACCTTCATCGGCTCGCCCCTCCGAGTTGGGAGGACCCCACGCTCCGGACCACGACGATAGTCGGTTTCGCGGTGTCAACGTGTAGCTTCCGGGCGGTTACACCGTGCCCCGGCGCCGGATACCAAACGGTCGACCACGTCGGTCCACCGACTGGCCATCGTGAGCAGGAGTTGGAAGGGGATGCGCGGACACAATGAGACGCGGCCGGTTGTCCGTCCGAGAGATCCCAGGCCCGCGCCCTGAGAACTGGGAAGCGCTCGGCCTCGACCCCGCGCACGTCGCGGGATGGAAGGAGCTGGGCTTCGATCCATTCGAGGCAGCGATGGCCCAAGGGGACGGGTTCACGCCCGCGTTCGCAGTTCACTATCTCCGCCAATTGCGCAAGACTGCCGATTGCTGGAGGCGGGTGGGCTTGGACTCCGCTGATGGGCTGCGCTGGCACCGAGCGGGATTCGGTGCCAAGGAAGCGAAACGGTTGCGGTCCTTGAATGTCGATGTGGAAGCGGCAAGAGGACAGCGAGCCGGCTATCGCACGACGGACCCCGGGTGACCATCAGGTCCAGCCTCATCTACGACAGCGAGTCCGAAGTGTGCGAGGTCACGCGGCGGTTGACGCCTGATGGCCCCCGCGCCCATCGTGGTCCTTCGAGGGCGACCTCCTGAACGCCGAGGGTCTTTGGAGGTGGCGGGCGGCGTGCAAAATCGACGCAAGGGGCCTGAAGGGTGCCATCCGAAGATCGGCTCCTACCAGGCACTTCTTCCTCCCCTGGTTCCTCTCGTCGCACCGGCGACAATGACCCCATGGCCTTCCGACTCGCCGCCATCAGTCTCCGACAGATCCTTCGCCTGCTCTTGCTCAGGTGTCGCTCTTCGCGGTCCAAAGACCTCGAGCTGTTGGTCTTGCGCCAAGAGCTCGACGTCCTCCACCGACAGGTGCCCCGGCCAAGGTTCCGACCCGAGGAGCGATGGGTGCTCACGGTCCTCCAGCGCCTGCGACCAGTCCGAGATCGTCTGTCGTCGCTCGTCACGCCCGACACGATCCGCCGCTGGCATCGTGACCTGGTCCGCGCCAAGTGGCACTACCGTCATCGGGTCGTGTCGCGAGGCCGGATCCCCGATCACGTGCGGCTCCTCGTCTGGCGTCTGGCCAGCGAGAACCCGACCTGGGGCTACTGCCGCCTGAGAGGAGAGCTCAAGAAGCTCGGTGCCGAGATCTCGACGACGAGCATCCGACGAATCGTGGCCGAGAAGCGTCGACCCCCGCCCAGGCGCGAGACCTGGCGTCAGTTCATGCGAACCCAGGCCTCGTCGATCATCGCCTGTGACCTCTTCACCGTCGAGTCCGTTCGTTTGAAGACCCTCCATGTCCTCTTCTTCATCGACCTGCACACGAGGAAAGTCCTCATCGGCGGGGTGACCGACGGCGCCGCCAACGCCGCCTGGTGCGCCCAAATCGCCCGGAACCTGACCGAGGCACGAGAAGGCCGCGATGAACCGGTCCATTACCTGGTTCATGACCGGGACAAGCGGTTCTGCCCAATCTTCGACGAGGTATTCCGCGCCGAGGGGATCGAGATCCTGCGCACTCCGTGGCGCGCACCCAAAGCCAACGCCTATGCCGAACGGTTCATCCGGACGGTGCGCACCGAGTGTCTCGATCGGGTGCTCCTCCTGAGCGAACGACATCTTCGATCAGTGTTGGAGACCTATGTCGAGCACTACGGATGCAAGTCAAGTGTATTTCGCCTAGCTCCTTCTTTGCGAGACGAACTGGCGATATGCCGTCTCGGCATGAACGGCGATCTGCTGTTCGCGCTGGCGCTGTTCGGCCGACGCGTACACCCGGCCGCCGCCGCGCTTGCCCCGGATACTTGGCGCTCCGGCAGTGAGCTCGATCCGGCGAAGCTTCTCGGCGGTGAGCGAAGGTCGGCCGAAGGCGTACTCCTCGTTCTTTGTGAGCATGTGCCAGAACAGCACGGCCAGTTTGCGAGCCACGGCGACGGTCGCCACGTTGGCTCCCCGGCGGGCTCTGATCCGCTCGGCGAAGGCGTGCAGAGGGCCCGGTGCGCCCGCCACCACCCACGCCGACTCGACGAGTGCCCAGCGAGCGCCGGCGGATCCCTGCTTGGAGATGCTCCCGTGTCGTGCCGGGGAGAGCCCGGACTGGCGGACCGTGGGATCGAGGCCGAGGTAGCTCACGAGCTGGCTCGGGGTCTCGAACCGGGAGATGTCGCCTACAGCGGCCATGAACGCCGCGGCGGTGATCAGGTTCACGCCCGGCACGGTGAGCAGGAGCCCGATGGACTGCTGTTCGAGTGCGCTCTGGGCGATGACCTGGTCCAGACGACGGAGCTCGTCGCCGAGGAACCGGAGTTGGCGGAGGCACGATGACACGGTCTCTCGCTCGTCCTCGGGCAGCTCCACGGTGGCCAGCCATCGCAGTCCCTTGACCCCGAAGAGGTCAGAGGCTGGTGGCCGTTCGATCAGGTTGCGATGGAGCACGGCATGGACCTGGTTCTTGAGTCCGGTGCGTTCACGCACCAGCTGGGCACGACGCGACATGCGACGTCGGGCGAGGCGCGTCGGCTCCTCGGCCAACCACACCTGCGGAAAGAAGCCCGTCCCGAGCAGCTGGGCGAGTGTCCGGGCGTCGAGCTGGTCCGTCTTGGCCCTGGCGGCCCCGATGCCCTTGGTGACCGCGGCGTTGGCGATGACGACCCGAGCGACGTGAGGCTCGATCAGTCGGGCGATGGCGAGGGCGTTGCCGGTCGCTTCCAGGCCGACCTGATCGGTCGGCTCGAGTGAGCGGGCGAACGCCACCAACGCGGCCTTTCGAGCCGGGACCCTTGGATGTCGACTGACCTTCCCGTCCTCGAAGATCGCCACCTCGCAGAAGTCACGATGGACGTCGAGACCTATCGAGCGCATTCCATCTCCTCTCGTCATGGTGGGAGACAGGCGGGCGAACGACAACTACGGATACGTGCTCGCAGCACAACCGGGCCAGTCGCAGGGGCGGCCAACTACAACAGCGGGCTCGAAGCCCATAGTGATTAGTCACGGCCTGCCCTACCTGCGTTCTCCCGAGAACCCCGGACCCGGTAGACACGAACGTACCGAACCGAGCATCGGGGCGCCCAGAGCCATTGTCATGGCCCTACAACTGCGAGCGACCCCATCGCGGGCTCGACCTTG
>JARLGQ010000131.1 GCA_031292675.1 Acidimicrobiales bacterium
AGCCGCAACATGGATGGCCCTTTCGGGGTCGGGTTCTACGAGTCCATCGAGGTAGATCGGTGTCACCGTCCCTGTGCTTTAGCGTGTGCCGCTAGGCGCCGAGTTCGATGAAAGACGCGTGGGAACGCCCCGGTGACCATGCGCCCTTGGCTCTACGCATGAGTCTGTGCCGTCGAGCCGGGGAGGAGGACCACTCTGGGCGCGAACTCTGGGCGCGAAGCGCGGGTTCTGACTTGGGTCTGGCTATTCAAGACGCCTGTGACCGGAACGCCCCTCCGGCTGCCTTGCTCGACTCGAGGCGGGGTCAGGCGGCGGCGATCAGGCAGGTGGCAGGCGCCAAGGAGGGTTCTTCCGGTTCTCCCCGGCGCGGAAGATGCACAGCCGATGTCCGTCGGGGTCCCTCAGACGAGCCTCCCGCCAACGCCACGGCATATCCGTAGGGGGATGCTCGAACTCGGTACCGGCGCCACGCAGCCGCTCGTAGTCAGCGTCGGGTTCGTCGGACTCGAAGTATACGGTCCCCTGTTCTGCTTCGGGTACGTGATCGACGAGGTCGACCGACAACGTGCTTTCGCCATTGGGGCACTCGAAGCGAAGGTAATGCTCGTCCTTGACGATGAGCCTCAGGCCGAGCGTGCGATAGAAGGCTTCCGAGCGTTGGAGGTCGGTCGAGCCCACGGTCACCTGGTTCAGGCGCATGGCGGTATTCCACCACAACTGCGGAGAATCGCGAAGCCCCGCTTCAGCACTTCGGCAGGGCAAACCCTGGAGGATCCCAAGACGCTGTGACGAGCCATGCTCGGAACCAGCGGGGACGGGGAACGCGACGCCGTCATGGGCCCAGCCTGGTGGTCCCGGACGGCTTCAGTCGTCGAAGCCCGCCGACCCTCGGGCCGGCGTTCCGTTGAGGACTACCGACGCCGTGCCGCCGACGCCGCCGGGAAGTGGACTCTCGGTAGCGTCGTCGGCTACTGGCCGAGCGCGATGAGATTCCCGTTCGAGAGCGACACGTAGACGATACCGTTCGAAACTGTCGCCTCACCTTCCGGCACGGCTCCCGGCGAGTAGGTCAACAACGTGGCGCCGTTGGCGGGGTTCAGGAACAGGAGCTTGCCCACTGCGCCGTAGCCCTCGATGAGGACGCCGGGCACCTCGGTGATCCCTGCGGTCATGCTGCCTTGCACGCATGACCGCCAGATGAACGCACCGGTCGCCGGGTTCAGCGCGGAGATGTTCTCGTAGCAGCTCACGCCATTGATGATCGTGTTGCCGCCTCCCACGTACAGCTGTGACCCGTCCCAGGAGGCTGAGACGATCGAGAGAGGACCGCCGGCGGGATTGGCGATCCTCGTCTGCCATACCGGACCGGCTGCCAAGTCGCTCCGGTCCCAAGCGAAGAAGAGGCCGTCCTTGTTGAGTGCTCCGACAAGCGAGCGGGACACGCCATTGATGACGGCGGTGAAGAGCGTCGGGGTCGAACCGAAGTCGGGATCCGAGAACAGCTCCGATTGGGGAATGGTCCAGCTCGAGAGGACGGTCAGGTCGCTGGCTCGCATCTTGACGATGGCAGGCGACATCTCGGGCAAGTTGCAACCGTTCGGGGTCCCTGTCGTCACGTAGATGCTGCCATCACTCGTGTCGATGGCCGGGGAGGACCAGATCCCGCCACCGGTGCAGCCGTTTGGCACCATGTCGGTAGTGTGTTGGATGGCCCCGGTAGTCGCGTCCATCTGCACCAGTCGCCCCTGGACGAGGGGGCAGTCACCGAACGATGCGACTGCCTGGTAGATGCTCCCGTTGTAGAGGATGGGCGAGCTCCAGAGGTAGTCGCCGGGGGGCGTCCCGAGATTGGTCTTCCACATGACCGCGCCCGTGAGCGCGTTCAGCTCGTAGAAGTTGTCGTCGCCCCCGGGCACGTACAGCACGGATGTGGTGCCCATGAGGCCAACGGTGGCCGTGCCGCTCACTCCTGCAACCGGAGGCAGACAGGCACTGTCGGTGTTCACCCCGAGATTCGTCTCCCAGACATCCGTGCCCGTGAGATTGGTTCCGTGCTCCAAGCCGTTCCAGTCGCCCCAGTACACCAAGTTGTTGGCCACGATGGGCTGGGAGTAAGAGCCGGTGCCGCCTTTCGCCGTCCAGTGCAGCTTGAGGCTCGCCACGTTGGCAGTCGTGACGCCGGTCTCGGACGGGTAGTAGCCACTTCTCCCGAGGTCGCCGCGGTACGTGGCAACCATCGTGGGAGGCGTCGGGCCGGCCAGGTAGCTGAACTGATCGGATGCGCTCGTGGCGCTCGAGCCGCCCGAGGTGGTGACGGTCATGTCCACGGTGCCCGTTCCCGCCGGCACGGTGGCGGTGATGCTGGTGGAGCTGTTGACGGTGAAGGTGGTAGCGAGGTTGCCCGGCCCGAAGTTCACGGCGCTGGCCCCCGTGAAGTTCGTGCCGGTCACGATCACCGAGGTGCCGTAGAACCCTGAACCCGGACTCACCCCTGTGACGGTGGGCGCGGGCGGCACCGTGTAGGTGTACTGGTCGGCGAGGCTGATCGCGCTCGTGCCCCCGGGAGTGATGACGGTGACGTTCACCATGCCCGTCCCCGCAGGGACGGTGGCATAGACGATGGTGGCACTGCTGACAGTGAGCGTCGTGGCCGGGCTCGGCCCGAAGTCGACGGCGGTCGCGCCGGTGAAATTCGTCCCCGTGATCGTGACCAAGGTGCCGTTCGGCCCCGACCCCGGACTCACCCCTGTGACGGTCGGCGCGGGTGGCACCGTGTAGGTGAACTGGTCGGCGAGGCTGATCGCGCTCGTACCCCCGGGGGTGACGACGGTGACGTCGGCGGTGCCGACGGTGCCGGCGGGAGCGGTGGCGGTGATCGAGCTGTCGCTGGTGACGGTATACGTCGCGGACGGGTTGTTGGGCCCGAAGTTCACGGCCGACGCGCCCGTCAATCCCGTGCCGGTGATGGTGACCGAGGTCCCGCCCGTGCTCGGCCCCGAGATCGGGCTCACGCCGGTCACGGTGGGCATGGGCGGCACGACGTAGGTGAACTGGTCGGCGGCGCTGGTGGGGCTCGTGCCAGTGGGGGTGCTGACTGTGACGTCGGTGGCGCCGAGGTTGCCGGCGGGAGCGGTGGCGGTGATCACATTGTCGTTGCTGTCGGTGAACTTCGCCGCCGCGTTGGCGCCGAAGTGGACGGCGCTGGCCCAGGTGAACCCGGTGCCGGTGATCGAGACGATGGACCCGCCCGTGCTCGGACCCGAGGGCGGGCTCACGCCGGTCACCGTGGGCACCGGCGGCACGATGTACGTGTACTGGTCGTCGGGGCTGATTGCGCTCGTGCCCCCGCCGGTCGTAACGGTGACGTCGACGGTACCCGTGCCCGCCGGAGCGGTGGCAGTGATGATGTTCGAGCTGTTGACACTGAAGGTCGCGGCACTAGAGCCGAAATGGACGGCGCTGGCCCCGATGAACCCGGTGCCGGTGAATCCGGTGCCGGTGATCGAGACCGTGGTCCCGCCCGTGTTGAGCCCCGAGGAGGGATCCACGCCGGTCACGGTGGGCGCCGGCAGCGGTGCGCCGGTCGTGATGGCGACGTTCTGGACCTGGTGGATGTCGTTGCCCCCTCCGGTCGCCCCCGTGAACCCGAGGAGCACATATTGCGGCAGGGTGGCTGCGTAGGTGAGCACCTGCGTGCCGTCCATGGTCACGGTGATGCCCGTGGAGGTGGTCGTCACCACGAAGTGGTGCAACGTGTTGCGCAGGGACGGGATCGAGGAATTGGTTGACACGTAGTTCAGCTGCTGCTGGGCGGTATTCGTGGTGGCGATGCCCACGAAGTTGCTCGACGGGTCAGACGCGTTCTTGTAGGTGTCGAGGGATACGGCGATCCCGGTGATCCCCGAGAACGCTTCACCGCCCCCGTTGTCGCCCAGGGCGGTGGGCTGGGTGACACTGGCGTCGGCCAGTGTGAAGGTCATCCCGTCGGCACCCGAGCCTGATCCGATGAATGCGTCGAAGGCGGCCGAGATGCCCACCCCGGGCACCGGGGAGGAATAGAAGGCCGAGCCCACCTCCCAGTTGGTGGTCGGCGTCAGCTGCAGGTTGGCCGGCGACGTGGTGGTGATGACCTGGGCTGTGCCGTTGAGCTGCCATCCTCCCGTCACCGGCGACGGGATCGAGTTCGGGGGAGGCCCAGCCGTGTAGGTGAACTGGTCGGCGGCGCTCGTTGCGCTCGGGCCCGCTCCGGTGGTGACGGTGACGTCGACGGTGCCCGTGCCCGCGGGAGCGGTGGCGGTGATGACGGTCGAGCCGTTGACAGTGAAGGTGGCGGCAGTGGTGCCGAAGTCGACGGTGGTGACCCCGACGAAGTAGCTGCCGCTCACGCTGACCAAAGTGCCGGCTGGTCCGCCCACCGGGTTGACGAGCGTGACAGTGGGTGGAGGAAGCGGTCCCGCCAGATAGGTGTACTGGTCGGCTGCGCCCGTGGCGCTCGTGCCCCCGCCGGTCGTAACGGTGACGTCGACCGTGCCCGTGCCCCCTGGGACCGTGGCCGTGAGGGTGTTGGCGCTCACCAACGCGAACGTCGTAGCCGGGTTGCTCGTCCCGAAGTTGACAGCTGTCACGCCCGAGAGGTTTGTCCCGGTGATCGTGACCGACGTGCCGGTGTACCCCGTCGACGGGCTCACGCCGGTGACCGTGGGTGGGGGCGGCCCCGTGTAGGCGTACTGGTCGTTGCCGTTGATGGCGCTCGTACCGCCTCCGGTTGTAACCGTGACGTCGACCGCCGTGCCCGCCCCGATCGGGGAGGTGGCGGTGATGGACCCGGCGTTGTTGACGGTGAAGCTCGTCGCCGGGTTGCCGGGCCCGAAGTCGACGGCGGTGGCGCCCGTGAAGTTCGTTCCGGTGATCGTCACCGCGGTCCCGCCCGCGCTCGGGCCTGAAGCGGGGCTCACGCCGGTCACGGTGGGCGGAGGTGGCGGGTTATAGGTGTACTTGTCGCCGGTGTTGGTGGCGCTCGTGCCCCCGCCCGTGGTGACGGTCACGTCCACGGTGCTCGGCGTGCCCGTGGGTGCGGTGGCGGTGATGGAGGTGGAGCTCACCACCGTAACGGCGGTGGCCGGGTTGCCGGGCCCGAAGTCGACGGCCGTGGCGCCCGTGAAGTTGGTGCCGGTGATCGTGACCGCGGTCCCGCCCGTGCTCGGCCCCGTGGCGGGGCTGACGCCGGTCACGGTGGGTGCAGGCGGCGGCGGAGCGGTCGTGATCGAGACGTTCTGAACCTGATGGACGTCGTTGAACCCTCCGGTCGCCCCCGTGAACCCGACGAGCACCGAAGACGGCACGCTGGTCGTGTAGTTGAGGACCTGCGTGCCGTCCATGGTCACGGTGATGCCCGTCGAGGTGGTCGTCACCACGAAGTGGTGCACCGTGTTGCGCAGGGACGGGATCGAGGAGTTGGTAGACACGTAGTCCAGCTGCTGCTGGGCGGTATTCGTGGTGGCGATGCCCACGAAGTTGCTCGACGGGTCAGACGTGTTCTGCCACGTGTCGAGGGATACGGCGATCCCGGTAATCCCGGAGAAACCTTCACCGCCCGCAGTGACCCCCAGGGCGGTGGGATGGGTCACACTGGCGTCAGCCAGTGTGAAGGTCATCCCGTCGGCGCCCGAGCCTGACCCGATGAAGGCGTCGAACGCGGCCGAGATGCCCACTCCCGGCACCGGCGTGGGCCAGAAGGCCGAGGCCGCCAGATAGTTGGTGGCCGGCGTCAACTGCAGGTTGGGGGGCGACGTGGTCGTGATGACCTGGGCCGTGCCGTTGAGCTGCCATCCCCCCGACACCGGCGACGGGATGGGGACAGACGATGAGCCCGTGGTGTAGGCGAACTGGTCAGCGGCGCCGGTGGCGCTCGTGCCCCCGCCGGCCACGACGGTCACGTCCACGATGGCGGCCCCCTCCGCAGGCGAGGTGGCGGTGATGGACCCGGCGTTGTTGACGGTGAAGCTCGTGGCGGGGTTGCCCGACCCGAAGTTGACGGCGGTGACCCCGGTGAAGTTGGTGCCGGTGATGGTGACGCTGGTCCCCCCCGTGGTCGGCCCGGTGCCGGGGCTCACCGCGGTGACCGTGGGCGGGGGCGGCGGGGCGCCGGTCGAGGCGCTGAGGAGCATCCCGACGGCCGAGGAGGTCCCCGCCGGCGACTGGGTGGCGACCGGGGACACGGCGCCCGAGACGTTGGTGTCATAGGCCACCGCATTGACCTCGGCCGTCACCGCGTAGGTGAATCCCAATGTGGTCCCGGCCGCTGCGTTGTTGGCCACCAAGGAGTACCCGAAGTACAGCTCGCCGATGCCGCTCGAGGTGAGGCTGGGCAGGGGCACCGAGGTGGACGAGACGCCATTGAGGGTCCCGGTCTTGTCGGTGGCCCACACGGTGGATGCCCCCAGGCCGGAACTGAACTCCTGGGCGCCGTATTCGTCGAAGTCCGAAGCCACCGAGCTCGACCAGGTGAAGGTGACGGTGGAGGCTCCGGTGGTGGTGATCTTGCCGTACCAGAGCTCCTCGTCTCCACCGACCGACCCGACGAATTGCACCGCCTTCGTCCACGTACTCGCCCCGCCGCCGGAGATCGAGGTCACCGTGGGCCCCGCCGCGCTGACCTTGGCGAACACCGCCAGCACGTCCCCTGCGGTCTTAGGAGACACTCCCAGGGTGGTGAGCCCCCTCGCGTCGGCCGAGGTCAAGGTCCCCACCGCGGTGACGGTTGCTGTGCCGGCTGCGTATGTGGGGCTCGCCAGGCTGCTGACGGCGACCGCCATGGTCGTCAGAGCCAGCGTGATACGGACCCGTCGTCGGTCCGACGACGAGCGTCTGGTTCGGCGCACGAGGGTCATGCGGTGGTGGAAATCCAAGTGCCAAGGTCTCGGGACGGGACCAGCGGCACCTCCAACGACAAAGCCAGCGACACCAAGAAGGGGGTGAAAATGTCGGAGAAGCTGAACTCAAGCATCCGTACGTCTCAATCCTGGGGTCCGACGGCGCCAACGTCCCGTAGCCCCTCGATTGTGCGGACTCACGATCACCGCTTGCCCAACTCCTGCCCAACATGGCCTCAATGGGCGCGCATCTCACGCCTGTGAGCGTTCAAGGAAGGAACGAAGGACCAGAACAACCTGGTCCACCGGTCGTGAGTTGGTCGGGCTCGTTCGCCCTGCCGGCGTCTGCCGCAGAAGACTCCCGCCGCGCTCCCTTACGCGAATGCTGCCTCCGAGACGGGCCCGCCCCCCTGAGTCCTCATGCTTCAAAAGCACTCGATGGTGCCCGCCTGTAGCCCAGATAGAGGACGCCATTGTCGTAGGTCTCACAACTGGCGAGATCCCATTTTCCCGGTGGCGTGTCCTTTGCGAATAGGTAAGGACCCGAGCCGCGCGTCAAGGGATAGACGAACAGGTGCAACTCATCGACCAGCCCATCGGCGATGAGTGCCCGCACCAGTGTTCCGCTGCCGCTGACGTAGATCCCGTGACGGGAGTCCTTGATCCGTTGGATCGCTCCACGGTCGTACGAACCCAGGATGATGGAGTTGCTCCAAGTGGCCTTTTCCAATGTCGACGAGACGATGTATTTGGTCGTGTCATTCATGAAAGGCGCACCCGGGTCTTCCTCCGAGGTCCGCGCTGACCATGCTGGCTCGAACATCTCGTAGGTCTTGCGTCCCAGCAAGATGCCGTCGCAGCCTGTCATGACCTTCGCGATGGCCTGGCCCATTTTGGGGTCGAAGCCAAAGTCCATGGTCCACGTCGGGGTGTCGATGACGCCATCCATTGACATGAACTCGTGTACCCGGATCGCTCCCACTTTCAGCCTCCTTGGTTCGTGTGACTAGACAGACGAAAGAGGTCGCCTGGAATCATCGACCCCAGCCAAGAAAAGGGCGCCCTGGCGCGATCGTACTGAACCCCATGCGCATCGCCCGGATGTCCCGGCCCGCCAGCCGGAAAAGATCGAGATCGCTCAGTGGTCGGGAGCGCTCGAGTCGCAATGCCACCCGCCCCGACCCGGCGCCCCGATTCCGAGCGAGTCCCCACGGTCCGGGTGCGAACTCAATCGGTCGAGCGGGATTGGCATCAGGACGCCTCGTTCGGTCGGCGTAGAAGGTTGGCAACAGCCCCGTTGCGGACCGTTGGGTTACTGTGCGGCATGGACGGTCCGTTGCAGCACTGCGCACCGCGGGAGCCCGCCCACCCGCCCGGCATCTGAAGGCCAAGGGAGTCTCGATGTTTCTTCGGACTCGTACCGTCTTCTCGGTGTTCCGCGCTGCATTCGGAAACCCCGTGCTTCGCAGGGTCGGCTTCGCCTACGCACTCTTTGGGACTGCCGAATTCGGGATTTGGATCGCCCTCTTGGTCTTCGCCTACCGGCACGGTGGATCGACCGCGAGCATGCTCATGGTGTTGATCCAACTCATCCCCTGTATCGCCCTCGGCCCATTTCTCGGCGCGATCGCCGACCGTAGGCGCCCGAGCCGCGTTCTGCGCGTCGGCTACGGCTTTCAGGCGGTGTCGATGGCGGGCGTGGCCACCGCCATCGGTCTCGGCGTACCGGCTGTCGTGGTGTTCGTGCTGGCGCCGCTCACCGCCCTTACCCTCACGATCACGCGACCGCCCCAAGCCGCACTCCTCCCGGCAATCGTCCGCTCACCCGATGAGCTGACCGCTGCGAACGTGATGGGCGGTTGGACGGAAGGAGCCGCCGCCTTGGTGGGTCCCGCCGTCGTCGGGATCCTGATCGCTTGGCGCGGACCTGCTCTGGCGGTAGCCGCCATGGCAGGGTTGGCGCTCACCTCATGGCTTCTCGTGACCAGCGTGACCGGACCGGCCGCCGCCATCCCGCCCGGTGTGGTCCCGGATGACGCAGGCACCAACGAGGAGAATCGTTCGGTCTTCGATCTCATCACGCGTGCAGGACAAGCTCTGACATCCATTCGGAGCGGCGTACGCTCCAACCTGGAGGTGACTGTACGCAACCCGCAGATCAGGATTCTGCTCACGCTGCACACCTTCTATTTCGTGCTGATCGGCGCCCTCGACCTCCTTTGCGTCATTCTTGCCTTGAGCCTGCTCCATATGGGGCCGGGCGGCCCGGGATTCCTGAACGCAGCACTGGGCGGAGGCGCACTGGTCGCCGGATTCGTCACCGCCTTCTTGGTGGGTCGGCGCCATCTCATCAGGACGCTCACCATCTCCCTTTCGGTGGCGGTCGTGGCCCTCGCGCTCATCGACGCGATACCCAGGGTGGCGCCAGCCATTCTCCTCATCGGCACCGTGGGCCTCGCCGGGGCCGTCTTCGACATCACCGGTCGGACGCTCCTCCAGCGATCGGCCCCCTCTGACGCGATCGCGGGGTCGTTCTCCATCCTCGAGGCACTCATGGATCTCGGCCTTGCACTGGGTGTCGTCCTGGTGCGTGTGGCGATCGCGATCGGTGGCCTGAAGGCAGCTCTGATCACACCTGCCGTCGTGGCCCTTGTGCTCATCGCCGGCCTGTGGCGGAAACTGCAGCGGATCGACGCGATGGCGACGGTTCCCCAGGTCGAGATCCAGTTACTGCGCTCGATACCCATCTTCGCCGCTCTGCCGGCACCTTCGATCGAGGGCGTCGCACGCGAACTCCAGTCAGTCACGGTGTCGCCGGGAACGGTCGTGATCAAAGAGGGAGAACCCGGTGACCGCTACTACGTCGTGGCCGATGGCGAGATGGCCATCTCGCGCCACGGTCGACTGCTGCAGACCGTCTCGCGGGGTGATGGTTTCGGCGAGATAGCCCTGATCCATGACGTTCCTCGCCAGGCATCCGTCACCGCCGTCACCGATGCCTGCCTTTACGCGCTCCACAAGGAGCTGTTCGTCCAGACCGTCACGGGCCACGCCGTGGCGGCGTCGGCCGTCAGAACCATCGTTTCCGGACATCTGGGAGACGACATGCCAATGCCATGGGACGGAGGTGGCCCGGAGGAGGGAGAAGAATGACCGAGATGGGACCAGGGCTTGGCGTAGGTACAGGCTGGGCCAGAGGCTGATGATCCGACACCTGTGGTAGTTGTCAACCTGAAACGGAGAACAACCTCCGAGCCTCGGGTACGCCTTTCAGCTGGTGCTCTCCCCGGTCTTCGAAGGCGATTCCGGAACCGGCCACGAGGTCCTTGACCGTCGAAGAGACGAGCACCTCACCGGCGCCTGCCACATCCGCCACCCGAGCAGCGATGTGAACCGCCATCCCGGCGACATCCTCGTCCCGGGCCTCGATTTCTCCGGTATGCAGCCCAGCCCGTATCTCAAAGCCGAGGTCTACGACGTTCGCGGAGATGGCTCGGCCGCACTCGATGGCTCGGGCCGGACCGTCGAATGTGGCCAAGGTTCCGTCGCCGGTGGTCTTGACGTGCCGGCCTCGGAAGCGCTCGAGCTGGCGCTGCACCAGCATGTCGTATCGGTCGAGCAACTCCCGCCAATGTCGATCACCGAGCCGGGCCACGTGTTCTGTCGACCCTACGATGTCCGTGAAGAGGACTGTCACCAAGACACGATCGAGCACTGGTGTCGGCCGGACGCCGGTTAGGAATTCTTCGACCCCGTCGAGGATTTGCTCAGTTCGACCTGCGAATGGCAAATGGTCCTCGCCGGACAACTCGACGAACCGAGCGCCCGGGATGCGACTCGCGATATGGCGACCGTGCTCATAACGGACGTGGCGATCCCCTCTTCGGCTGATCACGAGGGTCGGCGCCTGAATGGCCGACAACACGGGGTTGACATCGCTGTCCATGACCGCTCGGGTGGACGCCGCGAGCACATCCGGAGTTGCCGTGAGACGCTCGATGCGAGCCCAGCGCCGTCGAGCTTCCTCTGTTTGGACCATGGTCGGCGCGAGGGTCTCGATGCACGCCCCCGTTCCCCAGACTTGCTCGATGGCGGTGACGTAGGAGGGAATCAGATCAGCCGGCAATCCCCAGGGGGTATCCTCGTCACGGGCATACCGTGCATAGGCATTGACGAGAACCAGACTCACGACTCGTTCGGGGTACGTGGCCGCGAAGAACATGGTCGCTCCGGCGCTTTCGCCCCACGAAAGGAATGCGGCGCGTCTGGAGCCAACGGCGTCCATGACGGTACCGATATCGTCCTTCCATGCCTGCACGGCCGGAACTTCGTTGGCGCCCAGTCGACCCGAGCTGCCGAACCCCCGCGGGTCGAAAGTGATGAGCCGCGAGAATGACGCCAACCGTGAGATGAATCCGCCGAAGGCCGGCTCTTCCCAGATCAGCTCGACCGCCGCGCTCCCCGTGATCGGCAGCACCAGGTCCATGGGCCCGTCCCCCGTGACCTGGTAGGCGAGATAGTCGCCTTCGGCTGTCCTGGCGTAACGAGTTGAAAGCAGCTCGGTCATTCTTTGGACATTTTTGCCCGGCGCCGATGCCCGGTGCTTGAACCCACCGCGGCGCGCCCTCTCCACACTGCGGTCACGTCACTCAACAACGCGACCCGTTACCGAACCACCGTGCCGTGCGGCTGTCTCGGGCGTCCCGGGCGGTCGTTGTCCGGAACGACCAAGACGGCCCCTACCGTGTGCCGGCGACCAGCGAACTCAGCCGTAGCTATCCCACTCGGTGCCCTGACCTGGGACAACGAGCCCGGCGCCACTCGCGGAGGCCACCCGTCAAGAAGGAGTTCGTGGCACAACCCGTTCGCCCACAGCGATGACGATCAGGCCGAAAGCCCAGGACGCGAGGAGAGTAATCAGACTGGCACTGGAGCTCATGGTTTCCTCCCATTCGAAGCTGGTTGGGGACCCCCTCAACTCTGGCGATGATCGTGGACCCGAAGCCTGACCGTGTCAAGGGACTCATACCAGTCAAGGACTCACTCCAGAGACGGCACCTGGACCGGGAAAGAAGCCGGTCGATTGCGCCACCGAGCACACCGGGACGACCCCAACCGCCGGTCCATGATCGGCATGCAAGACTCCCGCACATGAGCCCCGGTGGGTCGGTATGCGCCTATGGTGTCGAGGTGCCCGAGCAGATGGGGACGTCGATACCTTTGGCTGCTGTCTCGCCGCTGCATCGCCGATTGGTTCGTGGTCTCCGGGAGCACGCCGCCTCGCACCCAACCTCGGACGCGCATGGTTTGTGTTTCGTCCTGAGACGATGACCAAATGCGTGACGGCGTAGTCGTTCGCACTGCGACGTCGGAGGATCGGAGTGCCATCCTGGAACTCGTTCTCGCCGCCTTCTCCAGCGTCGACCACGACGGACGCCAAGAAGTCGACATCGTCACTGCGACGTGGAGGCTGGGGGTTACCCCCTTCGACCTAGAGCTCGTCGCCGTCGAGGATCATGCAATCGTTGGTCATGTGCTGGCGGCTTGGGGTGATCTCGGTGGCCAGGCGGTGGTGGCTGTCGCACCGCTCGCGGTGTCGTCGTCTCGTCAACGCCAGGGAACAGGTAGTGCGCTCATGAACGAACTGGTGCGTCGAGCTGAGGCGGCTGCGCTCCCGCTCATCGTCCTACTCGGCGATCCGAGGTACTACGAACGCTTTGGCTTCGAGCCGTCAGGGCCACTTGACATCTCCTATCCCGTCGTGGGCGAGGACAATCCGCACTTTCAGGTGCGGCGCTACGCACACTATGACCGGACCTTGCGCGGCACCTTCGCGTATTGCTGGGAGATGGAAGACGATCGAGTGTGAGACCGGAGAACTTCTCCTCTTGCACTGGGCCAGGTGGCCGACGGTTTCGCGGCCGAACTCAACGAACGTTCACCTCATTTCGATGCGCGATCTGGAAGACGTTTCCGAACGGATCGCGCACCATGCCTCGCCTATCGCCATACGGCGTGTCGAGCGGCTCTTCCAGGCTCACGGCTCCGGCCGCGATCGCCCGTCGGAATGCGCCGTCCACATCGTCGACGTAGACATAGAGGAACGCCGGAAACAGCTCCCGACCAGCGGTTGACGTCACCATCACCAGGGAATCACCGATGCGGATTTCGGCAGGGCGGTCGGTGTTGGCCTCGCCCGTGGCGTCGAAAACCGCCCGCAGGAACTCGACTGCGGCCGCGACGTCGCTGACAACCATGCGTGGCGTCACCGAGTGGAAACCGGCCGGAGGCTCCGTGGCCGCGGGCATGTCCAAATATCTCACAACCCGACGGCGGGCACCCGCCGGGACGGGGTCCGGGACGACGATGCGGCGTCCCGACGAGAACAAGAGACGATCACACTCTGGAGAGATCATCGATCCATCGCGAGGATCGGCAAGTGACATCGAGCTCGTCAGCGGATCAAAGACGCAACCCCGTGTTCGAATCCGACGTTCAGTCCGGCCACGAGAGTCGTGACGATGACGGCTGATCCCATCGCCGCCCTGATGGCGCACCCTGTTGATCGGCGACCTGGCCAGACGACCTGGGCCAGCTCCCGCAGGCATTCGCCCGATGAAGTCGCTCCGCGGTCGGGGAGAAACGCCACAGGCTGGTGTCTCCTCGGCATCCCAGGCGGATCGGCCCTCCAACCAGTGGTCGGCGGTGCGCGAGGCCGAGGTGGGCCGGGCGGGACCCGGGCGCCGTCGGGAAGTGCAGGATGCCCTCCGGCCAACGACCCCGATATCCCTGGCCCCGACCCGCACCGGGCGGGACGTGTGGGCCCGCGAGGCCCAGGTTGAGCGGCGCCGAAAGGTGCAGAGTTACCGTCGAACCGATAGAAGAAGGGCCATGCTTCTCAACGGAAAGACAGTGCTCGTGACCGGCGTCGGCGTTGGGCTCGGCAGAGAGTGTGCCACGAGCGCGCTGCACGAGGGGGCCAATGTGGTCCTGGCCGCCCGCCGGAAGGACGAACTCGCCAGTACGGCCGCCGAACTCGACCCCGGCGGCGAGCACACCGCCCACCGGGCCACGGACATCACCGATCCCGAATCCTGCGCCTCCCTCGTACAACTGGCACTGGAGCGGTTCGGCTCGGTCGACGCGCTGATCCAGGTGGCTGCGTTCGAACACGCCTGGGGGGGCCTGTACGACTTGAACCTCGACGACTGGCGGGCCGCGTTCGACACCAACGTTCTCGGCGCGCTGACTCTCCTGCGTCCTGTGGCCAAGGCCATGAAGGAGGTTGGCGGTGGCTCGGTCGTCTTCATCGGCTCGCAGTCCATGTTCAAGCCGGCGATGCCGCAGGCCGGATACGCTGCGTCCAAGAGCGCGCTGCTCACAACGATCTACTACCTGGCAGACGAGCTCGGACCGGACAACATCCGCTGCAACATGGTGGTCCCCTCGTGGATGTGGGGCCCGAACGTCCAGCGGTACGTGTCGGGGACGGCTCGACACCAAGGCCGGACCGAAGAAGAGGTCCTTCACGAACTTGTAGGGGGATTCCCGCTCCGCCGGATGACCGAAGACGGAGAGGTGGCCGATGTGGCGGTGTTCTTCGCCTCCGATCACGCCAAGGCCGTGACCGGGCAGTACCTGCTCGTGAATGCCGGCGAGCTGGTCCGATGACCGGCGCGCCGAAGCGGGTGGTGGTGTGGGGTACCGGGTTCGTGGGCCGGATGGTGATCCCAGAGATCGTTCGGCACCCCGCGTTCGAGCTGGTCGGTGTGGGCGTCAGCGCCCCCGAAAAGGTTGGTCGTGACGTCGGCGAGATCTGCGGCATCGGCACCGTCGGCGTCACTGCCACCGACGACGTCGACGCCCTGGCCTCACTCAGACCCGACGCCCTCGTGCATTACGGGCCGACCGCCGCGCATGCCGCCGACAACATCGCGCTCATGGGCACGTTCCTTAGAGCCGGAATCGACGTCTGCTCGACGGCCATGACCCCCTGGGTCTGGCCTTCCATGGCGCTGAACCCGCCGTCGTGGGTCGATCCCATCAGCGAGGCGTGTGCAGTGGGCGAAGCGTCGTGCTTCACCACCGGTATCGACCCGGGCTTTGCCAACGATCTCTTCCCCATGACCCTGATGGGGCTCTGCGGCGAGGTCCGCAGCGTGAAAGCGCTCGAGATCCTCGACTACATCAACTACGAGGGTGACTACGAGGAGGAGATGGGCATCGGTCGATCGGCCGACTTCACTCCATTGCTCGAGCACACCGACATCCTGGTCATGTCGTGGGGCGCCACTGTGCCGATGATCGCCCACGCCGTCGGCATCGAGCTCGACCAGATCACCACGACCTGGGAGAAGTGGGTCACGGACAAGGCCATCACGACGGCCAAGGGCGTCATCGCACCAGGGGAGGTGGCCGCCATCCGGTTCACCATCAACGGCATATTCCGCGGTGAGACTCGAATCGGCCTGGAGCACGTGAACCGGGTGGGCACTGACGCTGCCCCCGATTGGCCACGCGGCACTCAAGACGACGTGTACCGGGTCGAGATCGACGGGTCGCCGTCGATCACACAGGAGACAGCCTTCCGGTTCACCGACGGGAGCGGGCGCGATGCCGCCGCCGCCGGCTGCCTCGCCACCGGGCTACGTGCACTGAACGCGGTCCCCGCAGTGAACGACTGCCCGCCGGGGTGGGTCACCCCACTCGATCTTCCCTTGATCCCGGGCTTCGGCACGATTCGCTGAGGACGTCCTGGCATACCTGTGATCCGGACGGTCGGGCTGGCGGCGTGGATCCCGGCAGCCCAGGCCATCGGTCACGGCCGGCGCCGCGCACCCGCAACCGTCTTGGAGCTGAGTCGTCACCGAGACCGTACGCGCCCATGCGCTCACCGGTCTCGGCGTTGCGCCTGTTGAAGGAATCCACGCTGGCGAGGGCCTCCTCGCTCGACCCGCCCCGATCGGAGACCGCCGAGCGAGTCCCTGGTGGTCCGGGACCGGGCATGGAGGTCGCGGACAGAGACGCCCTCCTCGGTGACGCATCGCATGACGTTCGACCACATGACCTGCGACACCAGCCAGGGGGCACCGCTCGGGGCGGCAGCCTTGCCGGTCCTCGTCGTCCAGTGCGCCATGCGGTGCTCGGACTCGTTGTCGAACTCGATCGTGAAGGCGAAGAGGACCGCACACAGCAGCGTCGGCAACGGGAGGCTGGCGGCCATGCCGACATGATGGGGGGCGATCGGTTTGGCATCAACGGGACCGGGACGCCCCCGTCCTGCGTGGGACCCCTGGACCCCGGACCCAAACTAGTACCTAATATAGACTATCAACACCGTTGTCTATAATCTCGGCACATGACCGGGCCCCGCGGCTGGTGGGACGACTGGCCCACCCCGGCTCTCCTCCGGCGGGCGCGCGACGTGTACCGGGCGTCGATCCGCAAGGCCCTGGACGAGGCGGGATGCGACGACATGCCACGCAACGGGGCCTACGTGATCGGCGGAATGGCCCGGACCGGGACGCCGTTGAGCGAGCTCATCAAACAGATGGGGGTCTCCAAACAGGCCGCAGGACAGCTCGTCGACACCTTGGTCACCCGGGGCTACCTCGACCGCACCGTCGATCCCGACGACCGCCGGCGACTCACGATCACCTTGACCGAACGAGGGCAGAGCGCGGCCGCTGTGGTCAAGGCGACGGTCGACCGCGTGGACGCCCGACTGGTCGCACGCGTGGGTGCCCAGTCCTTTGCGAACGCCATGGCGACCCTGGCGTCGCTCATCGAAGGCGACGGTGACGCCCGCGCCAACGACCCAGGCGAGCTTCCGGACAACGCGCGTTGAGCTCGCACAGGGACGAACGACACCAACCCCCATGAGCACCATGAACGCGTCCGAAGCCGGAAAGGAGTCCGAAGTCCGCTCCCCCACTGGTTGGACACGGCTGAGCCGCCTGGCCTTTTGGCGTTCCCCCGAAGGACAGCCGGGCTGGGCTCGCCCCTTGCTCCTGATGGTGGCGCTGCTGTCTGCGTTCCTCTATACGTGGCGGGCAGGCACCTACCTCGAGGTGTACTACGCCGCCGCCGTGAGGAGCATGTCCACGAGCTGGCACGATTTCTTCTTTTCCGCTTTCGACCCGGCGGGCACGATTTCACTCGACAAGCTGCCCGGAGCATTCTGGGTGCAGGCCCTCTCGGTTCGCGCCTTCGGGATCCACACGTGGGCGATCGTCCTTCCCCAGGTGGTCGAAGGCGTGGTCGCAGTCCTCGTCCTGTATCGGGTCGTGCGCCGATTGTGCGGTCCCGGTGCCGGACTGGTGGCCGCCACTGTCCTGGCACTCTCACCGGCGACGGTGGCGTTGAACCGGGGCAACATCTCGGACTCCCTCATGGTCCTGGCGCTGCTGCTCGCCGCCGATGCCAGTGTCGCCGCCCTGACGACCCACCGGTGGCGGAGCATGCTGCTGAGCGGCTTCTGGGTCGGCGTCGCCTTCCAGGCGAAGATGGTCGAAGCGTGGATCGTCCTCCCCGCGCTCGGCCTGATCTACCTGACTGCGGCGGCGGGACCCTGGCGGCAACGCCTGCTGCGCGTCGGAGCGATGGGGACTGCCGCCACGGTGGTCTCGTTGTGCTGGATGACCGTCGTGACGTCGACACCGGCTTCGATGCGACCGTACGTCGACGGCAGTCAAGACAACTCGCTCTTCCAACAGGTCTTCGTCTACAACGGCTTCGGTCGCCTGGATCAGCCGTCGCCCAACCAGCTCCTGACCCGATCCATCGGCCTCCAGATTCCGCCACCGCCTCCCGCGGCATGGAACCGGCTGCTGACCGGCTCCTTCGGTCGGGACATCGGGTGGCTCCTCCTCGCTGCCCTCATCGCGCTCTTGGCCGGCCTCGCCGCGACCCGGCGCAAGCCGCGGCGGGACCCTCTCAAGACGAGTGTCCTGTTGTGGGGGGCCTGGTTGCTGGCCTTCGCCATCACCTTCAGTTTCAGCTCCAGCATCAACTCGTACTACACAGCGGCTCTCTCCCCGCCCGTCGCAGGCCTGATCGCGGCCGGTTCAGTTCTGGCCTGGAGAAGGCGCCAGTCGACTCGGGCGCGACTCACCGTGGCGGCGACGGTGCTGATCACCGTGGGGTACGCGGCGTGGCTCCTCCCCGCGGCCGGAACGGGTCTGCGGCCATGGTTGGCACCTGCGGTGCTCGGGCTAGGCGTGGTCGTAGCGGTGGTCATTGCCCTTTCGGGAAGGCTCCCTGCCCGGCCGCCACTTCTGGCCACGGGCCTCGTCGGGGCGCTCGTGGTCGTTCTCGCCGTCCCCACGGTGGCTTGCGCCACCATGGCGTCAAATCGCCTCGGGCCCTTCGATACGCCATTCCAACCGACCACTGTCACCCATGAGGTCCGGGCGTTCTTCGACATCGCCACGGCCACGTCCAAGCTGCTCCCCGCCCTCGAGCAGGCCCGCCGAGGCGCGCCCTACCTCATGGCCACCCAAACCTCGGCCCTCGCCGCCCCCTTCGTCTACGTGAGCGGCCAGGAAGTGCTGCCCATCGGTGGTTTCACGGGAACGATCCCAGAGCCGTCGCTGGCCGCCATCAAGTCGATGATTCGTGCCGGGGACTTCCACCTCGTCCTGCAATCCCCCTCCACGACCGACCCGCGTCTGGTGTGGATCGCCCGACATTGCATCTCACTCCCCCAACCGGCCGGTGTCGGCGTCCCGTCCCGGATGCGTTACGCCATTCACTACTGCCTGCCCAGGCCGTGAGGGTGGCGCCAGTCTCGCACCACCGCGTGGCAACGATCACGGGGACGACGCCAATCACCCACGCTGAAACCATGACGACGGGTCGTAGACTCAGGACGTGCCCGACCGAAAACCGCCTCGACTCGAGGGCGACGAAGGCGACACCCTCCGAGCGCTCCTTCAGTACCAACGTGACTCGTTGGTCCGAAAGGCGTCCGGTGTCGACGAGGCCGCGGCGCGGCGTTCGCTCGTGGGCAGCGGCACGACAATGCTGTGGTTGATCAAGCATGTGGCGCGTGCGGAATCGTTGTGGATCCAACGCCGCTTCGCCGGAGAGGAGTTGAACCTCCCCGACGACACCGTGCATCCGGACGACACCCTGGCGGCTGCCCTCGAGGCGTACCGAACGACCTGGACACGCACGGACTCCATCGTGGCGTCGGCATCGAGCCTCGACGAGTCGTGCCGGGACGTCGGGGACGAAGCCCCTGTGAACCTTCGCTGGGTGCTGATGCACCTACTCGAGGAGACGGCGCGCCATGCAGGCCATGCCGACATCCTTCGGGAGCTCATCGACGGGAGCACGGGCCGGTGATACCGCTGGATCCCATTCCGGCAACACCTAGCGCCATTCTCACGCGCTAAACCGCCCGAACCCGACGAAAGCCGCACGAACTGCGGTGGAGCCTCCCTTAGGTCACCTCGGGACGTGGGGAAGTCACGAGACAGGCTTGCGTGTGGTTGGCGCAGTTCCCGGGGTGGTCGGCTCCGGTTCGGCAGGCTGCCTGGTACGGCATCTCCGATGCCTTGGGCTCGCACCCGAAGACCCAGCGTTGTCGCCGCGGCCAATAGAGGGTGCATGCCGGGACAGGTGCGGCCGCCGGTCGCCCCCGAGCCCTGGCGGGCCGGGTTCGGACCTCTCGGTGACGGTGACGCTGCGGTGCTTCTTGACCCTGCGGGAAGGCTCGAAGGTGTTGCGGATCACGGAGGAGAACGTCTGGAACAGGATCACGACATCGCGCCACAATGACCAGTTCTCGATGTACTGATTGTCGAGTCGGGCACGCTCGTCGATCGAAGTGTCGCCCCGAAGCCCGTGGACCTGGGCGAGACCCGTGAGGCCGACGGGCACCCGATGCCGACCATCGTAACGGGGCACCTCGGACGTGAACTGCGCGACGAAGAACGGGCGCTCCGGGCGCGGGCCGACGAGAGACATGTCTCCCTTCAGGATGTTCCACAGCTGGGGAAGCTCGTCCAAGCCGGTCAACCGCAGCACACGACCCAACCTTGTCACCGCATCGCGGGCAGGGTTCCACTCGACGTCAGAGCGTGTGGTGACGCGCATCGACCGGAACTTGAGGACGTCGACGAGGACCCCACGCTGGCCCACCCGCTGCTGGCGGAAGTGGACCGGTCCCCGGCTCGTCACCTTCACCGCACCGGCGATCGCCACGTACAGGGGAGAAAGAACCAGGAGCGCGAAACCGGCAGCCGACGCGTCGAAGACCCTCTTCACGAAACGGGCGTTGCGTTGCATCAGGGACCGGCGCAGGCGCAGCAGTGGATAGCCCCACACGTCGTCGACGCTTCGGCTGTTCATGGCGGTGGCGAGCTCGAAGAACCGCGGCAGCACGTGGATCTCGATCGAGGCGTCCTCACATGCCCGGAACACGTCGACCATCTCCGCCTCGCGGGTGACGCCGAAACCCACGATGACACGGTCGATACGCTCCGCCGACAGTACCTGGCGCAGGGTGTCCACCCCCCCGAAGAGCGGGAGCGCGAGACCGGCACTGTCGACGGCATCGAGGAACCCGATCGGACGCAACCCGTACTCGGGGTGCTCGTCGAGGGTCGCGGCCATGTTGGCACTGACGTCGCCGGCGCCCACGAAGATGGTCCGTTCGGCGAACCAGCCCTGCATCCGCATGACCCGAATGAGCCAGTACTGGCCGCATCGGGCCGCGACCATCGCCGCCACGACGATCGCTGCTGTGACGACCAGCCGCACCGTGGTCACCCCGGGAGCCTTGGCGAGTGCGAGGACTAGGAACGGTGCCGCCGCGCAAGCCGCCAGCGATCCGGCTTCCCGGGCCACGCTGAGAGTGATCCGGGGGCGATAGTGACCGTCGAGCGCCAACATGCTCCCCACGGCGGCGATGGCCACCCACGTCCACCAAGCCGACAGCGACAGGCCCATGGCGGCCACCACGACGACGAGGAGTACGGCGTCGAAGAACGACACCACGAACATCGCCTCACCGGCGGTGGCGCGGGCCCGGAGGGGCATCGCCGGGACCTTGATCTCGGCGGCACTCGCCACGCCCCAGGTGCGGTAGCTCAGTCCGACGGACATGGCGGTGAGGAACCCGTGGTCGAAGGGGTGACGATCGGCGCGCCCACTACGTCTCGGCCCGGTGGCGGCGCCGGCTGCGGCGGACCATGAGCGCGCCGAGCACCACGGCACCCGCCCCGACGACCACCATGGCCTCGACGTCCGCGCCCGTGAGGGCCAGGCCACCCGAGCCCGACGCCTCGCTGGCGGGCGGGGCGGTCACCGCCGGGACCACCACCGTGGTGGGGGGGATCGAAATGCTCGTCGTCGTGGTGCACCCCGTGTAGCACGTCGGGGTGGCATATGCCGCTGCCGGGAAGGCGGCCACGCCCAGGGTCGTCAGCGCCACGATCAGTCCCAGGACCAAGTATCGCCGTTCCATCAGGACCCTCTTTCCCTGTTCGGGATGGGTGGGAAGGCTCTCCCCACCCAAAGCGAACATCTCACTACCTAGTGTGCTCGCCTCACCGCGTTGCGCCCAGGGGAGAACGTCCCATTCCCGGGAGGGTTCCTGTGTCGGCCATGCGCGAGGGGGTCTCGAAGCCGGGGTACGCCATTCCCGCGGTGCCCCCCTCGACGGTGGCGGTCGGGCCCCGGACCGCGCCTCGGGGATGCCCTCGTCCTACGACGAGTGCGAGGCGGTCGAGGCCCTGACGGGGTCGGTGGCCACCGGGACGAGGCCCTTCCGGGCCCGACGGCCCAGACGGATGAAGAGGGTGACCGACACCGACACGTAGGTGACCCAGACGACGAGTTGCAGCACGGTGGGCCGATCGGCATACCCCAGCAGGCTGTGGAAGACGTCCCCGAGCGAGCTTCCTTCGCTCAGGAACCTGCTCGTGTTCCACAGGGAATGTTCGAGGATGGGGAGCCACCCGAGCTGCTGGAGATCCGCGACCGCGTCCACCAGGAGGCCGGCGGCGAAGACCATGAGGACGACACCGATGACCCGGAAGAACAATCCCAGGTTGAGACGACGCCCGAGCTTGTAGATGACGTACGCGACCACCAACGCCAGCCCGAGGCCGAGGATGGCACCGAAGAGCAGTCCGTGACCGTGGCTGCCCGTGGGGGACTGGGCGGTCGAGGCGAACACGATGGCCAGGGTGAAGACCATGGTCTCGAGTCCCTCTCGCCCCACCGCCTGGAACGCCAGCAAGCCGAGGCCAAAACGAGCCTTGCCGTTGAGCGCCTCCTCTGATCGGCGCCGGAGATCGGCGGACAGCGTCCGACTGTGGGACTGCATCCAGAACGTCATGTACGTCAAGACGGCAGCCGCCAACAGGAACGTGACCGTCTCGAAGACGGTCTGGACCGTCGATCCGTCGTATTGCCGGATCACGAGATATGCGGCGACTCCCCCACCGATCACGAGGACCATGGCGGCGGCCACCCCGAGCAGCACGTCACGGAAGTGGCGACGTTGCCCGATCTGGTCGAGGTAGGCCAGGAGGATGGCCACGATCATGCTGGCCTCGATCCCTTCACGAAGGAAGATGACGAAGGTGGGAATCATCGAGGAACCCGCATTAGGTCCGTCATAGGCTGACTATTAGGTAACCCTAAGACATCTAGGGTGTCAACCCCCGGCGCCATGCCTTGGACCCGTGGCTCGGGCAGGGGTCCGGCACCCGACGCGAGGCCCGACCGCACCCGCGGGCCGGGGCGACGCCAGGCAGTGCGCCGGGTGCCATGACGGGCCGTCTGTCGACTCCGACGAAGCAACGGGCGGCCGGTGCCGCTCCGTCGTCGGCTCTCCCGATGCCCCGACCGATGCGAGAGGTCCTGCCGTGGTGACGAAGGACGAGGCCACGAGCAGAGCGGTGAACGACGAGGTGCCGATAATGTGCCCCCGCGTGAGGACGCCACTCTGCGATGGCGGGTAACAGGTCGGGTCGGCGCCGGATACTCGTCCTCGTCGCGGTGATGGCCATCGCGGCCGTGGTCGTCATCGGTACCGACGTCCTCGGTGCGTCCCACGACGACACGTCGCCGGTGAACCTCTCCACGCCGGTCGACATGGCCGACGGCATGGCACACCGGTCCGCCATCGTGCACTCGGGCAAGGCCCGGATCGAGGTGCTGAGCCCCACCCTGCTGCGGCTCGAATACTCGCCCTCCGGGAACTTCGAGAACAGCCCGACGGTCAACGCCATCGACCGCCGGATGCCGGTGCCGCGCTACAGCGCCCGTGTTTCGCACGACCGGCTCACGATCCAGACCAGCAGGGCCACACTCACCTACGAGGTCGGATCGGGGCCCTTCACCGCCGCCAACACCACGTTGCGCTTCGCCGGCGGCCAGGACATGTCCACCGTGCATCCCACCTGGGACTGGGAGTGCCCCTTCGACCAGACCTGCCAGTCGGGCACGGCGGCTCTCGGTGGAGGGGCAACCCTCGCCTACAACCAGGGCGGGTACCAGAGCAGCGCAGGGTACGTGGGCGACCTCCACCGAGGTGCCAGCGCCACGTGGAGCGTGCTGGGCGCACGGGCGGGAGCGACCACGCTCTCCTTCCGCTACTCGAATGTGGTGAACGCAGGCTCCACCCCTCCCCCGCGCACGATCGACCTCATGGTCGACGGTCACCGGCTCACCACACTGAGGGTGGCGCCGACCGACAGCGCACAACCATGGTCCACCCTCACGGCCACTGCATCGCTGACGGCGGGGACACACTCGGTGGCGATGCGCTGCGACGCCGGCAACAGCTGCGGCATCGACCTCGACAGCCTGTCCACTCGACCAGCGGGCAATCCCACCTCCACGGCGGTGCAGACCGATCCCCTCGGCGGCTGGGTCCGTGGCTTCGACACCTTCACTTACGAACCGGTGCATCCATGCGCACCGGGAACGGGCGGGGCCACGTGCCAGAACACGTTCGAGCCGTTGCACACCGACGGGCTGCTCGACGAGGCGGGCTGGCGGTTGCTGGACGACACCCAGAGCGCGCTGTGGACACCGCGCGGATGGGTCCAGCCCCGGCAACGTGGCGGAGACGTCGAAGACGGATACCTGTTCGCCTACGGCCACGACTACACCGGCGCCTTGCGCACCTTCGCGCAACTGACCGGACCTGCTCCTCTGCTCCCCCGCCAGGTCTTTGGAGTGTGGTACTCCGATTACACGCCGTACTCGAGTCGCTTCGTCGAGAACTCGCTGTATCCCGCCTTTCAACAGGCCGCAGTCCCACTGGACACCCTGTCGCTCGACACCGACTGGAAGTCGCCCAACAACTGGGACGGTTGGGAGTGGGACAGCACACTCTTTCCCCATCCGAGCGCGTTCTTGCAATGGGCCAACGCCAAGCACATCGATGTCACTCTGAACATCCACTCCAGCATCGCCCTCGACGACCCGGAGCTGCCCACCGCCCAGAGCATCGCCGGCACGACCCTGGCCAAGATCAGCTGCATGGCGGGGATCTGCCGGGCCTGGGACTGGAGCTCGATCTCTCAGGCCGAGTCCAACTTCGCCCTGCAGCAGAGCTTCCAGCAGCAGGGAGTGGCGTTCTGGTGGCTGGACTGGTGTTGTGACGGGTCGACCGTCTCCATGCGAGGCCTGACCCCGGACTCGTGGATCGGCCACCTCTACGCCCAGCAGATGGTGAACGAGGGCCGGCGGGGTTTCGTGCTGGCCCGCATCGGTTCGTCCAACGGCAACCCCCAGAGGGAGTACCCGGCCGGACCGTGGTCGGACCACACCTCTGCGATCGCGTTCACCGGCGATGCCTGGGGAACCTGGAACACCCTGGCCCGGGAGGTGGCGCTCACTCCGGACGAGGCAACCATCGGCGAGCCGTATGTCAGCGACGACGTCGGCAGCTTCCTCGGACCGCCGCCCCAAGGCACCCAGGATCCGCCCGATCTCTACGCCCGTTGGGTGCAGTTCGGAACCTTCCAGCCGATCTTGCGCCTGCACTCCAACAACGAGCAACGACTGCCCTGGCAGTACCCGCAACCGGTCCGCGGCATCACCGAGGCATTCCTCCGCCTGCGTGAAGCCTTGCTCCCCTACACGTACACGCTCGCCGCCCAAGCACACGACGACGGCCTGCCCATGGCGCAGCCTCTGTACCTCGACTACCCGGCGCAAGCCGCCGCGTACTCCCATCCCGGGGAGTACCTCTACGGGTCCCAGATGCTGGTGGCACCGGTGACGTCCCCGGGCAGCGTTGCCGACACCACCGTGTGGATCCCCCCGGGCCGTTGGGTGGACTACTTCACGGGGGCCACGTTCACCGGTCCCACGACCACCATCGTCTCGGTGCCCCTCGACCGCATGCCGGTGTTCGTCCGTGCCGGTGGGATCGTCCCGGAACAGTCGCCGTCCTCGTCATCCGACACGGCCCATCGCATGGTCCTCGAGGTGTTCTCGGGATCGAGCGGCGCCTTCAGCCTGTACGCAGACAGTGGAACCGGGCTCGGCTACACCAAGGGGCAGGCCACCCGGACCCCGATCACCGACTCTGTCGGAGCGCCAGGACAAGGGGACGCCACCACCACCGATCGCGTCACCGTCGGCCCGGCGCAGGGGCACTACCCGGGTGCGCCGACCTCGATGGGCTATCGCCTCGAGATGGTGGACCTGAGCCACCCCGACCAGGTGACGTTGAACGGGCGCAGCCTGAACCGGCTCACGCCGGGATCGGACGCCCCCGGCTGGTACTACCAGGCGGCGACGGCCACGGTGGTGGTCAACACCCCGGGGCTTCCCACCGCTCGGCCTCTCACCGTCGTCGCCTCCGGTGGGATGGCGGTGAACCGTCCCGAGCCACCCCCGCCGGCATCCGCTCTTGGCTCTTGACAGTAGCTGATTAGCTAACTAGTTTAGCCACCATGACGACCGACGACACCGCCGAAGTCCTGCCCACGTGTTACCTCGACCGGCTCGACGGGCGCATCGCCTACGACATCGAGGGAGACGGTCCCCTGGTCGTGCTCGTGCCGGGCATGGGCGACCTGCGCGCCACCTACCGGTTCTGCGCCCCGGCCCTGCGGGAAGCCGGCTACCGGGTGGCTTGCACCGACCTGCGAGGGCACGGCGACAGCGACGTCACCTTTGTGTCGTACGGCGACGTCGAGACGGCGAGCGACATCACGGCCCTGGTCGACCATCTCGGTGGGCCGGCGGTGGTCGTGGGCAACTCCATGGGCGCCGGCTCCGCTGCCCTGGCGTCGGCGGAGCGGCCCGACCTGGTGGTCGGATTGGTGCTGATCGGGCCCTTTGTCCGGGACCCCAGGGCGAACCCCGCCATGCGCGTGGGAATGCGCCTGGCCATGGCCCGCCCCTGGGTGACGACGGTGTGGAAGGCGTACCTGCCCAAGCTCTATGCGGGCCGACGGCCCGCCGACTTCGACCAGTACCGTGACCGCGTCGTGGCCAGCCTGCGCCGGCCCGGCTACGCAAGAGCCTTCTCCCGCACGACACGCCTGAGCCATGCCCCGGTCGAGGCACGGCTCGCCGACGTGAAGGCCCCGGCCCTGGTCGTCATGGGCGCGCTCGACCCCGATTTCCCGGACCCGAAGGCGGAGGCGGAATGGATCGCCCGGACGCTGCGCGCCGATGTCGTCATGGTGCCCGAAGCCGGGCACTACCCCCAGTCGCAACGACCCGACGTCACCGTCGACGCCGTCGTCCGCTTCGTCGAGACGGCGCAGCGTCGTGCCTAGGGCGGGGCTCACCGAGGAACGGGTGGTGGAGGAAGCAGAGCGCCTGGCCGACGAGGTCGGCTTGTCGAACCTGACCCTGGCCGCATTGGCCGATCGGCTGGGGGTGCGACAGCCGTCGCTCTACAAGCACATCGCCGGCATGGACGCCCTGCAACGCAGCATCGCCATTCGGGCCAAAGTCGAGTTGACCGACACCCTGGCCCGTGCCGCGGTGGGGCGCTGGCGCGGCGAAGCCATCGCGGCGGTGGCCCGGGCCTACCGGACCTGGGCGCACCAACACCCGGGGCGTTACGCGGCGGGACAGCGGGCCCCCGACCCGGGTGACGCCGAGGACGAGGCCGCCAGCAACACCGCGGTACAGGTCGTCGCGGACGTGTTGTCGGGCTTCGACCTGGGCGGGGACGACGCCATCGACGCCATCCGTGCGCTTCGGTCGGCCCTGCACGGCTTTGTGAGCCTCGAGGCCGAGGGGGGCTTCGGGTTGCCACTCGACGTCGACCGGAGCTTCGACCGGCTCGTGCAGGGGATGGTGAGCGCGTTCGCGAGCTGGGACACCGACGCGAGGACCCCTGTCGACTGACCGATCTCAGCTGACCCCATGGCCCCCATGTCTCGACGGCGCCTGGATGATCCGTGGCGTCTTCTGGCTGACGCGACGAACCGGCGACCGGTTCAACAGCGATCAGAGGTCGCGAGCTCGAAACGGCTGCGGCCCGACGGGCCTGCTGCAAGAGTGTCAATGACAGGTCACACTCGATGCGCCGATACCCACGCTGGTGGCCCCACCGCTCGTGACCGGGACGACGACGTGGTACGTGGCCCAGGCCTTTCCGGGGACGGGTTGACCGGCGGTCATGCTCCCCTCACCGGTGACCGCGAACGCCGACGAGCTCGTGTCGATTACACAGGTGGGGGTGGCCGGGGACTCTCCCAGGTTCTTCACCTGGAAGTCGACGATGACCTCACTCGAGGTGTAAGGCACGATGTTCTGGATGGTTGCCTGGTAGCGCGGACCACTGACGCTTCCGACGACCACGAAGCCGGCGATGGCGGCGACGACGGCGATGACCACCACGAGCACCGTCAACTCCAAGAGCGAGCTCTCGGCCCTCAACACGGTCGGACGCCTGGGCAGAGGAGGCTCCAGCCGCGTTGCCGGCCTCCGCACTCTGGGTGGAGTTGAGATCGCCATCGTCCTGCGCCTTTCTCGCAACGATCACATCCTGATCAGGGCCTCCTCGCCGCAGTCCTCACCTCCATAGTGGGCCGCCGCGATAGCCGCACCCAGGGTCTTTGGTCCGCGTTTCGAGGCGAATTCCCGGTCAACCTCGTGTTCCACCGGCGCTGATCCGCTGGGCGCGCCTCGGCCATGCGTGTCGTCGGAAGATCGAGCGCTCCGGATCACGTAGGTTCCCGAGATGCCCGAAGGCGAGATCTCGGTCGAGGACCCACGCGCCGTGGACGTGCGCGAGCTGCTCGAGTCCCACCTCGCCTTCGCCCGTGCCCACACCCCGCCCGAGGACGTCCACGCACTGGACGTCGAGGGCCTCCTCGACCCCGACGTCACCTTCTTTTCATTCCGCCTCCACGGCGAGCTCCTCGGTGTCGGGGCGCTGAAGCGGATGGACCGAGGACAGGCGGAGCTGAAGTCCATGCACACTGCCCCACGGGCCCGGCGTCGTGGCATCGGCCGGGCGATGCTCGATCATCTCGTCGGCGTGGCGCGTGATGCGAGGTGTCGCCGCGTGAGCATCGAGACAGGCTCGACGCCGGCATTTGCTCCGGCGCGGTCGCTGTATGCACGTGCGGGATTCGAACCGTGCGGGCCCTTCGGCGACTACGGCCCGAGTCCGAACAGCACCTTCATGACCCTTTCGCTCCAGGGCCCGGAGCCCTACGATCACTCCACGCCACCCGCAGGGACGGAGACGACGCAGTGAGCCACAACGACGATTGGTCGCCCGACGAGCCACTGGGCACAGAAGCGTTCGAACAGGGCGACGAAGCGCTCGATGAGGACTCCAGGATCGATTCCGGTTTCACCGAGGAGGTGGAGACGGACCCTTCCCTCGACCCCACGCTCCAGGTCGACGAGCGCGAGCTGGAGGAGGCGGGAGCGGAGCTCGACGACCCCGAAGACCTGGTGACCCTCGACGGGGGCATGGACGACCCCGATGGCCTGGGAGAGCCGACGATTCGCGCCCGCTCCCGGCAGGGCGACGAGGGCGGTTGGAATCTCGACGCACCTTTGGCCGGTGACGAAACGCCTGATGCCGATTCGACCGGATGACGAGATTCGCGGGCGGCGATGACCCGGGACCCCTGACACCGATGGTGTCCTCGGTCACGGGCCGGGGATACTCTGAGCACCGAGGGAGCGTGATGGGAAACGACAAGGAACTCGACGCGCACCACCGGGCCACGGTAGAGAAGATCTTCAGCCATCCCGTGAGCCACAACATCCAGTGGCACGACGTGTTGTCACTCCTGCAGAAAGTGGCTTCGGTCACCAAGGAGCACGAAGGCCGGTACACGGTGACCCTGGGAGCCGAGACCGAGACTTTCGACGTACCGCGCCGCCACGACATCGACGCCCAACAGGTGGTCGACCTGCGACGGATGCTCCGGGGAGCCGGGATTGCCCCGGAGTCGGAATAGCGGGCCGCGAGGACGACGTTCTCAGAACCTCCACCGGGTTGCACCGAAGGGCTCGGCGGTTCCCAGGGCGAAAAGGGTCGCCGTCGTGAACTCGTATACCTCCCATGGGGGTGGCCCCGCGCTGGGCGCGCTGTACTGGGCGTAGAGAGCGCCGTCCCGCACGGTCGGGCTCCATCCGGCCCCTCTGTACCGCTCGGCCACGCGCTCCAGCGTGGCCGCGTCGGTCACCTTCGTGGCCTCGCCCTCCGCGACGAGGTCGAAGGCGGTGGTGGCGACGGTGACCACACAACGCGGGTCGTGGGCGAGGTTCTTGGCTTTGCGGGTCCCTGCGCCGGCGGTGAAGTACGCGGCGCCGTCGCCCCAGAGAACACCCACGGGGACGACGTGAGGCCGCCCGTCGGGGCGCACGGTCGCCAGCCAGCAGGTGTGGCGCCCCGGGCCTCCCGATCCCGGAGCCTGGGTGATCTGGGCCGTGCCTTGCTCGAGCACCTCGCACACCGTGGTCCAGGGAATGACCGGCGCACCGTATCCGTCCAGGTTGCGCTCACCTTTCGGTTGCCTCGTCATCGTCTCTCCTCCCCGGGATCGGGCTCGGGGTCCGGCTCCCCCTGGCGGCCCAAGGAGTCTGCCTGGGCTCACCAGGAACGGACCGTATTACGTGGGCCGACGCCCGGTCCTGCCGAACTCATCGGCCGGGTCGGGCTCATCGGCCGGTGGCGGCATCCGCCGGGTTCTCCATCGATCCGTGCCGGGCCGATGAGTTCGGGCGGTTGCGGTCGTCATTACCCCCGTGTCGACCTCCGTGCTGGACTCGCCCATAGGATCTGCTGGCGTGACCGTCAGCCCGCCCGGCCTCGCCCCCGCCGACCTCGACTCCTACCGCCGGGAGCTCACCGCTTACTGCTACCGGATGCTCGGGTCGGGCTTCGACGCCGAGGACGCCGTCCAAGAGACCATGGTTCGGGCCTGGCGGGCGGGCGAGAGCTTCGAAGGGCGCTCCAGCGTCCGATCCTGGCTGTACCGGATCGCCACCAACGTGTGTCTCGACCTCCTTCGGGGACGCCAGCGTCGGGCCCGGCCGATGGAGCTCGGACCGTCGCGGCCCCCCGTGGAGTCGTCTCTCGAGGGGGTCCTGCCCGACGGCACCTGGGTGTCTCCCATCGCCGACGATCGGGTGTTGCCGGTCGAGGCGGATCCCGCCGAGATGGCGGCGGCCCGTGACAGCATCCGCCTGGCCTTCGTAGCCGCCTTGCAGCACCTTCCGGCCCGTCAGCGGGCCGCGCTCATCCTGTGCGAGGTGCTGCGCTGGCATGCGGTGGAGGTGGCCGACTTGCTGGACACGAGCGTGGCGGCGGTCAACAGCGCCCTGCAGCGAGCTCGGGGCACCCTCGCATCCGCGGACCTGGGCGAGCGCCAGGCGGCGGTGGACGCGGAGCAGGCCGACCTCCTGGCCCAGTACGTCGACGCCTTCGAGCGTTACGACGTGAACCGGCTGGTGGCGCTGCTGCGCGCCGACGCCGTGCAGTCCATGCCTCCCTATGCGATGTGGCTCGAAGGGGCCCGGAACATCGGGCAGTGGATGCTCGGAGTCGGCAACGGCTGCCGGGGCTCCCGCCTGCTGCCCACATGGGCGAGCGGCTGCCCGGCCTTCGCCCAGTACCGCGTCGACCCGCTCGGGGGGCACACCCCCTGGGCCCTACAGGTCCTCGAGACTTCAGGAGGCCGCATCGCCGGGATCCACTCCTTCTTGGAGGTGGAGCGAATCTTCCCCGCCTTCGGCCTCCCCGCTCACCTCCCGGAGTAGTCCGGCCAGGTCGAGCAATCCCGAAAGGGCGGGCGCCACGTCCTCGAGGCACATGCGCCCTCCGCTGCGACGCACCGCAAGCCGGAGCCGGGCCAGGTCATCGACGACCGAGAGGTCGGGGGCACCCTCGCCCGACAAGGTCAGCACCACCACGCGGTCGTCCGCCCAGGCCAGCACCACCCGGGCCCATGACACCTTGTCGACCATCACTGTTTCGACGCATCGGCCGCTTCGAAATCACCGATGATCCTGCGATGGCGGTGGCGTCACCTCGCGCCGCGCGGGGTGTGGTTCGAGGCCGTCCCAGGACCAGCCCGGGACCGCCAGGTCCTCGGGCACCGTCGTGCCCTGCGGCGAGTACGCGAGCACGTCTCGCACCGCCCACTCCATGTAGGCGCGGAGGCTGCCCCGGAAGTCGGGATCGTCAGGGAGGCCGGCGTCGTCGGCCGCCTGGACGAAGCATTCGACGAACCGCTCCCCCAGGTCTTGCTCCGCACCCTGGCCGGCGTGGATGTTGAGCATCCCCGAATGCCCTCCGCATGACTGGGAGAAGGTCCGAGGACCGCCAAAGACCTCGGCCCAGTAGGCGGCCAGGCGCTCGACGTGCCGGGGATGGCCGGGATGGGAAAACGGGTGATTCAGCACCGGGTCCTGCAGGCACCGCTCGTGGTGCGCAACCGCAAGCGCGAGGAACGCCGGAGAACCGCCGGCAAACTCGAAGATCGAAGGGCGCGACACGAGCACCACCTTCTCATGCGCGCTCGGGGTCATGCGCTCGAGGTCATGCGCTCAGACGCTTGGACCTGTCAGAGGAGGCCGTTGGCCTTGAGCCACGCTTTGGCGACGGCGGCCGCCTGCTCCTTGTTGGCAGTGACATCGAGGTTGAGCTTCGAGATGGCATCCGTCGTCAGCTTCTCGTCCAACTTGTTGAGGGCTGCGTCCACCGCCGCGGAGTTCACAGACTTGCGAATGACGGGGATGATGTAGTCAGCCCCCTCGAGGTGCTTGTTGTCGACGAGGGCCACGAAGTTGTTGCTGACGACGTTGCCGTCGCTCGAGAACAACTCGACCACCTGCACTTCGCCGTTCTTGAGCGCTGCCACGCTGAGCGGCCCTGCTTCGTCGAGCGACTTGAAGCTGGAGAAGTTCAGACCGTAGACCTGCTTCAGACCCGGCTCACACCCGGCGAACGTCGGGCACTCGGTCGGGCCGCCGAGGACCATCTTCGACGCATAGGGCGCCAAGCTCGAGATCGTGGTCAGGTGGTCCTTGGCGGCGGTTGCCTTGGTCACCGCGAAGACATTGGTGTCGAGCGCCTTCGAGGCGGGCAGCACGGTCACCCCGAAGGACGCCAGCGCCGTCTTGTCGGCGGCGATGGCCGTGTTGATCTGCGTTCCGGCCGGCTGCGGGTTGCCCCCGTGGAGGTAGCCGAGGAGCGAAGCCGCATAGTCCGGTTCGAGATCGATCTGGCCGTGCTCCAGGGCGGGAACCACGACAGCGCGTGTGCCGAGCGCCGGCTCCACGATCACCGGATAACCGGCGTGAGAAAGGACGTCCCCGTAGAGGTTGGCCACGATCTCCTGCTCCTCGAAGTTCGTCGCCCCGATCTTGATGGTCGGCTTGGAGGCAGAACCGTTGTTCGTACCCCCGCTGCTGCAACCGGCCAGGGTCAGAACCGCGCCGGCAAGCACAGTGGCGATGATCAGCGAGCGTCGAGGCCCCATCTGGGAACCCTCCTCTGTTGTGGGTCGCGCAACCGGTTTCCGACAGTGATCGCGACGCGAGTCGAGACTCTGGCTCATAATGTATGAATCCGATGAGAACAGTCAAGTTCTCCGCGTCAGGCCGGAGCCATCGCCTCCGGCCGCGTCGATGCACCGAGCCCGGCGGGCACCTTACGCCGGAGGGGCTCAGGGGTCATCACCCGCTGCAGGATACCGAGCCCCAGCGCCACGAACGCCGCCAGCAATGCGACCAGGATGGCGCCGGCGAAAGCCTCGACGGTGTTGTTCGTGTTGAGACCGGAGATGACCGGAGTCCCGAGGTCGGTGTAGCTCACGTAGGCGGCCAGCGTAGAGGTGGCCACCACCTCGATGGATGCCGTCCGGATCCCGGCCATGAGGAACGGGGTGGCGAGTGGAAGCTCGACCGTACGCAGGACCTGGCCGCCTGTCAGGCCCATCGCCTTGGCCGCGTCGCGCACCTCGGCGTCCACCTCGCGCATGCCCACGTAGGTGTTGGTGAGGATGGGAGGGATGGCGAGGACGACGAGAGCCAAGAAGGCGGCGAGGAACCCGCCCCACTTGAGGGAGATCCAGGGAACGATGGCGAAGAGCGTGAGGAGGGCGAGGCTCGGGACGGCCCGCGCCGCGTTGGCCGCGTTCACCGCCACCAGGCCTCCGCGCCCGGTATGGCCCAGCACGAGGCCGATACCGCCTCCCACCACCACCGCACCGATCACCACGGCCAGCGACAGTTCGGCTTGGCGCCATAGCAACTCCGGGATGCCGCCCGATCCGGTCCAGTGGGCCGAGGTGGTGAACCAGTCGGCCACGCTCGCCACGAAGTGCCGGAAGTGGTCCCAGATCTCCACTTCACGCCACCTGTCCGCGGCGGGCCGAGCGCGACCAGGGGATGACCAGGCGCTGCACCCCGACGAGGAGCAGGTCACACACAGCGGCGAGAAGCACCGAGAGGACCAGGCCCACGATGATCGGGGTGTAGTAGCCGATGTTGAAGCCGTAGGTGATCTGCTGGCCCAGGCCCCCGAGGCCGATCAGTGCGGTCACGGTCACCAAGCCGATCACCGTGGCGGTGGCGACCCGAAGCCCGGCGAACACATAAGGCAGCGCCAGAGGGAGGTCGACCCGCACGAGCGCGGAGGCCGGCGAGTACCCCATGGCGGTGGCCGCCTCCCGGGCATCGGCGGGTACGGCGTTGAGGCCGGCCACGGTGTTCCAGATCAGGATCAGCAGGGTGTAGCCCACCAGCGCGATCTCCGCGGTCGGATACGACGCCACGTACCCCGTGATAGGCCCGAGAATGGCAAAGAGCGCCAGTGACGGGATGATGTAGAGCGCGCTGGCGAGCCCGAATACCGGCGGTCTCAGGAGGCGATACCGCCATGCCACCAACGCGAGCGGGATCGAAATGACGAGTCCGATCCCGAGCGCCAAGAGGCTGAGGCTGATGTGTTGCACCAGATCGGCGCCGATCTGGCTCCACTGGCTCGAGACGTAGCTCCACTGGAAGAAGGGCTGGGCCGTTCCCACCGCACCGACTCTACTTGCGGTCGACCCCCACGCCGCAGGGCGAATCCGAGCAACTCCGTTGCTATCGTGGCCACGATGATCAGGTTGGAGCATGTCTCCAAGAGCTACGGCAACGGGACCGTGGCCGTCGCCGACCTGACTCTGGAGATCGGCGACGGCGAGCTCACCGTCCTGGTCGGCCCGTCGGGCTGCGGCAAGACGACGACCTTGCGCATGATCAACCGACTCATCGAGCCGACGTCGGGCCGTATCCTCATCGCGGGAGAGAACGTGCTCACCAAGGACCCGGTGCAGATGCGCCGTGGCATCGGATACGTGATCCAGCAAGGCGGGCTCTTCCCACACCGCCGCGTCTTCGACAACGTGGCCGTGGTACCCCGTCTTCTGGGCTGGGCCACCCACCGGGTCGAACGCCGCGTGCACGAGCTGCTCGAGATGGTCGGACTCGAACCGCACAGCTACGCCCGCCGATTTCCCCACGAGTTGTCGGGCGGCGAGCGCCAGCGCGTCGGAGTGGCGCGGGCACTCGGAGCCGACCCCCCGGTCCTGCTCATGGACGAACCCTTCGGCGCTGTCGATCCGGTCACGCGGCAACGACTCCAGAACCAGTTCCTCGAACTGCAAGAGGACCTCAAGAAGTCGATCGTCTTCGTCACCCACGACATCGAGGAGGCGGCCAAGCTCGGTGACCGGATCGCCGTCCTTTCCGCAGGGGGCGTGTTGGAGCAGTACGACGCCCCCAGCGAGATCCTGGGACGGCCCGCGACCCCGTTTGTGGCGGACTTCGTGGGAGCGGACCGAGGGGTCCGACGCCTGGCGGTCGTCCGGATCGAACGCGAAGACCTGGCGCATCCACCGGTGGTGTCCCCCTCCGCCGACATCGCAGAGGCTCGGGAGCTCGCCCAGGACTCGGACGCCAAGACCGCCGTGGTGCTCGACGACAACGGCAGATTGGTCGGATGGGTGTCGCTCGAACCGGAGGCGACGGGCCCGGTCGGGCCTCGCACCGAGAAATTCGCCGCCCAGGTTCCGCTGGGGACGACCTTGCGTGCGGCCCTGGGCGAGATGCTCCAGCACGATGTGCGCTGGATCCCGGTCGTCGACGACGACGACCATTACCTCGGGGTCCTCACCCCGAACCGCCTGCACGCCGCCATGCGGCGCTCGGTGGGCGGGAAGCCCGTCGAGTCCTGACCGCGACGCGCCGCGTCGTCGGCCCGAGGGCGAAGTACCGGAGGCTCAGGACCGCGTCGACGGACCCGACGGAACCGGAAACCCATGCCGGTGTCGGTGGGGCACGGTCAGTATCATCTCTCACGATGCTCGGGGGCTGGCAGGCAAAGGCGCGCACATGCTTGTGGGTCTGTGCCTTGACACCCCTCCGGTCATTGCGGCATAGGTAGCCTCGGTGCATGCACCTCTTCCCGGACCCAACAACGGCGAGAAGACGCTCCTCGTCAACGAGCTGAGCGTGGGATTCGGGGGCGTCATCGCCCTCGACAACGTCTCGATGGCTGCGGCTCCGGGAGAGATCGTCGGTGTGATCGGGCCCAATGGCGCCGGCAAGACGACGCTGTTCAACGTCATCTGCGGGTTCGTGCGGGCCCATTCGGGAGACATCACCTACGACGGGACCTCACTGCTGGAACATCATCATCCGCACGATCTGACCGGACTCGGCATCGCCCGCACCCTCCAAGGGGTCGGGCTGTGCGCCGGGCTCAGCGTCCTCGAGAACGTGATGATCGGGGCCCAGTCCGCGCTGCACAGCGACATCGGGTCGGCGTTCCTGGGTCTGTGGCGCTCGAACAGGGAGGAGCGGAGAGTGGCCCGGCTCGCCCGGGACCTCCTCGAGGAGCTCGGCGTGGCCCAGCATGCGCACCGGTTCCCCGCCACGCTCCCCTACCCGATCCAGAAGCGTGCCGCACTGGCCCGGGCCCTCATGGCGCAACCCGGTCTTCTCTTGCTCGACGAGCCGGCCAGCGGGCTCTCCAACGACGAGATGGAGGAGCTCGGGACGCTGATCCGAGGTCTACGGTCACGCATGGGCGTCCTCCTCGTGGAACACCACATGGACCTGGTCATGTCGGTTTGTGACCGGCTGGTCGTGCTGAACTTCGGTCAAGTGATCGCGCAGGGCACACCCGAGGCCGTCCGGTCGAACCCAGAAGTCGCCACGGCGTACCTGGGAGACGAGGTGCACCAGGTGTCGGCATCACCCGGGATGCCCGATGCTTGAGGTCCAAGGCCTGTGCGTCTCGTACGGAGCCGTGGACGCGCTCCGGTCCGTGACGTTCCGGGCCCGGTCCGGTTCGATCACCGCCATCCTCGGTGCCAACGGTGCGGGGAAGACCACGTTGCTCCGGACCATCAGTGGGCTGGTCAAGCCTCGCTCGGGCACGATCAGCTTCTCGGGGGAGGAGCTCGTGGGGAACCCTGTCGAGAACATCGCCCGGCGCGGCGTCTCCCATGTCCCGGAAGGACGGGGCGTCATCGCGGAGCTGACGGTGGAGGAGAATCTCCGCCTGCCCACCCTGTGGAGCATGGGCCGCCACCAACGTCAGGCGGCGATCGAAGCGACGTTCGAGCTCTTCCCCCGATTGCGTCATTTCCGCAGGCACCACGCCTCCGCGCTCTCGGGTGGAGAGCGTCAGATGCTGGTGATCGGTCGGGCCTTGATCTCGTGCCCACGGTTGCTGTTGCTCGACGAGCCGTCTTTGGGGCTGGCACCGCTCGTGACGGCACAACTCATGACCCTTCTCCGGGACCGAACCGAAGGAACCGACTTGACCGTCGTACTGGTCGAGCAGAACGCGCGCAGCGCCCTGTCCGTCTCTCAGCATGCCGTGGTGCTCAACCTCGGTGAAGTCGTGGTCTCCGACGAGGCATCCGTGATCGCTGCCGACAATGCCCTGCGACACCACTACCTCGGGTTCTAGGAGCCTGGCATGAGCCTGTTCGTCAACATCACGCTCGACGGCATCGCCAACGGGATGATCTTCGCCGCGTTGGCTCTGGCACTGGTGCTGATCTTTCGCGCCACGCGGATCGTCAACTTCGCCCAGGGGGCCATGGGGATGATCACGACCTTCATCGCTTCGAGCCTCCTCGGTCAGGGCGTCGGGTACTGGTGGGCCTTCGTGGCGGTATTGGCGATCGGATTCGTGTTGGGTGCACTTGTCGAACGCGTCCTCATCCGCCCCCTGCAGGGAAAGTCCGAGCTCAATCCGGTCATCGTGACCATTGGGTTGCTGGTGGTCCTGGAAGGCGTCGCCGGAGCCATCTACGGCAACTCCAGCCGGGGTTTTCCCGCCGCCTACTCCCAGAGCGGGCTGACCGTCGGGCACACCAAGATCGCCTTCTCGCATTTCGACGTCTTCATCCTCGGGGCGGTGCTCGCCCTCATGATCGCCACGCTGTTGCTGTTCCGGATGACCACGCTCGGACTCCGCATGAGAGCGTCGGCCTTCGCAGGCGAGATCTCGAGACTGCTCGGTGTGCGCGTCGGGTTGTTCCTCACCCTGGGGTGGGCTCTGGCCGGCGTAGCCGGGTCGTTGGCTGGTCTGCTGGTGGCGCCGACCAGTTCGTTCGGGCCGTACTACATGGACCTGGTCCTGGTCTACGCCTTCACCGCAGCCGTGGTCGGAGGTCTCGAAAGCCCTGTGGGCGCATTGATCGGCGGATTGATCACGGGCCTGTGCATCTCGTACGTGGGCGGCTATCTGGGGTCGGGCCTTCAGCCTCTGGGCGCGTTGGCCCTGCTCATGGTGGCCCTCATGGCCCGGCCGGAAGGGATCTTCGCCCGACCACCGGCCCGGAAGGTCTGAGATGACTCAAGCGGTCCCCTCTGCAGTCCGGTTGGACGGCGGATCGTGGTTGCGCCGCATCCGGCTGCCGGCCCAGCCCCTGGGTCGCCACCTGATCCTCGCCCTCGGTGGGGCGGTCGTCCTCTACCTCGTCACTTCCGCCCTCAGCCCGTACAACGACTACGAGGTCGGCGAGATCGCCTTGTACGTCATCGCCCTGGCGGGCCTGAGCCTCCTGACCGGGGTGAACGGGCAGATCTCACTCGGCCACGGCGCCTTCATGGCCGTCGGCGCGTACACCACCGCGCTGCTCATGACGCACACGCACGTCAACTTCATCCTCGAGCTGCTGGCGGCGATCGCCTCCGCCGCCGTGCTGGGGCTCTTGATCGGGATCCCCGCCACCCGCTTGAAAGGCCCGTACCTGGCCGGAATGACCTTGTTGCTCGCATTGGCCCTTCCCCCCATCGCCGACAAGTGGAGCGGTACCTTCGGGGGCGATCAGGGTCTCACCACGACGGTCCCCGCCGCACCGGGGTCGGTCAACCCCGAGAGGTGGTTGGCCTGGATCCAGATCATGGGAGCGTTGGTGACCTTGGTCCTGTTGGCCAACCTTCTTCGCAGTCGCTTCGGACGCACGTTCCGCGCCGTGCGCGACGACGAGATCGCCGCATCGCTGGCCGGGATACACGTGGCTCGCACCAAAGTCACGGCATTCGTCATCAGCGCCGCTTGCGCCGGACTGGCCGGAGCGTTCCTCGGGTTGTCCACCGGGGTCGTCAATACGGGGGAATTCCCCCTCACCCTCTCCATCCAGCTGCTGGCGGCCATGGTGCTGGGGGGAACGGGCAGTCTCATGGGCATGTGGTGGGGGGCGATCCTCTTGGTGTACCTCCCGCAATGGTCGACCTCGCTTTCGGGACACTTCAGTCTCGGGAGCGGGGCGAGCGCGTACCTCGCCACGATCATCTTCGGCGTCGTGTTGATCGTCGTCATGATCGCAGCCCCTACCGGCATCCAAGGTGGCCTCCGGTGGTCCTGGGGGCGCATCTCGCACTACCGGTCCGGATCGCACTCCATCTCACCCCGAGTGCCGCCGCGTCCGGACGACAGTCGGCCGCTTTCCCGATCACATGACACATGAGCAGTGGGTTCGAGTGAACAGGCGACGACAAAAGGAGCAGCGATGAGACAGAGTAATGGCAACTCCATCGGCAGATGGACACGTGTCCTGGTGACGAGTGTCATGGGCATCACCCTGTCTGCCACCGTGTTGGCGGCCTGCAGCTCCACCCCCAAGGCCACCGCGCCGAGCGCATCGGCACCGGGCGTGACGTCGAACAGCATTCTGATCGGGGCAACCGTGCCGCTCACCGGGCCGGCCGCGCCGGGTTACGACGAGATCGCCCCCGCCATGAACGCCGTCTTCACCTGGGTCAACGACCACGGCGGGGTGTACGGCCGCAAGATCCACTACACCTATCTCGACGACGGGTACAACCCCGCCAACACGGCGACGCTGACCCGCAGGCTCGTCCTCCAGGACAACGTGTTCGCCGACATCGGGTCACTGGGGACGCCCACGCAGGCTGCCGTACAGGGATTCCTGAACGGGCAGAAGGTGCCCCAGCTCTTCATCGAGTCGGGGTGCAACTGTTGGAGCGATCCGACATACCCCCAGAGCTCGGGATGGCAACCGCCCTACACGGTGGAGGGCAAGATCCTCGGCAGCTACGTCAAGGCCAACTTCGCCGGCAAGAAGATCGGATATCTGTACCAAGGTGACGAGTTCGGCCAGGACTTCGTCAAGGGACTGGACATGGAGATCGCACCGGCATCGGTGGTCTCGCGTCAGACCTACGACGCCAGCACGTTGGCCGGGCCGCTCTCCAACCAGATCGCGGCACTGAAGGCGGCGGGAGCACAAGTCGTCGTGATGGCGACGATCCCTGCCGCCACCGCGCTGGCCATGCTGCCCGGCGCGGCCATCGGCTACCTGCCCCAGTACGTCCTCTCCAACGTCGGCGCAGACTCCCCGACCGTGGGGCCGCTGCTGTCGGCGTTCACCCAGAAAGGTGGGGGGACCGCGGCACAAGCCAAGGCAGCGGCCGGTCTCTTGAACGGAGTGATCACCGACGCCTACTTCGCACCGGAGTCCGAGGTGTCCAATCCGTGGGTCCAGGTCGAGAAGAAGCTCCTGGCGGACTATGCACCGAGCCTGTACGCCAAGTCCGGGTTGGACGGCAATACCCAATACGGCGTGGCGCTGGCCTACACGGTCGTCCAGGCACTGCAGGCGGCGGGAAAGAACCTGACCCGAGCCGGCTTGCTGGCGGCCATCGCCAAGTCCGGCAAGGCCTTCGTCACCCCCGGTTTCGTGCCCCTGTCGTATTCGAGCACCGTGCGCTACGGCTTCCAGGGAGCCGAGGTCATCAAGCTCAGCGCCACGGCCCCGCCGGCGGTGACGCCCACGGGGAGCTGGATCGGCAGCACGGCGGTCACTCCGGTGGAGGTCACCGACGTCGGATCGGCTCCGGTGACGAAGTACACCGGCACGACCTCGACGCCCCCGAAGAACCTGGTGTCGACGTCGTAGATCCTGTCGACGTCAGAAATCCTGCCGACGTCGGAGAACATCGCCGGCCCTGGCCGGCCCCCGGAATCGACGTTGCTGAGGGCGGGGGTGCAAGCCCCCGCCCTCAGCGCGTCCACGTGATGACATGTCCACCGGCACCGAGACCCGAGATCACGACGCGCCGGCTCGCCGCATCCCAGCGCGCATCGGCTCCATGGCGGTGGCTGGTCCAGACCCTTTGGCCGTCTACGAGCACGGCGCCACGATCGGGAACGGGCAACGCCACCTCGCCACTGGTCCCACCCGGAGCGGAGACCACCATCGTGTAGCCGCGGCGCGCGTCGGAGGGGCCGGCCCAGCGCCACCATGCCGACAGCGGGCCCTCGGGCGTCGGCACACGCCCCTGGACCCAGCGCAACGTGGCACCGTGCGGCTCGACCCGCCAGGACTTGAATCCCGGACGAGTGGGCTCGACGCCGAGGACGTACTGCTGCAACAGCGCACCGACACCCGACGCCCACCGGTGCACCACCGTGTCGTGCTGCGAGCCGAGCTCGTAGGCGGGGGTCCCGTCGTAGCGAGAGGACTCGTAGAACGTCGAGGGACCGAGTCGGAGCATCGTCCCCCAGGCCCGGTCGATCAGGTCGATGCCGGCGGCATCGTCACCGGCGGTGAAGTCGGCCTGCACTTCGAACGCCTCGGCCCACGGCACCAGGCTGTAGTTGTAGTTGTACTGCTGGCCGAAGTCGTCGGGGCCCGATCCCATGCCCCAGTCCCAGCCCCACTGCGTGAAGGGGGCACTCCAGTCCGCCACGTCGAGATCGGGGTCTCCGGGCAGAAACGGGCGGTCGAAGTCGGTCGAGCCGGCGGGATTCACCGCTCCCCATGTCCCGGTCGTCGTCGAGTCGTAGACCCGGTCGTTGTGGGAGTGAAGATAGGCGAGGATGCTCTGGGACTGTCGTGGCGTCGCCAGCCCGTACATCACCGCCATGGAGTTCCCCGCTTCGTCGACGTGGGTCGAGCCGACGAAGTCCACGAACGCACCCTTGGTCGGGTCCCACAGGTACCGGTTGACCGCGTCCTTGAGCGATGTCGCCTTGCGGCGGAAGCCGGCCGCCGTGACCGGATCGCCCCGCCCGTCGGCCAGCCCGGCCATCCCCAGGAACCCTGCGTAGTCCCACAACTGGTTCTCCAGCGACTGGTCGTCGGGCTTGGCCGGGTTCTGGGGGCTGGGGGGAACGGGGAGGATGTTCGTCCGGTACAGCCCGTCGGGACGTCTCAGGGCCGAGACCACAGACGCCTCGTGGCCCTCGAGACCCGAGTAGAACTGCCCGAGGATCGAGGGGTCTCCGTAGAAGGCATAGAGCGCCCCGAGGTCCCTCTCGGTGAACCCGTTCTGGTCGGGGACGTCGTCGGACGAGGACACGACGAAGGCCTTCTGGCCCGACCGGGCCGCTTGATAGGAGTGCATCGCCACCGGCAGGGCGAGCCCCCCGAAGGCGTAGTAGGCGGTGTCGTCGGCAGAGGCGTCGTACCAGAGCCACAGCGAGCGGTCCCGCTCGGGGCTGTCGAAGAACTGGTATCCCTCACCCGGGGTCGTCGTCATCATCGACAATTGCATCGTCGACGCCGCCGAGTACCAGATGCGTGTCAGCTCCGGGTCCGAGGCGAGGAACGCCCCGGGCATCTTGCCGCCGGGGACGGCCATCGTGGCCGGCACCATGTTCGGGTCCGCCTCGAAGCGGAAGCCGACGACGTCGATGGGCACGTGGGCAGGAAGCCGGACGTACCTCGCCACGTACCACTCGCCGTCGGCGAGGGTGAGCCGGCCCGTCTCGCCGGGATCGGTCGTGCGGAAGAACCCCGCGACATCACTGACCGGATCGGCGGTCGCACCGGGACGGGTGTAGACACCGGCCACCAAGTGACCGAAGTCCACGATGGTCGGCGCCCGCAGCGTCACCGTCTTGCCGTCCTCGGCGCGCAGTGCGGCGACGATCGAGGCCGAGTCGGGCAACGGCCTTCCCGTGGCGTCGACGGCGGCCACCGGCGTCGCCAGCCTTCCGGGCACTTCCGAGAGCGAGGTCTGCGCGATGTAGTGGCTTTCGGCCTCCCCCGCTTGTCGGGCCGGCGACGTCGGCAACACCACGGCCGGGCCGGCGGTGGTGAGGACCCCGCCGAGCACGACACCGACCGCCACGAGCGCGACCAGCATCCCCACGACCAGGGACCTGCGACGTGTGGGACGACGCACGGGACATTATGAACCAGGACACGACGCCACGCGCCGACACGGCACCGGCGCCGTCCCTCGAGCCCAGCCCGTCCTACCGGATCTTCAGGCGCTCCTTGAGGAAACCCAGGACCTCGTCGAGCGCGGCCCGGGTCGGCGTCCCGTCACGGTCGTCGAGATGCTCGGTCAGCACCGAGTGGGCGTTCTTGGGATGCCCGTAGGGGTTCCCCTCGGACGAATCGAGCTCCACGGCGACAAAGCCGTCACCGAGCTCGCGGCGCAACGTCTCGAAGCGATCGGCGAAACAGTAGGGGTCATCCGAGAACCTGAGCCCGAGGACACACGCTCCGTCGGCCACCCGTGTCCGCACCGTGGCGAGATCGGCGTCGGAGATCCCGACATCCGCCTTGTGCCTCTTCGAGACCGGGAACGGCAGGGACGGCTGGCTCAGCACCGGTGCCACCACGGTGTCGTCCACCATCATGGCCAGCGCGAACCCACCCGTGAAGCACATCCCGACCACGCCCACGCCCGGTCCGCCGCAGCGCTTGTGCTCCTCGGCGGCCAGCGCACGCAGCCACACCGTGACGGGGCTGGTCTTCCTCAGGGCCAGCACCGAGAATTCACGCGAGATGCAGGCCGGGCCCAACGCCTTGAACGTCATCGAGGCCGAAACCTCGGCGCCGGGCTCGCCGAAGAGATGCGGCATCACCGCGGTGCAGCCGATGGCTGCGACCTTACGGGCGAACTCGGCGACGTGGGGCGTGATCCCGGGCATCTCGGCGATCACGATCACCGCCGGGCCCGAGCCCAGACGGTAGAGCGTCCGGGTCTTGCCCTGAGCGCTGAATTGCTCCTTGCTGAAGTCACCCAGGGTGTCGCCCATGGCCTTCCTGTTCCGCTTGTCGATCACCGGCGCCGCCTCGCTTCGGCCTACCGGCGCCAAGGCCCGGTTTGTCGGTACGGCGTCATGTCCATGCCGGGATACCGCGCCGCCACGTCGGCGAGCGTCTGCTCGTTCCAGTACTCGTCGCCCGGCCTCGGGAAGCCGAAGAGGTCGCGCTCACGAACCGTGCATTGCGGCATGAGCTTGGCCCAACGGTGTGGTGCCTGCTTGGGCCACGCCATCTTCCCGCCCCAGGTGGTCCCCCTGGCCTGAAAATCCACCAGCAGCGAAAAGCGTGCGTGCCCGGCGCCGGTCAGGTCCGAGCCCCGGTGCAAGATGTCGGTGCGGTAGACGAGCAGGCTCCCCGCGGTTCCGACGGCGGACACCTCGTCGTCGGCGCGTGCCCCGAACTCGAGGTACAACGGCGAGAAGGGCACGTCCTTGCCCCGCCCGAAGGGGACGATCCTGGTGGGGCCGTCCTCCTCGGTCACGTCGGACAGGAAGATGAACGTCGTCAGCTGCTGGTACCGCCCGTCGTGGCGCGGGACCACGAGACTGTGGCTGCCGTAGTCACGGTGCAGGGGCTGGTCGTAGTTGCTGGCCCCCGCGTACTTGGCCCACAGCTCGACCTTGTAGAGGTGCAATTCCGTGGTACCGAGGTAGCGCTCCGCCGCGTCGACCAGGTCGGGGTGGAAGGCCAGCCGGTTCAGGTCCCAGGACCGGTAGGGGAACTCCTCGACACCGGCGAACTGGCTCCTGGCGTACTCGGCATGGCGGGCCGGGTCCGCGAAGTAGTCCTCGGGCTTGGGGAAATGCAGCCACAGCGCTTGTTGCGCCAGCTTGAGCTCGTCGGGAGCGAGGAAGCCCTCCACGAGGGCAAACCCCTCTTCGCGCACTTGGTCGAGAGCGCCGTCGGGTACCCGCACAACTCCGCACAGTACGCCAGTGGGCGTCGGGGTGCCCCTGGCCCCACGCCATCGAGATGTCCGAACGCGTAACCTGCGTGGGTGCGCGCCGTTCAATTCGACATGGCCGATGCCGCCTTCCCCGCCTCGCTCGTCGACGTGCCCGAGCCCGAGCTACCCGGGGCGGCATGGGCCCGCGTGGCGGTGACCACGGGAGGGATCTGCGGCAGCGACCTGCACCTGTTCGCGCACAACACCGGCCCATCTCCCACCCTGGTCTCGATGGGGTCCTTTCCCTTCGTGCTGGGCCACGAGATAGCCGGGCACGTGATCGAAGCAGGCCCTGCGTGCCCCCACCCGGTGGGAACGCGGGTGGCCGTCGACCCCTGCCTCCCCTGCGCGGCCCGGGAGATCGACCCCCCCTGTTCGAACTGCGCGCTCGGGAGGACGTCGTCGTGCCTCAACCTCGACAGCCGGGTCGTGACCGGCGGACGCACCCTCGGGTTCACCCAGGGCCTCGGGGGCGGGTGGGCCGAGCAGGCCCTGGCACACCGCTCGATGCTGCACCGGGTCCCCGACGCCGTGCCCGACCGCGGTGCCAGCCTCTACGAACCGGTCTCGATCGCCTGTCACGGGCTCCTGCGGGCCGCGCCCGTCGACGGTGACCCGGTGCTCGTGGTGGGGGCCGGGGTCCTGGGGCTCGCGGTCGTGGCCGCGTTGAAGGGGCTCTTCCCGGGTTGTCCGGTGACGGTGCTCGCCCGTCACGCCCACCAGGCCGAAGCCGCCACCGCCTGCGGCGCCGATCACGTCGTGCGCAGTGAGGTCGGCGCCGCTCATTTCGAAGAGCTGGCACATCTCACCGGATCGCGGCTCGTGGGCCGCAAGGCCAACGTCATGCTCATGGGCGGATTCCCCTACGTGGTCGAGGCCGTGGGTGCACCGCAGTCCGTCACCGATGCCCTTCGAGCCGTCGCCCACCGGGGGACCGTCCTGCTCCTCGGGGCGGCCGGCGTCACCGAGGTCGACCTGACGCCGATCTGGTACAAGGAGGCCGCCCTGGTCGGCTCGATCGACCACGCCGTGGACGCGTCCAGCGCGCCCGGTCCCGCCGGTGGCCCCGACCGTCATTCGGTCGACCGCGCCCTCGACGTCCTGGCGGCGGGGCTCCTCCCCCACGACGTGGTCGTGACCCACGAGTTCGCCCTGGAGGACTATCGCCACGCCGTGGAGACCGCCATCGACCGGGGCAACGCACGCGCCATCAAGGTCGTCTTCCGTCTTTCGTGACCCGGTCCCGTCTTTCGTGACCCGGTCCCGTCTTTCGTGACCCGGTCCCGATGCGGGGGCGCGGGCCGGGGGCCCCACCCTGATTGATTGCAGGGAGCAACGGCTCCAGGCAGGGCCAGGGCGGGCCGGTCAAGGTGGCCGGCCCGATGGCCGATCTCGACAGGGTGGGTGACTCCGACAGCGCGCAGCAGCTGGCGAACTCGATGATCGGGGCCCTCCTGGGCGTCGTGCACCACATCGGCGGGGACGCCTGCGTCAGCAACGTCCTGGCCCGGTCCCGTGAGCGACGATCGGCCGCCGACCTCCGACGCCCCGACGGGTGGAGCTCCTACGAGCAGGGCCTGGCTTTGTTCCGGGCGGCGGCCGACGTGCTCGACGACCCCGACATCGGTCGCAAGGCCGGCGTGGAGGTCTTCCGCCAGTACGCAGGGACCGAGGTGCTGGCGCTGTTGAGGTCCATCGGGTCGCCGGCCGAGATGCTCCGTGCCTACCCCGCCATCTCCGCCAAGCAGTCGACCATCACCCGCTCCGAAGTCGTCGAGGTCGACGAGACACACGGCCTCATCAGTGTCGTGACCCCCGGCCACAAGAGAGACCCCCTGTTCTGCGGGTACACGTTGGGGGCACTGTCGCAGTTCCCCGTGTTGTTCGGCATGGAGCCCGCCGACGTCGAGGAGCTCGAGTGCCAGACCCGCGGCGACGACCGATGCCTCATCCGGGTGGGGTGGGACCCCAAGTCATCGGTGGAGGCCAGCCTCGAGCGCGAGGTGGTGGCCCTGCGGGAGCAGGTTCTCGTCTTGACCAAGCGCTTCGAGTCCCTGGAGTCGGTGGCCAAGGACCTCGCTTCCACTCGCGACGTCAACTCCATGCTCGAGACGATCACCCGGAGGGCCGGCGTCGCCGTGCGCGCCCCGAGGTACCTCCTCGTGGCCCAGCTGCCCGGTGACGTCGCGCCCCGCATCCACCATGTCGGCTTCACCGAGGTCGAGGCGCAGAAGGCCGCCCACCACCTGTTGCACTCGGATTCGAAGATGAGCGACCCGTCCCGCCTGGTTGTCGACATCGAGTCGACCCGTGGCCACTTCGGCCGGCTGGCGGCGTTCTATCCCGAGCAGTACCACTTCCTGCCCCAGGAGCGATCGCTCCTGATGGCCTACGCCGGCCACGCCGCCGCCGCGCTCGAAACGGCGGCCGCCCTCGACGACTCCCGCGACCGCAATGCGACGCTCAGCGCCCTGCTGGCCCTGGGCAAGGCGCTTGCCGCCGTGTCCACCCGGACCGAGGTCGCGCAGCGATTGGCCGATGCGGTACCGGTGGTGGCGGGCGTCGACCAGGCGCACGTGCTCCTGTGGGAACCCGGTGACGCCCTGCTGGCGCGGGCGGCGTCGACGGCATCCCCCCTCCACGCCCCACGAGAGCCGGGACCGGCGGCGGTGCAGAACGTCGCCCTGGCCAACCGAATGCTCGAGATGTCGACGCCGACGGTGGTGGGTGCGACGTCGGATCCCATCCTGGCCTCGATCGTGTCGCTCACCGGCCTCGCACAGGGTGTCCTCGTCCCGATCACGGCACGCAACACCCTCCTGGGCGCCCTCGTCGTCGGATCGGACGGCCCCGAACTGAGAGCCGACGACGCATTGTGGGAACGCCTGAGCGGTGCCACCAGCCTGGCGGCCACGGCGCTCGACGGCGTGGCCCTTCTCGAGGAAGTGCGGCACCAAGCACTGCACGATCCCGTCACCGACCTGGCCAACTCGCGTCTCTTCGAAGACAGGGTGACGCAGTCGCTGTCGATCGCGCGTCGCAACGGCAACAGCCTCGCCCTGCTCTTCGTGGACCTCGACCGCTTCAAGTTGGTCAACGACCACCACGGGCACAAGGTGGGCGACGAGTTGCTTCGAGCCGTGGCGGAGCGCCTTCTCGTGACCGTACGTGAGGAGGACACCGTGGCTCGGATCGGAGGCGACGAGTTCGGCATCCTCCTGCAGCGCATGACTCACACCTCTCACGCCGAGGGCGTGGCGGCCGAGGTCGTGGCGGCGCTGGGCGAGCCCTTCGTCATCCGTGGTCTCACCCTGACCATCGGGGCCAGCGTGGGAGTCACGGTGTTCCCCGAGGATGGGGACACCTACGACTCGATCGTCTCCCGTGCCGATTCGGCCATGTACCGGGCCAAGGCGGACGGGCGCGGCCGGTTCAACACGCATCAACCGACGCCGGAGTCGCGGCTGCGGCGCGCCCAGGCGTAGGGCCCGGTGGCGACGTCCTCGGTTACGCCGGGGACCCGCTCCCGTAGGGCCGGGTCAGGATCTCCAGGAGATGGCCGTCCGGATCGGGGAAGTACACACCTCGTCCGCCGTCGTTGCGGTTGATCTCGCCGGACCGGCTCATCCCGGGGTCAGCCCAGTGCTCGAGGCCCTGTCCGGTGATGCGCCCGAAGATGGCGTCGAACTCGTCCTCGGTGACGAGGAACGCGTAGTGCTGAGAGCTGATCTCGCCACCGGTCTCGTGGAAGTCGAGCGAGAGCTCGTTGGCGAGCTCGACGACGAGGAACGGCCCGAAGCGGGTCGGGGTCGGGAGACCCAGGGTCTGTGCGAGAAAGGTCGCCGATACCTGTGGGTCGCGGCACCAGACGATGGTGTGGTTGAGCAGGACGCTCACGTGTCTCCCGTCGTCACGCCGGACCGACACCCACGGCGGAGTCTGCTCCGGATCCCGCCGCCGGCATCGTGTACGGAGCGACCAGGGCGTCGGTCAGGCTCTCGATGCCCGCCAGCCTGCCGGCAAGATCGTCACTGAGGTGGTAGCGCGATGCGAGCGCGCTCGGCGCCGTGTAGCTGACCTTGGTCTGGCCCCCCTCGGCCCACACCAACACTTTGAGCGGAAGATCGAGTGCTACCAGCGGCGCAGCCACCATGACCGGTGTGCCGGCCTCAGGGCTCCCGAAGAGGACGACCCTGGTGTCGCGCAGCTCGAGCCCTCGCTCCTCGGCCTCACCGCTGTGATCGATGACGGCGAACACCTTCATCCCCTTGGCCGCCGTCAGGTCCATGAGCCGGCTTACCGTGTCGGCGACAGAGCGAGGACTCTCCTTGGTCAGGACCCCCGCGGCCTCGGGTCCGGGCGCGGCCACGTCTCGATCCTTCATCGTCGCCTCCAGGTCGATTCGTCGAATCGGCCCGACCGTACCTCGCGCCCATGGGCGGATCCCACCCCCGGCCCGTGTCAGGTCGACTCGACGGCGGTCGCCGTGTCGTCGGTCGCGGGCGGGGGCGTGAGCGCGCGGTCGAACCTGGAGTCCACAGCGCCTGCCGGGGCTGCACGTGCACGTCCACGACGTCGTGGGCGTGGTGGGCACCGGCGACGGCCGGGGGTACTGGATGGTGGGATCCGACGGTGGGGTGTTCGCCTTCGGCGACGCCGGCTTCGTGGGGTGGATCCCCGGCCTCGGCATCCACGTCGACAACATCGTGGCCTTCGCCCGCCAGTGAGCGCCGAGAGGTGACCAGGCCCGCTACTTGCGCCCGGTGCTCCGTCCCCGCGCCGCTCCGTGACGATGCGACGGCGTCGAAACCGAACTGCCCGTCAGCCCGGACGCCTGCACCTGGTTGCCCTCGGCCTGCAACGTCCGGCACGGCTCGCCGCGCAAGGAGCCGCACGTGGGCAGGGTCGACCTGCTCCGCACGCCGTTGACCCGGTTGACCACCAACGTCGAAGCGGCGATCCCGCCGATGCCGACGGTCGCCGCCTGGCCGCTGTCGAGGGTGTCGAACTCCCACGACGGCCGGTCGCCACCGGGCGCCGAGATCACGATGCGCAGCTCGGTCCCGGGCCGGAAGGTGTGGGCGATCGGGTCCACGGGGATCCTCACCAGCCGATACGAGCTCGGCGACAGCGAGCCGGCCTGGCTCCCCAGGTAGGACGGAGAGGTGAACAGCGCGGTCGAGCCGGCGAGGTCCACCTGGTTCGAGCTCCGTAGGAACCCGGAGGTGACGTACTCCTCCTGGGAGGCCGCGGGCCGGGCCTCGGTGACGGTGACCTGGTAGTCCTCGACCGGGGTGGCCGACTTGACCCACAGGTCCACGGTGGCGGGGCCCACGAACGTCGTGCTCTTGGTGAAGGGCGTGGTCTGGAAGGCCACCCCGTCGGCCGCCGGTACCGTCGTCCAGTCCCACGGGGGATCAGCGGCCCAGGCGTTGCCACTGGGCAGGTCGTTCAAGGGTCTCACCGTCGGGTCCAAGAGGAGCGACGCGCTCCCCGACGCGCCCGGTGCCTTGGTGTTCAGTGATCCGCCCGTGCCGAAGTAATAGGTGAGGACCTTGCCTTTCGGCGGCCACTGGGTGAATCCGGCCGAGTAGGTGGACTGGGGGTCGCCGGCGCCGACCGGCCCGGCGCCGCTGTCGAAGAGGACCTCCACGCGTGGCGTCTTCTTGGCGAAGTCCGCCTGGGCCTTGGCCGGCGTCTTGGCGGCGGTGAAGCGGAAGGCCGGCAATGGTGCCTGGGCCGAGGTGCCCGAGCCGAAGCTGGAGAATTTGTCGAGGACCAAGTCGGCCAGGCCGCCGGGATCGGTGGGCACCTTGTCGGCCACGTAGACGTCGAGGAACTCGAACCAGCGACTGACGATTTGTGGATCGGTCGAGTCGATGTGGCCGCCGTTGACCATGTTGGCGTACACCCGGGTGGAGGTGGGCAGGGCGTTGAGCAGAGCCGGCCATTGCGGGCCGGTCTGCTCGTCCTCGAGCGCGCCCGACACGAACACCGGCACGGTGATGTGGGTCGCCCATCCGCTCATGGACCGGCGATCGAACAAGGTGGGATCCCGGCCCGGGCCCGTGCCCGGTGCCACCATCTGCGGCCCGACCAGGCTCGACAGGCTCTCGGACTGCCCGTGCAGGGCCTGGTTGGCGAGGCAGGTCGACGAGGAGCCGCCGCTGGCCGCCAGCTCGGCGTCGATCTGGTAATAGGTCCATCCCTGGCCGACGCCGGAGACCGGAGTCGAGGCCAAGGGCGCCAGCTGCCCACCGACGAGGGTCGCCGCCGCCTTGGCGTCGTCGATCCGTTGCCCGATCCAGCCGGCCGCGAACCCGTCGTTGTAGATGCCTCCCGGGTAGCCCGTCGAGAACAGGTCGTCGGTCGGGCTCATGGGGGCGATGGCGGCCAGGCCGGGGGGGTCGGTGCCCGCCGACGGGAGTTGGGAAAGACCCGAGTAGCTGATGCCCACCATGCCGACCTTGTGGTTCGCCACCCAATTCTGGTGGGCGACGATCTCGATGGCGTCATAGGCGTCGTAGTCCGACGGGTAGCCGAACAGGTCGTATGCGCCGCCCGAGCAACCGGTCCCGCGCATCTGCAGGCTCACCGTGGCGAAGCCCGCGACCCGCGCCACGACCGCGCCGACTTCCGTGGAGGAGTCGGGCAGGAGATTTGGGTCACCGCATCCCGTACACGACGTGCCGGTGGCCTGGGCCACGAGGTACGGGATCGGGTCGGTGGGCCCGGCGACGCCGTACCCCGAGTACTCGATCACGGTGGGGCACGGCGCAGTGGCGCCGCACGTTTTCCCATAGGGGTAACGGACGGTGGCGGCGAGTTGGATCCCGTCGCGCATGGTGAGGTAGTTGAGGCCCTGGTGCATCGGCTGGTCGGCGTAGAGGGCCGAGCCCGTGGCCGGGTTGCCCCCGGGGGCGAGCACCGCGAACGCGGGGGTCTGCTCCCCCGAGCTGGTGTCGTCCCACGAATATCCGGCCCCTGGAGCCAGGTCGCGGATGATCAACGAGCCGAGGGAGTCGGCGGTGCCGGGGTTGGCGGCGTTGACGACCGGGGAGCCGTTCTGCAAGAGGGTGACCGCGTCACCGGGTGTGGCGCCGGTCAGCCACGCCTCGTCGACCGAGCCGTTGCCCTGGAGCCCCGCTCCGCCCGATGCGGCTGCCGGTGGCACCCCGACGACCAGGGCCGGTCCCACCCCCAGACAAGCGACCAGCAGCCCGACCCCCCACGACGCTGACACACGACGGCTCCGCATGATCCCCCCGCTCCTCAGACTTCCGGCGCCCGGCCGCCGCCCGCATTTCCCCGCTAGGGGTAGATCATGCCATCGCGGGGGCATGCGGTGCCTGTGGGTGGGTCACGAGGCACCTGGCCATGGATAGGTCGGCGGTCGGTCGACAAGATCGCGCCCGTGACCAATGCACCCGTCTTGAATCAGATCAACCTTGAATCAGATCAACCTTGTCGTCCGGGACAATCCGGTCGGGATCATGAGCCACATCGAGAAGGAGAGCAGGAGCTGTCCTCCACAACCTCCTCCCGCACTGCCGTGAACCAGCGATCCACCGCCTTCTGGAGCTGCTCCTTGGACATCTTGGAACGGCCCCTGTCGCCACGCCGTCGGGCCCCCTCATAGAGCGGGTCGCGGGTCCGGCCACCGGGACGCCGGTGCGACCTCAGCCCACCGCGCCCCCAGGAGACGTCCTCGGTCGAGGCGCGGCTCGACCTCTCCTGCCTCGACCGATCGAACCGGTACTCCCCGACCCGGTGCGGTCGAACACGAACATGGGCGTTGTCCGCCCTATGTCCATTTGGGTAGAACGGTGCCGATGAACCCCCTGGAGAGAATCGTCCGCCGCGTCGACAGGTTTCAACAGCGGCACACCGTTCCCTCTTTCGTGTTCGGCGTCGTGAAGAAGTTCGGCGACGATTCTGCCGGCACCCTGGCCGCGCTCATCGCCTACTACGGGTTTCTGTCGGTGTTTCCTCTCCTTCTGGTCCTGACGACCCTTCTGGGGCTGTTCTTCGCGCACGACACCGCCCTGCAAAAACGCATCATCGACTCCGCCGTCGGCCAGTTCCCCATCGTCGGAAAGCAGCTCTCGGGCCCTCATGGGGTGAGCTCGTTGCGTGCGGGAAGCGTGTTCGGGCTCGTGATCGGCCTGCTCGGACTGCTGTGGGGATCCCTCGGCGTGAGCCAGGCGGCCCAGCGGGCCATGGCCGAAGTGTGGAACGTGCCCGGGGTGATCCGCCCCGGCTTTCTGCCCCGCCTCGGGCGCAGCGCCGAGTTCCTGGTCCTCCTCGCCTTCGACGTGGTGCTGACCACGTTCCTGGTGGGACAGGCGACCATCGGGCACGGGCCGCTTTGGTCCCAGGTGCTGGCCGTTGCCGTCAGCCTGGCCGCCAACATGCTGTTCTACGTCATCGGATTCCGGATCCTCACGCCCAAGTCCATCAAGATCAATTGTCTCGTCCCCGGAGCACTCCTGGCGGGATTGGGGTGGACGGTCCTGCAGTATGCGGGCACGCTCCTCGTCGGGCACACCCTCCGGCACGCCAACGAGACCTATGGCTACTTCGGCAGTGTCATCGGCCTGATCTCGTTCCTGTACCTGGCAGCAGAGCTCACCGTCTACGCCGCCGAGGTGAACGTGGTCCGGGAGAGGCGCCTGTACCCGCGCAGCATCGTGCAACCTCCGCTCACCGCCGCCGACCAAGCCGTCCTCAGTGCCGTGGCCGAACAAGGAGCGCGGCGCCCCGAGCAGCGCGTGCGCGTGGAGTTCACTCCTCCGCAACAACTTGAATGAGGCAGCAGCGCTCTCGTCGAAGCCCCTTCGCCGAGGCCGCGGCGTTGGCACCCGCTCTACTATGCGGGAGTGCCGTCACCGACAGAGGGGCCCGAGATCGGGACCCCTTCCATCGAGGAGATCGAGGACGCAGTCGTCGACGGCGATCGGCCCCTGTCGTCGGGGACGGCCATCTCCGCTCTCCGGCACCGCACCTTTCGCACCGTGTTCTTCGGTGCCTTTGCCTCGAACATCGGCACCTGGATGCAAAACGTCGTCCTGGGCGCCTACGCGTTCGACATCACCCATTCGAGCACCTTCGTCGGGGTGGTCATCTTCGCCCAACTCGGCCCGGCACTCCTGCTCGCCATGGTGGGGGGCCTCATCGCCGACAAGGTGGACCGCAAGAAATTCCTGATCGTCCTCTCCCTCGAACAGCTGATCTTCTCCCTGGCTCTGGCCTGGGTCGTACGGGCCCAGTCGCCGTCGCACGTGGTCCTGGTCCTGATGGTGGTGGCGGTCGGCATCGGCAGCGCCATGTTCGGCCCCGCCTACTCGGCCATCCTCCCCGGCCTGGTGAGTCGCGCCGACCTGCCCGGCGCCATCTCGCTCAACTCGGCCCAGATGAACGCGTCGCGCGTCATCGGGCCCGTCATCGGTGGTGTGACCTATCACCTGGTCGGGCCCGCCTGGGTCTTCGCCGGGAATGCCGCCACCTACCTCTTCGTCGTCGCCGCCCTGATGGCCGTGTCCCTCCCGGCCACACCCCGGGCGACGCCACACGCCAGTACGTGGCGCGAGCTGACGGCTGGCATCGCCACGGCCCGCCAGGACCGCGTGGTGCGACGCTGCCTGGTCACCGTGTTCGTGTTCTCGCTCCTGGCGCTGGCCTTCATCGGCCAGATGCCTGTGGTGGCGGCCCACAACCTGGGGATCGACCCCAAGTCGGCCACCTACGGCCTTCTCTACGCGTGCTTCGGCACCGGTGCCCTCATGGGCGCCATCTCCATCGGCACCGTGTTCGCCCGGACCTCCAAGCCGACCATCGTGCGCGTCTGCCTGGTCTGCTACTCGGTGGCGCTCACCGTGTTCGCCCTCCTGCGGGCCGCGCTGCCGGCCTATTTCGTGGTGGCCGTCGTGGGGGTGTTCTACTTCGCCTTCATCACCGCCCTGAACACGGCGCTGCAGACCCGGTTGGACGATGCCGTGCGCGGACGGGTCATGGCGCTGTGGATCATGGGGTTCGGAGGCACGGTGGCGCTGGGGAACCTCATCATCGGCCCGGTCGTGGCTGTCGTCGGCATCACCCCGGTTCTGCTCTTCGGTGCCGGTGTCGCACTCCTCTTGGCCTGGTACGCCGACGTCGGTGTGCGCGACGGCGTCGTGACGCTCGCCTAGCGGGGCTGGGCCCGCCAGGCAGTCACGCCACGGACTCGACCGCCTCCACCAGTTCCAGTTCGACCGGCGCCGCACGCCGTGGCCCTCCGCCTTCCCCCGCCAGGGCACCGACCGGCTGGTCTTCTGCCTGGTCACGTGACGCCCGCACGAGCAACCCGGCCACCACCGCGGCCCCGGCGAGCAGCACCGCGCTGACGGTGAAGGCCGTCGTGTACCCGTGCACCGCCGCGCTCTGCACCGCCGCCGCGCTCTTGGCGTGCCCGGCCAGGTAGGTCGTGGCCGCGGACGCGGCCACCGTGTTGAGCAGGGCGGTCCCGAGCGAGCCCCCCACTTGTTGCGTGGTGTTGACGAGCGCGCTGGCCACCCCGGCGTCCTTGGGCTCCACGCCGATCAGGGCCGTGCTGCTCAGGGGGACGAAGGCCATCCCCATGCCCAGGCTCACGAGGATCTCGGGCGGCAGGACGTGGGCGAGGTACGAGCTGGCCGGGGTCAACCCCGTGAACCACGCCAGGCCGCCGCCCGCCAGGACCAGCCCGGCGGTCATGAGGGCCCGGGGACCGGTGCGAGGCAGGAGACGGCTGGCCAAGCCGGCGCCGATGATGATCCCGCCCGAGAAGGGCAGGAAGGCGAAGCCGGTCTTGAGCGCCGAGTAGTGCAGCGTTCCCTGGAAGAAGTACGTCAGGAACAGGAAGGTCCCCAGCATGGCGCTTCCGACCAGCAGTGAGGAGAGATACGAGCCGCCCCGGTTGCGGTCGAGGACCACGCGCAGCGGGAGGAGGGGGTGCTCGGTGCGCAGCTCGACGGCGACGAACGCGGCCATGAGCACGGCCGCGCCCACCAGCAACGCGACGGTGAAAGGGGCCGCCCAGCCGTGGGTGCCGGCCACCGTGAAGCCGTACACGAGGAGGAAGAGCGCGCCGGTGACCGTCACCGCTCCCGGCAGGTCGTAGCTCCCCCTCGACTCGCCGCGGCTCTCCCGGATCACCCGGCTCGCCGCCACCGCCGCCACCAGGGCGATGGGCACGTTGATGAGCAGGGTCCAACGCCACGACGCCAGCTGCGTCAGGGTCCCACCCAGGACGAGGCCGATGGCCGCTCCCCCGCCGGCGATGGCGCCGTACACGCCGAAGGCCCGCGCACGCTCACGAGGCTCGGTGAACGTGACGGTGAGCAGGGACAGTGCCGCCGGGGCCATCACCGCGGCCAGCGCTCCCTGCAGGGCCCGCGCCCCGAACAACATGGCCGAGTCCTGGGCCAGGCCGCCGAGGGCCGAGGCCGCGCCGAAGCCGAGCAGCCCGATGATGAACATGCGGCGCCGGCCGAGATAGTCGGCGATCCGACCGCCGAGCAACAGCAAGCTGCCGAAGGCCAACGTGTACGCGCTCATCACCCATTGGCGGTTGGCGATCGAGATGTGCAGGGCTCGCTGGGCCGACGGCAGGGCCACGATCACCACCGAGGCGTCGAGCACGATCATGAGCTGGGCCACGGCGATGACCGCCAGTGACCAGTACCGCTTGGGGTCCGGTGCTTGAGTCTGTCCTGCCGCTGTCGGCGCCGTGTCGGTCGTGGTCATGGGGCACCTTCCTTCTGGTGGTCGTGGGCGAGCGATCCGGTCCCGTCCGCCCCCGGGTCCTGGCCTTCGGGGTCCCGGGGGGATATAATCGGAGCGAAGGTTCCGGTTTCAGAGATACTATACGGAACGTGCGTTCCGTTTGTCAACCGGATGTTGGGGGCCCAACGTCATGACGACCAAGGCACAGACCGCCCCGGGCAACAGTGCAGAGGCGTCCGAGGTCACCAGCGACGACACTTACCCCGAACGCGCCGGGTGCAGGCCCATGCGGGCCGACGCCGTGAAGAACCGTCAGCGCATCCTCGACGCCGCCGAGGAGATCTTCGCCACCGAAGGATTGGCGGTCCCGATCGACGCCGTGGCCGAGCGGGCCGGGGTAGGGGTCGGGACCCTGTACCGCCACTTCCCCACCAAAGAAGCGCTGTTCGAGGCGATCGTCACCGCCCGGCTCGAGTACCTCCTGGAGCTGGCCAGAGCACACGCGGGCGCAGCAGATCCCGGAGGCGCCCTCTTCGCCTTCCTGGGCGAATTCGCCCAACAGGCGTCAGCCAAGCACGACCTCTTCGACGCTCTGAGCTCGGCCGGGATCGACATCAAGTCGACCTGTTCGGAGATGGTCGACGAGATGAAGCGGAGCATCGACGTGCTCGTGCAACGAGCGGTGGTGGCGCGATCGGTCCGCAGCGACGTCTCGACCGACGAGATGATCGGGCTGGTCGTCGGCGTGTGCCGCGGCGGCGGCCACAGCGGGTACGACGACGCCACCGTGCAGCGCATGGTGGGGATCGTGTGCGACGGGCTCCGACCGCCGGGCAGCACGTAGGACGGACCACGGGGCGAAGCGGCTGTCCCTCGGCTGCGCCATGATGCAGCGATGCCAGAAGTCCGATTGCCCGGAGCGACCATCGCCTACGACGTGTTCGGGCCCGCCCGGGGTGAGCCCGTCGTGCTCGTGTGCGGGCTCAGCCAGCCGGCGCTCGGCTGGCACTTCGCCATGATGCCGGCGCTCACCGAAGCCGGGTACCAGGTCGTGACCTTCGACAACCGCGGGGTGGCCCCGTCGTCGGCTCCTCCCGCTCCCTACACCGTCGACGAGATGGTCGACGACACCATCGGCCTGCTCGACCACCTCGGGCTCGAGGCCGTGCACATCGTGGGCTACTCGATGGGTGGGTGGATCGCGGAGACCCTGGCCTTCCGGAGTCCCGAGCGCGTGCGGTCCGCGGTCTTCATCGGCAGTTGCAATGTCGGGACATCGTGGGAGAAGGCCATCACCACCGTGGAGCGGGACCTGGCGAGACTCGACAACGAGCTGCCCAAGTGGTTCAACGCCGTGGAGACGATGCGCTACCTGCCCAACCACGAGCTGCAACAGGACGAGGTCGTGGACCAGTGGCTGGCGCTGATCGGCGACATGGAGCCGTGGACCAACCCCGGTCGACTGGGCCAGTACGAAGCGGCCCTCGCCTGGTCACTCGACGTGCAACGGACTCGGCGGTGGCCGGAGTTGTCGAGGCCGTGCCTGGTGCTCTCCTTCGAACACGACGTGGACTCCCCGCCGGCGCGGGCGCGCCAGGCCGCCGACACCATCCCCGGCGCCCAATTCGTCGAGTTGGCGGGAGCGAGCCATCTGGGCGTGTTCACGCACTCCGCCGAGGTGTCGGAAGCCGTCGTGCGCTTCTTGGCCGGATCCGCTCGGGCAGGTTGACGCGTCTCGGGCGAGCGCGGCCCGGGGCTACCCCAGGGGGGCACCCACCGCCGCCATCAGCTTCTTGTAGGACTGCTCGCCCATCGTGGTCCACATCTCCACGGCCGGGGGCGGCATGTGGGCGAGCATCTGGTCGCGCTGGGCCTGGGTCATGCGCTGGCGGATGAGGCCGAGGACCAGCCAGATCTTGTCGCCGCCGAAATTGCCCATGGCGTGACCCGGAAGCGCCTCCCACTCTTCGATCGACATGTGCTGGGCACACAAGGGCAGCACGAGGCTCTCCTCCTCGCCCAGGTGCTGGTCGAGCCGTCCCGCCAGCTCCCCCAACGCGGAGGCCGAGCCCGCCTGGGCCGTGGCGTCCCCACCGGCCCAGGCCGACAACGAGTCCGCCGATCGTTGCAAGAGACCGACGACATCGGCGTGTTGCGAGGCCATGAGGTCCAACAGCTCGAGCTGGTCCGGGCACCGCTCGCGCAACACCGGGAACACGAGCTGCTCCTCTCCGTCGTGGTGCACGTGGAGGAAGTCGAGGATGTTGTCGTACAGGTTCGTGATGAGCTCGACGCGCTCGGTGTCCGAAGCAGACACGCCGTGGACGAGTTGCGGGGCACTTCCGAGAGAGTCCCGCAGCGCCTGGTGCACGGGGAACATGTCCGTGACGTCGGGACGGGGGGAATCGGGTGCGGTGGCCATGGCAGCTCCGTGGGTCGTGGCGGGCTCTCGGGATCCGTTCGCCGGACAACTCTAGGAAATCGGATCCGCCGGTGCCCAGCCGGCGGTCGCCGCATCAGATCCGAATGGCCCATCTTCTGCGAGAAGGGCGCCGCCCCCCGGGGTCTCCGAGCCCGACGCGCCAAGCACCCTGGAGCGACCGCGAAGCCGGCCGCGAAGGCGACCGCGAAGCCGGCCACGAAGGCGGCCACGGAGGCGGCCGTGAACGAGGCTCCGTGATCGTCC
>JARLGQ010000132.1 GCA_031292675.1 Acidimicrobiales bacterium
ACCGGCACCTACTCCGACCTGAGCACCGCCAACCTGACCGACTCGGTGACGTGGTCGTCGTCGCTGACGGGCACGGCGACGGTCTCCAATACCTCGGGCTCCCAGGGCCTGGCCACCGGGGTGGCTACCGGCGCCACCACCATCACCGCCACCGACGGCCTCATCTTGGGAACAGCCGCCCTGGCGGTCACACCGGGGACGCCGCCGCCCCCCTCGCCATCGCTCACCATGAGCCCAGGATCAGGCAAGAAGCGGACGACGGTCGTGATCCGGGGCGCAAACTTCGACCCCGGTCAGGTCGTCACTGTCACCTACCTGTCCAAGGCGAAGTACACCGAGCTGTGCAAGACTTCGGCCCAAGCGGATGGGAGCTTCAGCTGCTTGGGGAAGATCCCGCGGGGCCGCCGCGGTGGCAAGCGAGGCGACCACTCGATCGTGGCAAAGGAGTCATCGGGCCGGCAGGCAACGGCGAAATTCACCGTGACGAATTAGCCCAGTCGTCACCACAGGTTTGTGAGCCGTGGAATGCTTGGACGGCAGCGATGTCCGTGAGGGACTGACTACGAAGCTGCCGACTCGCACAGCTGCGGGTTCCATGAACCGAGATCGTCGGTCGGGAAGGCGCCCAGTAGACGAGCTGGAAGGGGTCGGCCGAACAGATACCCTTGCGCAAGGTGGCATCCAAGTGATTTCAGCCTTGAGACCTGAGCGGGGCGTTCGACGCCCTCGGCGATGATCGGCAACCCCAGCGACTCTCCAAGTCCGATGATCGCCCTGACGATGGCGGCGTTGTCGGACCTCTGATCCAAATCGTTCACGAAGCTGCGATCGATCTTGAGGGACTCCACGGGGAAGCGCTGAAGGTAACTGAGGGATGAATACCCTGTTCCGAAATCGTCGATCTCGACGTGTAGACCGAGATCTCGAAAGGCTTGGAGCACCACCACGGCTTCGTCGGCATCGCGCATCAGAGTGCTCTCGGTGATCTCGAGCCAGAGGCGGTCGGGATCGATGCCCGACTGCGCAATTGCATCAGCGACCTGCCGTGGGAAACCTGGGTCCGCGAGCTGCACGGCGGAGACGTTGACCGAGATGTTGAGCCGAGTGTTGTCTTGGTCCGTCGCTGTCCGAAGGGCGTGCCAGGCAGCCGTTTGACGGCACGCCTCATTGAGGACCCAGGATCCCAGGGGCACGATAAGGCCGCTGTCTTCTGCCAACGGGATGAAGTCCTGGGGAAAGAGCAATCCCCGAGTGGGGTGCTGCCATCTCACCAGTGCTTCCATCCCGACGAGTGTCTGGGTGTGGAGATCGACAAAGGGCTGGTAGTGCAGCTCTAGCTCGTTGCGCTCGAGGGCACGGTGCAGCTCATTGGACGTCCTGAGGCGACTGACGACGTTCTGCTCGTCGTCCTCGCGGTAGATCTCGATGCGCGATGGCCCGCGCTCTTTGGCCCGGTACATGGCAACGTCCGCATTCCGCAACATATCGGCGCCAGTTCCCCCCGCATGAGAGAGGGCGATGCCCACACTGAGGGTGACGAAGACCTCACCGCCGTGCAGAGCAAGGGGCTGTCCCATTGCCATCACTAGGCGTTGGGCCACCTCCAGGCAGTCGCTCTCGTTGTTGACGTCCTCGCACAAGACTGTGAACTCATCCCCTCCGAACCGAGCCAAGGTGTCACTTGCCCTCATGGCGGTGCTCAGCCGATCGGCTACCGCCTCCAGGACCTGATCACCAACCTCGTGACCGAGACTGTCGTTGATCAATTTGAAACGATCCAGATCAAGGAAGATCACTGCCACCTCTCGGCGATCTCTGGTGGCTCGCCGAAGGGCTACATCGAGCCGATCCATGAACAACTCACGGTTCGGCAGACCGGTGAGAGCGTCGTGGATGGCGGCATATGCCAGACGTTCGCGTAGTGCCCGGCGTTCAGTTATGTCCGCCACCTGACCGATCAGATAGAGCGGTTGCCCCTCTTCGTCGCACACACACGAGACACTTACCGCGACCCATACCTCGTGCCCGTCGCGATGTATGTAGCGCTTTTCGAGCTGGTATCCGGGTAAACCGGTTGAGACGAGATGCCGCATCTCGGCCGACGTTGCCTCTCGATCGTCGGGATGCGTGAACTCATCTACGCCTGCGCCGACGAGCTCTTCCGGGCATCTGCCGACAATGTCACCGAGGGCGGGGTTGGCCCGGATGATGTGGCCTTCCAGGTCGGTCATGGCCATGCCGATCGGGGCATTCTCGAATGCCGAGCGGAAACGCTCGTGCGCTTCTCGCAATTCTGTGATGTCGTGAAGGTTGCCCACGATGCCACAGACGTCGGGATCCTCAAGACGGTTGGTGATAGTGGCCTCGAATTGCCGCCATGTGCCCCGGGAATCCTGACCGCGAAGCACGGTACGAAGGACCCGCGACGGATCGGCTATCAGTGGCGGGAATTCCTCGGCGACGCGGGACAGATCGTCGGGATGCACGAACATTCCCATCGACTCCTCTTTGTAGGAGTCAGGTGAACGACCCAGAATTCGCTCGAAGGCCGGACTGACATACTGCATGATGCCGGCCTGGTCGGTCACGACGATGATGTCGGCCGAGTTCGAGACGAGGGCCTTGAAGCGCCGTTCGGACTGGCGCAGCTCGTGCTCCACCGTTTCGCGCCCTTTGGTGGCCCGCCCGAGCAATTCGATGACCAGAAGAGCACCCACCAGCGCGAGCGCCGCTACTCCTTGCACAACTGGCTCACGAATGAGACTTGGTGCGAGATGGAACGCGATGGCCAACTGCCCGAAGACCATGGCGATAGCCGTCCACGTGACGCAGGGCCACTTGGCCCGTGATCCGAAGCCCTGGATGGCAGCGGCAGCTCCGAAGAGAAAGCCGATCGACAAGATCGGCCCCCACCCAGTGCTGTAGGTGACCACGGCGATTACGGCCATGTTGGCTCCAACGTGGGCGCTTAGGTGCCACTGACGCCGGGGCTCTCCCCACAAGGCCGAGGAGAGAACGCTTACGGCACCCCCGCCAACCACCACTCCTATATAGAGCCAGTACGGCTCGGTGGCGATGAGGTGCCGCCACCGCAAGAGGCAGAACAGGGCGACGACGGGAGGGTTGGCGAGCAGGTTGAGATCAAGAGCGTTCATTCGCAATCGTGCGAAGAAGGACGCCTCAGCGCCCGGGTGATCCGTCCCTAGGCGCGCCGGGTCCACCTGGGCGATATCGGCACCCCGGGGGTCAAGCTTGAAGTGCCCATGACCGCTGTGCGAGGCACGCCGGCCGCCATGAGCTCGGGGGCTCGAGCCGTAAAGTCTGCCTATGCCGAGAAACAGCAGAGATTCAGGCTCTGACGGTCGTGGGGCGCTGTGGCCAGGAGGTCGACTTCGAGCCCGAGCAAGGGGTCCAGCGCCTCTTGACCAAGGGCCCGAGCGGCCCGGGGACGGCGACTCGGGCCGCAGGCCCGCCATCGATGACACAGCGAGGATGGGTGCCCGCTGAAATCGAGAGCACTGCTGGCTCTCTCGCGAAGGAAGGCGCCAGCTTCCGACGTGAGCGGTGGTCTCCGCCCTCGTCTTTTCGTTACCCACGAGTAATGAACGCTCTGCGACACGTAAGGAGGGACGGCGTTGGTCTACTGAGACAAATCTGGTTCGTGTGGATAACACGTTCCAGGTGATTTCTCGCTGCTTTTCCAGGTGCTTTCTCGCTAGTGGCTCTCCTCGTCCCGGCGTACGGTCAGACGCGTAAGTCGGAACAGCCCGCGATCTGACCGCAAGTGGCGGACCTCGGTTCGAGTCAAAAAGGGGAAGGACATGCGTCGTCTGATTATGGTTTTGGCAGCGGTAACGACAGTGGCGGTGCCGGTGAGTATCGCTACGGTTACCCTGGCACCGGCAGCGAACGCTGCTGTTTCGTTGACTTGTGCGAAGCTCTCGGGGACTGAGACCGGCAGCGTCACAGTCAAGAAGTGCTCGGTACCCAAGGCCGACAAGAAGACCTTCAAGGCTCTCACCGCCGCCAATGCAACTGCACTGGCCACGGGGGGCACCCTCACATGGAGCTCGAGCGGCGCCCACGTCACCGTCGGTGCGCCCACCCTCAGCTCGGGACCTGCCGGCGCGTGCCCGAGCAAGGACACGACAGAAACAGCCACCGGCACTGTCGTTTCCGGTGACGGCGTCGTTACCCACACCGGTGACACCTTCAAGACCACGGTGTGCATCGCATCGAATGGAAAGATCAAGAACGCCAAGGGCACTGTCATAGACCTGTAGCGAGACGGACGGCGGCGCCTGTTCTCACGACGCCAAGCCAAGAGGTGTGAAGTGAGACCCCACCCGAGTGAAGGGTGGGGTCTCACGCGCCCTGGGTTCTCCCGCTCAGTCCGAGCCGTGATGCGCTAGGACTCTTGCCGCCATCCAATCACTCGTACATTGACGACTAACGTGGGAACGTGGCTTACGGAAGGGCGGAAGCCAAAACTGACGATATCGGGGACAGTGTTTCGCGCGTCCTCCTCGTCGATGACCACGACGTCCTTCGTGCCGGCACCCGCCAAGTGCTCGAAACGTCGACGGAGATCGTAGTTGTGGGTGAGGCGGAAGACGGGCTTCGCGCTATCACCATGGTGGAGGATCTAGAGCCTGACGTCGTGCTCATCGACATACGGCTTCCAGATCGCAATGGTATTGACGTAGCTCGTCAGCTGGCGATCTCGCACCCGAGCACTCGGGTGGTGATCTTCTCCGCCTACGACGATTTTGCCTTTGTGCGTGCCGCGCTCGGCGTCGGTGTCGTCGGATACCTGTTGAAAACGATGTCACGTGATGATCTCGTCAAGGCCGTGGTGGAGGCGGGTCGGGGAACCACGGTGCTCGCCCCCGCGTTGTCCGAGCTCTTGGCCAGACAGCGCACGCTTCGGGCTAGGAACAGGCAACCTGCTCTGACCCGGCGGGAGGAGGAGGTTGTCGAACTGGTCGCACAAGGGCTCACCAACAGGGCGATTGCCGATCGCCTGGGCGTGAGTGTGCGAACGGCCGAGGGCCATCTCAACCATGCTCGGAGCAAGCTAGGAGTTGAATCTCGAACCGAGCTCGTCCGCCTGGTGTTGAGATACGGCGCTGTATCGGTTGCACAAGCAAGCGAAACTGAGCCCTAAGACCAAGGATGAGACCTCGGCAACGGCTATTGGCCGCCGGCCCAGCAGAGTGGGCCCCGTGAGACGAGGTCGTTTGGGAATATGGCGCCGTGGAGGTGGAGCGTCATGCTGCATGACCCGGGCCGAGAGCGAAGTCGAGCGGTGCCGTGGAGAACGCACCGTCAGTCAAGGTCTTCTGGGAAGACGCCAGAGCGACAATTGGATCCGAAAGCCGTGCACGGAGCACCGATCGACAATAGGAATGAGGACGACTTCGCACCGCACACGTTGGAACTCGTCGCGAAACTGAGCAGAACTGCCGGCGACGCCGATCAACCTCTTGGCCATTGGATGCTGTTGATCACGGGATCGGCAAAGGTCGCCACATAGAACTTGGCCAAAGTGGGGTGACCCAGGTAGTTCACGAGGTTCATGTCTTGGGGCCCCTGGGCCAGGATCACGACAGCCTCGTTGCCTTGCACGGCGGCCATGATGGCGAGCTCTTTAGTTCCGGGACTTCCATCCGCACTGTTGACGGACTCGTGATACGCGATGCCGTACCCGAGGTGGTAGCCGACCCACGCTCCAGGGATGACATAGTCTGCGATCGCGTTGGGTGCGTTGTTCGCTTGGATTTGGGCGACGATCTGCTGGGCATCAAGTCCTTGTGAGCTCACACCCGCGATCTCGAGGGTTCCGAACTTGTCGCCACCCTTATTGTCGGTGTAGACGATCTCGGCCACGCTTGTCGTCTCGTCGCCGACCGCCGTGGTGACGTCGCTGTCCCCCGAAGCGAAGGGGCGGAAAGAGACGCCCGAGGCCGGGATCGTCATGAGTGGCACGTTCTCGACGGGCGCGGCCCCTTCGGGGGCGTCGCAGGTGATCTGGATGCAAGGACGTGGCGGCGTGGGTTTCAAGACCACGGCCAGGACGATGAGCAGCGCGGACAATGCCGCCAACCCGCTGACGACGACCGCCAAGAGGTGGCGATGCCCGAGCCTCCGGGTGGCCGCGACCTGCTCGCGTGTGGCCGAGGCGAATCCGGACCAGTGGCCTGGCCGTGGTGAGTCCGGGGCCAGCGTCGGCCAGGCCTCGCCGGCCAAGGGCTGTTCCCCCGATTCGGGTTCGGTCATGGCTCGTCGTTCCCGAGTTCGGAAGTGTCAGACCCCGACGGTGCAGATGACGCGTGGGTAGCGACGGCTCGGGCTGTCGACCGGCGACGCTGCGATCGGGCGGTCGCGTGTTCGGCCACCCCGCAATGCGGACAGAACGGCATGGCCGGCACGACATGTTGGCAATGGGGGCAGACCCGCGGGGATCCGACACTCACCGCACCGCCCTGGCGCGCCTCGTGGAGGAGGACGTGGTGGACACCGATGCGCACGGCCACCAGGGCCAGGCATACCGCCGTGAGATGGACGAGGAGCAGCACAGGGTCAGACAATCCGGCCACGTCAGTGAAGCCCACACCGACCTGGATGGCGAGCGCCACCACCAAGGCCACGACCGGGGAGGCGAGCCAGCGTCCTCCCGCTGCTGACATGCCCCCCCGGCGCGACCACAGGGCGGCTCCCACGAACCCGGTGGTCGCCGCCGCCACCAACGGGACGCTCACGCCGCGAATCAGGGCTTCGGTGAGCAGGCTCAAGAACGGCTGGTGGGCACTGATGCCGTCGGAGAGCCGAGACGTCAGTTCGGCAAGGGTGGCTGCCAGGGTGAAGCCCAGTGCACCGGTCACACCGGCTGTGAAACCGTCGAGCGCCTCGGTCCGCGCTGTCCGCGCCAACCGCAGGAGGACGACAGGGACACACATGAGAACTTGTCCGACCACCGGTACGGCCACGGCTGCGTTCAGCGCCTGGCCACCGGTCAATGTGCCCGCAAGCTGCGGACGAAGGGCCTCGGTGACGACGGGTCCACCGATCAGGGCCCATCCCACGCCCAGTCCGGCACCCAGGCCGAACAAGACGATGGTGGGGATCAGGTAATTCGACTCGTAGGGGTCGACCTCGAAGATGTAGAGCTGAAACAAGAGGGGGACACCGAGGGCGCTGACCGCGATCAAGGGTGCCTCCAGGTCAGCCAGCGCCAAGATGACGAGCAAGGTGGCGATGAGACCGAAGGTCATGCGGAACGGAGACTTCGATCGGTGCCCCAACTGAGGGAGCAACGACGTGACGATCGACAGCCGTAACACCGACTCGTTGGGGAACGCCGCATAGGCATGTGGTCGTCGGGCCGCGACTTGCTCGGCCGGATGGGTGAGATGCGCCCCGCACACCCCGCAGAACGGACCGTCGGGGACCGCGTGGGCACAATACGGACACGTGAGCAATGGCAGTGCTGGCAGGTTGATGGGCGCGACGTCGGTCATCGGGTCACGACTTTCCCAGAAGGGATTGAAGGTCCCGGGCCAGGTTCCACACGTCGGGAGAGCCCACGCCGCTGGCCATGTCGTAGCCAGGGGTGGCGGCGTACACGGCGTTGCCACCCGTGGTGATGTCGTGGAACGGGGCGTACTTCTGGGGGCTAGCCGCTAGCCGGTACAGCCACTTGTTGGCTGCGCCCACCGGAGAGGTCCCCGAGCGGTGCAAATAGGTGTCGATCAGGGCGGTAAACCCCGCCCAAATGGGCGCTCCCACAGAGGTGCCGTTGCCGCCTGGGACTTTGTGCCCGCTCTCGAAATCGGCCACCGGGGTCACCGGGTCGGCCAAAGCGGCCACGTCGGGGACCTCCCGACAGCCGGAGGTGCTTGCGCACGGGTCGCCGACGCTGGAGAAGCTGGACGTACCCGGTCCGGTCTGGAACGAAGGCCGCGAGAACACCGAAGATTGCCCACCCCCGGTTCCCTGCGAGAGCAACGGCTCGGTCCACGTCGTCTCTCCCAGGTATGCGCCGTCATTGGCCACGCTTAGTGCGGTGCCTCCTACGCCGGTCACGGCTGGTAGCGAAGCGGGTGCCTGGACGCCGACGGCCGAATTGGCCAGCATGTCATCGAGACATTCCAGGCCGCCGCTGTCACCGCTCGAAGCGAATACCGTTGTTCCAGCAAGTTCGGCATTTGCAACAGCTTGGTTCATGGTGGCGAGGTCCGAAGGAGAGAAGTCCGCTTCGCAGACTCCGAGACTCAAGCTCCAGATTGCACCCTTATAGCGCGTGGCGGCTAGGTGAAAGGCGTCCTCGAAGATCACTGCGTCATTTTGCGACGAGACACCCGACAGTATGTTGAGATAGACGAGCTTTGCTGCCGGGGCGACCTCGTGTGCGACCTCGAGGTCCATCGGGGCCTCCTTGCCGCTGCCGGAGTTCTGACCGAGCTTGGACACCTGGAACGCTGGCGTCTTGTACGCCTTCTGGAAGCCCTGCAGATCGCCCTTGGCATATCCGTCGGTTTCGAAGAAGACGATCGTCTGGCCCTGCCCCTGATCGCCTTGCGATTCGAGCGGCGTGGCATCGTAGGCCTGCATCAGACCCGAAGGCGTGAGCCCACCGTCGGGCACATAGTCGTTGACGATCCTGCCGTACGAGCTGATCCTCCCGATTCCCGTCACCTCGCCCCGAAGTGAGGTGGGCACCTGGGGTTGTTGCCGAGTTGCATAGAAGAGTTGCCCGTTGGGCGCTCTGAAGTCGTCGACTGTGACCCCCAGACCCCGACCGAGCGCCGCCGGAGACCCGCTCAGCACACTCGTGGCCAGACCTGAGAGCCAACGAGCAGTGAGCTCATGTCGATCAGCCCATGTCAGTACTGTTGTGGGTCGAGTACTGGTCCGAAGATCCACGAGCACGTCCACGCTTCGAGCCCGGCTCTGACCGAGATCGACGGAATGCGTCAACAGCGCGCCCCACTTCGAAGACGACTCGTCGGTGCTCCGAGATGGCGCGGTGCCCGCTTCTACAGGTGGTGCCAATGCCACGATTGTCAGGGAGCCGAGTGCGGCGGCAAAGAAGAGGCGCGCCACCACCGGGATCGTCCGTCCGCGACCAGCTCCCGAACCGGTCGAGGTGGTGTCCGCAATGCCCCGTTGATCAGCGCCCGTGCCCACGAGGTCCCGCCCTTCGAACGAGGCCGAAAGCTAACAGCAGACGAATCACGAGTCAACGAGTCTGGGATCGACAACAGTCTCGTTGTTCGGAAACCGACCACAGGTCAGCGATCGTCACGTCAGGGTCAGAGGGGTTCCCGGAACTCCGATGTGCCAAGCTCGGTTCGCCAAAGCCCCATCTCGTCATCCAAGGCTGTTGGGGATTGCAGCCGGCCCAGCGATGCCCCGCCGAGCGTCCTCTGCGATTCCGAGCCCGCGGCACCACTGGGGCGGTCCACCCACGTCGGAGCCAGACCATCGGTCTGTTCGACGACATCTTCGCCTAGCTGACAACAACCGGATCGCACTGGCGCTGAGTCCCCATGCGGGGACAGGCAGAAGCGACCGCCGTGGCGCGCATCATGTGTGCCATCACCCCGGGCTTGAGCGGGTGGTCGCCTCCGTGTAACCCTTGATTCCCGGGTCGTCTGAGGCCCCGACTCCCTTGAGCCGCAACCCTCTTCCGAGTAAAGTCCGTGGGTCTAGTGCTGGTAAATGGCGCTAGGAGCACGGTTGGGGTCCTAGGGCTGACGGTCGTCCATAGGCGGGGTGGGGCGTGACAAAGGATTCAGGCGATGGCCGCAAGCGGCGCGGCCTTTTCATCAGTTACCGGCGCGGGGACACCAACGGCCAGGCCCGGGCCCTGCACGACCAGCTCGTCCGGCAGTTCGGAGCCGATCGCGTGTTCATGGACGTGGATTCGATTGCTCCTGGCGCCGACTTTCTCGAAAAGATCGAAGAGGCGATCGACTCGAGCGGGGCACTCCTGGTGCTCATCGGTCGGGACTGGATGGGCAGCGACGGACACAGTCTGGACGATCCCGGGGATTTCGTTCGTCTGGAAATCGACACGGCCATCAATCGGAACGTCCCGACCATCCCGATTCTCGTCGAGCGCACACCGATGCCAGATCCTTCAGCGCTTCCAGAGTCTCTACGCCCACTCACTCGGCGAAATGCCCTTGAGCTCGAGAACGGACGTTGGCAATTTGACGTCTCGCGTCTGGTGAGCGCAGTCGAGCCGCTGGTCGACCCCGGTACAGGTGCGGGTGCCGCTCCAACGGGATACCAAATGCCTCCGGAACGAAACGAAGAGGGTCAGCGCTCAGAACGACCCCGGTCGACGCGATCCCGTCGCTCTTTGGCCATTGGCGCTGGTGTCATCGCCGTCGTTGTTGCTCTCGTGATCGTCCTTCTTGGTTCATCGTCGTCAGGGCCAAAGCCAAGCGTGACGCCAGTGAGCGCGGCCACTCCGGTTGCCAAGGTCCCTTCAACTCGTTTGGCTGAGGCATTACTCACCTCTCGATTCACCCCGCAGTCATTGCCCAGTGGTACCTCGGCATCGAGTCCGGTGATGTCCAATATCCGCTACCCTGGCCTTGTAGCGAGTGTCTACGACGAGATAGCCGGTCCGGCGGCCGGTATCAACGTCTACTACGAGGTATTCGATAATTCCGGAGACGCCAGCGCATTCTTCGCGACGAGTCACGATGTCTCAGATCATGTCAATGTGATCGGGCCTTTCGATGCGCCCGGAGTGGGAGACTCTGTCAGATGCGCTAACGGTCATGAGCCCGCGTCCTCGTCGCAGGCCCCCCTTTGGGAGTCGAGCTGCCTGATGCTCAGTAGCAATGTGGGAACCTTCATCTCTGTCACGAACAACTCGGACAATCACAACACCGACGATCGTTTGGCAGCCACGCTTGCGGGCGACGCCATCCGTCAACTGGCACAGGTGGCCGGTAGCACAACCGACACGCCCGTCGAGCCACCCCCTGGATCCCTGGCCCCCGATGCGCAATTCGAGCAGATACTGAACCAACCATTTACCGTTGGCTGGCTACCGGCAGGTCTTTCGTCTCCCAGTGTCCAGGAACAGGACGTCGGGACGGGTGGGCCGACCGGGCTGATCAGCAACTCGCGAATTGTCGCCACGTTCAATGGATCGAATTCTCAGGACTTCCTCGATTTCTATGTCTTCGACTCGGGCCAGGACGCGCTGACCTGGTTCAATCCACCACCCACACCTGTCGGTTCGACGAAGACCGGAGCGATCAACTCATCGGGATTCTCTCAACAGTCCGCCTGTGGCGAATACGTGGAGCCACCGGCGAATGGATCGACGCAAGAGGTCAACCTGTCCGAGTGCGACATCTTATGGGGCAATATCGTGATCGCTGCGAATGTTCCGAGCACGTCAGCCACACAGACCGAGTCCGACTATCTGGCGGTCAATTTGGCTCGAGCAGGGCTCATCTATGTGGACGAGATTGATCACGCCTAGCGCGTCTATCGATGCCGGGAGGAAGTTGGCCGTCCCGACATTCGAACCGGCTTTCGATGAACACTGAGTCCGTAATCATTGCTCAGAAACGCCTTCGAATTACCTCGATTCACCGCGATTGATCATGACCGTTTGCAACAAGTATCCGTGTCACTGGAGTGGTTACGGATTGCCGGAGCCGGGGAAGACTTAGGCCGTGGGCCACCGCGACGAGATCGCAAGAGCTATCCACGAGGATTATGTGCGGCGTCGCCACGGCGAGGGCCGGCACTCGGATGACGACCCTTCTCTAGCTCCGTGGGAGGACCTGCCCGAGACGCTACGCGAATCAAACCGGCATCAAGCCGACGACATCGACCGCAAGTTGATCGCCGTGTCCTGTGAAGTGACTAGTGGTGAGAATGGCACCCATCCGCCCGTCGAGTTTACCGACCCGGAGGTGGAGAAGCTGGCGAAACTCGAACATGAACGTTGGGTAGAGGAGCGACTGGCATCGGGTTGGAGCGTCGCGCTTACCAAGGACGTCGACGCCAAACAGACGCCATACTTGGTTCCGTGGGAGGACCTTTCTGAAGAGGTTCGCGATCTCGACCGCGATACCGTCAGGAAGATTCCTCAGTTCCTGGCCACCTTGGGATTCGCTGTTGTCCGCCGGAACCAATCACCGTCGTCTGAAACTTGAACCGGTTCGAGCTGGCGTCCGGCCCGGTGTTCCCGATGGCCCGCCGGTTCGGGATCAGCTGAAGTCGTTCACTGCCCAAACATGGTGAAGTGAGATTTCACGCGGGATGGACCGGCGGTCTGACCACGCCGTGGCAGGAGGGACACGACCACGTCGATGGAGGGGACACGCCGGCCTCTTGCATGGAGCGGCG
>JARLGQ010000133.1 GCA_031292675.1 Acidimicrobiales bacterium
GAGATGAACGCGCAGGCCCAGGCGGCACCGCCGCCCCCTCCCCCGGCCGCGGTACCGGCGCCGGCGCCGGCCGCAGCCCCCGTGGCGGTACCGGAATACGTCGACGAGGTGCTCGCCGAGCCTCCCAACCGTGCCCTGCTCGAGGACCAGCTCGACAATGCACTTGCGGGCGCGCAGCGCGCCGGCAGTGCGCTGGCCGTGCTGTTCGTGGAGCTCGACGGCTGGCAGGACGTGAACCAGCAGTTCGGGGCAGGGGCGGCTGAGCACGTGGCGCGGGAAGTGGCCAGCCGGCTGTCGGTGGCCCGCCGCAAGACCGACATCGTGACGCGTGCCGCCAACGTCAAGTTCGTCGTGGCGTGCGCGGACGTACACTCGGATTCCGATGCCCTGCGCATCGCCAGCCTCATCCTCGACGGCGCCGCCCGGCCGGTGGTAGTGAACGGGGTCGAGCACCGGCTCCGCCCCACCGTGGGGATCGTGCTCACCGACCCGAGCCTCCCGGCGGAGTCCGCCGACAATGTCCTGGAAAACGCCGAGCTGGCCATGTACTGGGCCCGCGACGAGGGTCGAGCCTCGCGGATGTTCGACCCGTCGATGCGCGACCGTGTCGTGTCGCGTTATGAGATCGAGCACGGCCTGCAAAGTGCCATGGACAACGGCGAGCTGGCCCTCTTCTACCAGCCCGTGGTGGACCTCCACAGCGGTCAGGTCGTCGGCGCCGAAGCGCTGCTGCGGTGGCAACGGCCCGACCAGGGCTTGCTCCTGCCCGGCGAATTCCTGGACGTGGCGGGCGAGGTGGGGATGGCCGAGGCCCTCGGCCGGTGGACCCTCGACCGGGCCCTGACCGAGCTGGTGCTGTGGCGGGAGGCCGAGAATCTTCCCGATCACTTCCGGCTGACGATCAACGTGTCGGCGCGTGAGCTCTCCGACCCCCAGTTCGCACAGACCTTCGAAGAGCTGACCCGCAAGCACGGTGTGGCGCCCACGATGCTGAGCATCGACCTCTCCGAAGAGGCGGCCCGCGCCGCGGCAGAGTCGCCGGCCGCGGTCGGCCAACTGAGCCAGATGGGCGTGCGCTTCAACCTGGACGACTTCGGCGCCCGGGAGTGGAACCTCTCCTGGCTGCAACAGCTCCCCATCACGTCGTTGAAGATCGCCCCGGAGTTCGTGGCCGCCCTCGACTCCACGAGCAACCGCAACGGGGCCGTCATGGTCCGAGCGCTGATCGCGCTCGGGCACGAGCTGCGGCTCTCGCTCATCGCAGAAGGGGTCGAGACGCCGGCCCAGGCGGCTGCGCTGCGTGTCATCGGCTGCGAGTTCGCACAGGGATACCACCTCGGACATCCGGGGCCGCGTGAGCAGGTGTGGGCGGCGCCCGAGGCGTAATCGCCGCTCGGGCGCGAAGACTCGGCACGGGCTCACACCACGTGAGCCGGTCGCCCGCGGGTCGGCGCACGTTTCCCCTGGTCAGGTCGGGAAAATATGCCTGCCAGAAATCGTCAATCGTGATGATGCCCGAAGCGTCGTGACTCCGTAACGTGCTGGGGAGGTGTTGCGAACGCCCTGACGCGTCATGGTCCCCGACGGGTGGGCCATGCGAGGGGGCAGCAGGGCCGCTACGGGCGACCGAGGAGGGACGTGACACTGATGGATGTGAAAGTGCCGCCGAATAGGGGGGGAATGATGGGAAGGTCGAGCCGCAGAGGACGCGCCGTCGCGGCCGTCGTCACCGGGTTGGTCGCAGGGAGCGGGGGTGTGTTCGCGATGTTCGCCGCCACCGCGGCGCCGGCATTCGCCGACTCCTCCCCGTACGAGCTGTACTGCCCGGGCACACCGGTGGGCAACATCGTGCTGAACGGGGTCGTCACGACGGGCACCATCACCCCGGCATCGCCGGCGTCGGGCTCGCAGTTCAACCTCACCAATTACCAGTCCACGGTGCTCCTGCCGAGCTCCATCGTGTCGGCTGCCGCCGCGCTGGGGAACTCCTCCATCACGGGCTCGGCCACGCTCAAGGTCGACGCCACCGGCGCCACCCCGGCGTCGGTCGCCTCCCCGCCGATCACGATCAGCGCCCCGATCCCGAGCCCCGTCCCGGCGACGGGCCTGTCGTTGGTCCTTCCCTCGACCCCGGGCACCGTAGGGCCCTTCACCGCTTCGGGGGGCACCATCAACCTCACCGTGGACCCGGCCATCGGGCTGGCGCTGGTCGTGTCGGGGAGCACCCTCAACCTGACCTGCACGCCGTACCCGAACAACAGCGCCACCACCGGCATCACGGCGAACGCGCCCACGGCGGCCAAGGCCGCCCCGGTCATCGCCACCGGCTCCGGCGGGGCGACGGCTCCGCCCACCACGGCACCGACGGCCGCGCCGACCACGGCACCGACGGCCGCGCCCACCACGGCACCGGCCACGTCTCCCTCGTCGCTGGCCACCACCGGTCCGGGCCCGCACCTGTGGCTCGTGGCCGTGATCGGGTTCATCGTGCTCTACCTCGGCTCGGTGGTCCTGGCCCTCGTGGAGCGGCCCCGCAGCCTGCTGCGACGGGTGCTGCACTTGGCGCCGCGCGCCGCCACCACAGCCGGCCCGGTCGAGATGGCCGAGGTGGCACCGCTGCCGGACCGACACGTGTGGTCGCCTGAGCCTCCGAGTGTGAGCGTGAAACCCGCCTATCCCAGAGCGGGAGGATCGCCAGGCTTGTGGTTCGACGGCTGGGAGCCGCAGGACCGCAACCGGGGCTGACGCCGAGGGTGTTCCCCCTACGCGGGGGGGTGTAGGGGGAACGCCGGCGTCGGTGCACGGTGGGCACCGACCGGCTCGTCGTGCCCGTCAGGGGCGGGACGGGACCGCATCCACAGCACCATGCGGGCACCGCGTCCGCCCTCGACCGGTGACTGGGCGTCGACCGCCGCCCCCATGGCCGAGGCCAGCTCGGCCACGATCGCCAGCCCGAGCCCGGCTCCGAGCTTGCGGGCCGGGACGCGATCCGAGGTGTAGTGCCGCTCGAAGATGTGGGGCAGGTCGGCGGGACCGACCCCGGGGCCGTCGTCGGCCACCCATATCGCGATCCACTCACCCACTCCGTCCGTGCCCACCTCGACGCGGCCGGTCGCGAATTTGAGGGCGTTCTCGATGAGGTTGGCGATCACCTGCCCGACCCGGTCGGGATCGGCATCGGCCCACAGTCCGCGGGGCGTGCCCGCACTGACCAGCGCCACCCCCACGCTGTCGGCTTCGGGCTGGAACCCCTCGGTCACGGACCGGCACACCGCCGCGCAATCGATCCGTTGGGTGTGGAGTGAGAATTGCCGCGCCTGGAGCCGGGCCAGGTCGAGGAGGTCCTGGACGAGGCGCTCGAGACGGCGTGCCTCGCCACCGATGATGCTCAGCGCTCCGGGGACGTCGTCGGTGGCGCCGTCGGCGATGGCATCCGCGTAGCCGCGGATCGACGTGAGGGGCGTGCGCAGTTCGTGCGAGACCGACAGCAGGAATTCGCGCTCGAGCCCCTGGGCGCGACTGAGGTTCTGGCCCAAGGTGTTGATCGCCTCGGCCAGCTCGGCCAGCTCCGGGTACTCGCCCGCGTTCACCGGCACCGTGGCCTCGAGGTTGCCGTCGGCGATCTGACGAGTGGCCTGCACGGCTCGGACTATCGGCGCGCTGATGCGGCGGGCGAGCACGGCCGCCACGGCCACACCCGCCAGCAGCACCACTCCCGCCACGAGGACGAAGTAGTCGACGCCGTTCACCGGGTTGGCCACCCTGCGGGTGACCACCAAGACGGGGACGTCGGAGGCGGGCAGACCGTCGTCGAGCGTCAGTCGTTGGCGTTCGGCGAGGTTGAGGGGCTGCGCCACGAACACGACGTGGCCGACGTTGCCGACCACGGTGTCGCCGGCCCGCAGCGCGGCCACCTTCACGATCGAGGGCCCGAGGGGGGCGGGCAGTCCCTGGAGCGAGCCTGTCGGGCCCAGTCCCACCAGCGTCAGCTGGTCGAAGGCGCCGACCCGGCGCAGCGCGTCCACGTCGGCCGCCTGGGTGAACACCGGGTGCGACGACATGAGGGCGCCGATGGCCTCGGCCTCGGACGTGATCTCGTTCTCGGCGGTCGAGATGGCGACCCGGCGCACGAGGAGAAGACCGCCGAAGACGGTGAGGACGAGTGTCCCGATGACCACCCCGAGAATGGCGACGGTGATCCGGCGGCGCACGGGACAGGCGTCAGCCGAGCCGGTAGCCGACCCCCCACACCGTGGTGAGGGGAAGGGCGTCGCCGAGCTTCTTGCGCAGTTGCCTGACGTGGACGTCGACGGTGCGTTCGTCGCCGTACCAGCCTTCACCCCACACGCCGTCGAGCAGCTGCCGCCGGGACAGCGCCAGGCCGCCGTTGACCGCCAGGTAGGCCAGGAGGTCGAACTCGCGGCTGGTGAGTGCCACCACCGTCTCGCCTTGTCGCACCTCACGGCGCCCGGTGTCCACGACGATCTCGCCCACCTCGAGCACCGAGGGCTCGGTGCGGTTCGGCGCCCCGGCCCGTCGCAGGATGGCCCGGACCCGGGCGACGAGCTCGCGCGGCGAGAACGGCTTCGTGACGTAGTCGTCGGCACCGAGCTCGAGCCCGATCACGCGGTCGACCTCGTCGTCGCGCGCCGTCAGCATCACGACCGGGACGTCGCCGCTCGAGCGCAAGCGGCGACACACGTCGAGGCCGTCGAGCTCGCCCGGGAGGCCGATGTCGACCACGACGAGCTTGGGTCGGTCCCGGTCGACGTACGCAAGGCCCTTTTCCGCGTCCTCGGCCTGGAGCACGCGGAACCCCTCTCGGCGTAGGTACAGCGCCACCAGGTCGGAGATGTTCCGGTCGTCTTCGATGACGACGATGGTCTCCCCGTCCGCTGTCACCGGCACCAGCCTGCCACCGGCGGGGTACGGCACACGGGGACCCCTGGCACGTGCGGGCATGGCCCCCATGAGACGACGGGGCCGTCAACGTTGTGTGATGCGGTCGTGAGGAGAGTGTGAGGGGCCTGGCTCGGCGGGCCCGATTCGGGGGTGCCGGGCCGGGCCCGGTGCCGGGCCGGGCCACGGCCGGTCGTGCACAGACCATTAGGCTGGCCACGGTGCCGCCCGACACCTACCTCACGGGGATCATCGCCTCGCACCGCGCGCGGGCCGCGTCCGACGACCGGTCCCTCGACGCGTTGGTGGCCGAAGCCCAGTCCGTTCCCGCCCCACGTCCGTTCGCGGGGAGGTTGTCGGTCTCGATGGGGGGCGAGCTCGCCGTCATCGCCGAGGTGAAGCGGCGATCGCCCTCCAAGGGGGTTCTCGACGCCGAGCTCGACCCCGCCCAGGTGGCCGCCGACTACGAGGCCGGTGGCGCCGCCTGCCTGTCGGTGCTCACCGACGGTGAGTTCTTCGGCGGATCCGCGCTCGACCTCCGGTCCGCACGGGCGGCCTGCACGCTCCCCGTCCTGCGCAAGGACTTCACGGTCTGCGCGGCGGACGTCTGCGACACGCGGCTCATGGGTGCCGACGCCGTCCTCCTCATCGTGGCGGCCCTGTCCGACGAGGAGCTCGTGAGCTTCCTCGGCCTGGCCCAGGAGCTCTCGCTCGACGCCCTGGTCGAGGTGCACGACGCGGCCGAGCTGGAGCGGGCCCTCGACGCCGGGGCGGAGCTGGTCGGCGTCAACCAGCGCGACCTGAGGACCTTCTCGGTGGACCACGAGCGTGCCGCCCGCCTGGTCGAGTCGATTCCTCCCGAGGTGGTGGCGGTGGCCGAGTCGGGGATCGGGAGCGGGGACGAGGTTCGGCGGCTAGCCGATGCGGGGTATCAGGCCGTGCTCGTCGGGGAGTCGCTGGTGCGGGCCCCCGACCGACCCAGCGCGGTGCGGGCGCTGTCGGGGCACCGGGTCGGCGGGGGGGCGGGCGCGCCCGCGGCCGGCGCGGGGGCCCCCTGATAAAGAACTAGTGAATAAATTATTGTTAAAAAACGAGGGCGAAGACCTAC
>JARLGQ010000134.1 GCA_031292675.1 Acidimicrobiales bacterium
GAGCGGGGCCTGCGGGCCCTGGGGACGGATGGCGCCATCCTCGACGATCGGCACGAAGACCAATGGGACGTCCGCCTCGGGGAGCCGTCCCCGGAAGGCCTTGGTCCCCTCCACGGCGACCCCGGCGCGGCGCACCGCGTCGGCCAGGGCGGAGTCCGAGGTGACGACCGTGGTCCCCGCCCCGTCGCCGAGGGTGCCCAGGAGGTCGATGATGGCGTGGTCCGCCGCGTTCGGGCCCCCCGGCGCGAAGAGGGCGGTGACACCTCGGGCCCGGGCCGCCTCCGCTTCGCCCGGATCGGGGCGCCCGTCGAAGACCACCGTGACCTCGGATTCGGGGCCGGCCAGGGTGGCGAGGTCGGACACGAGCCGGCGCCGGGCGGCGGCGCGGTCTCGCCACCACCCGTCGGGTCGCGACCCGATGACGTTCATGCCGTCGACCACCCAGTGCAAAAAGATCCTCCGCGGACCGTCGGAGGGCGAGGTCCCGGGACGACAATACGGGTGTGAGCGAGGAGGCGGCTGCCGCCGGCGACCGGAGGTCGGAGCTTCTCGGCCTCTACGACCGGGCCCTCCCCCGGGTCTACGGGTACCTGGTGTCGCGTTGCGGGGGCGTGGCGCTGGCCGAGGACCTCACCGCCGAGACGCTGCTGGCCGCCGTCGACGCGCTGCGCACCGACGCGCACGCCCCGGTGTCGGTGCCGTGGCTGGTGGGGGTGGCCCGGCACAAGCTCGTCGACCACTGGCGGCGCCAGGCGCGCGAGGAGCGGGGCCTGCGGGCCGTGGGGACGGATGGCGCCATCCTCGACGATCGGCACGAAGACCAATGGGACGTCCGCCTCGACGCCCTGCGGGCCCGCAACACCCTGGCGCTGCTGTCACCCCTGCATCGCGCCGTGCTGACGCTGCGCTATCTCGACGACCTGCCGGTCCCCGACGTCGCCGCGCTGGTCAACCGGAGCGTGCACGCCACCGAGGGTCTGCTGGTGCGGGCCCGTGGTGCCTTTCGCCGCGCCTATGGCCCCGAGGAGGCTGACGATGCCTGATCCTTTCGAGGCCCTGCGCTCCCCGCTCACCCCCGTCGAGCCCGATCCCGATTTCGCCGCCGCCCTGCGCGCCCGCATCGAGCGCGCCCTGTCCCTTCCGGAAGGAGTCATCGTGTCCCAGACCACCCTGCCGTCCCCCGATGCCACGACCGAGCTCGCCGCCCCCCGGGACGGCGCCACGGGGGTGACGCCGTACCTCGTCGTGGCCGACTCCCGGCGCGCCCTGGAGTGGTACGTCGAGGTGCTCGGCGCCCGCCGGCGCGGCGAGGCGATCGTCATGGCCGACGGGCGCGTCGGGCACGCCGAGCTCGAGCTGGGCTCGAGCGCGCTCTTCCTGGCCGACGAGTCCCCCGAGAGCCACGTGGCCGCACCGCGCCTCGGAGCCGATGCCACGGTGAGCCTCGTGGTCGAGATGCCCGACGTGGACGCGGCCGTGCGCCGAGCCACAGAGGCCGGTGCCACGGTGGAGCGCCCCCCCGCCGACAATCCCTACGGTCGCAACGCCGTGGTCCGCGACCCCTTCGGCCATCGCTGGATCATCTCGGCGGCGCCCGACGCCGGCGCACCCGACGCGGCCGCGCCGGTCACCACCACCGCCGATGGTGGCGCTTCCCCGGGGGAGCAGCTCATGGCGCCCGGGGACATCGGCTACGTCTCGTTGTGGGTTCCCGACGTCGATCGGGCCCGGGCCTTCTTCGGCGTCGTGCTGGGGTGGTCCTTCGGCCCCGGGAGCGCCGAGCAGGGGGCCCAGGTGGCCGGCGTCACCCTCCACCACGGGCTGTGGGGCGGAGTCGAGCACAACACCCTCTTCCTCTGTTACCTCGTCGACGACGTCGACGCCGCCGTGGCCCGGGTGCGCGCCGCGGGAGGTGAGGCGCAAGAGCCCACCGACGAGCCCTACGGGCGCGTCGCCTCCTGCCTCGACGACCAGGGCACGGCCTTCGCCGTCTTCCGCCCGCCCGGTGGCGAGCCCGGGCCGCGCCTCGCTCAACACGGGACGCGCCAGGGCGACCTCGCCTACGTCACGCTCGAGGTGGACGACTCCTCGCGCACGCGCGCCTTCTACGGGGCCGTGCTGGGGTGGCGCTTCTCCCCAGGGCGCGTCGACGACGGCTGGCAGGTCGACGACGTGCGTCCCGGGACGGGCATCAGCGGCGGCCACGCCTCGGCGACGGGGGTGCCCATGTACCTCGTCGACGACATCGGGTCCGCCGTGCAACGGGTCCGCGCCGCGGGCGGCACGGCGTCGGAGCCCCGGCGCCAGCCCTACGGTGTGACGTCGGACTGCGTCGACGACCAGGGCACCCGCTTCTACCTCGGCGAGCTCTGAGCATCGCGAGCCCGGCCTCCGAGGCCGGGTCCGGACCTCGGGTGACGGCGCTCAGGTGTTGGTCCCGATCCCTGACGCCAGGACCGTGGGCGCGTCGGTCCCGACGGGCTGGGTCGCCCCGCCGGGGAGGTCCTGGGTCCGGACCGACGCCGCGATGGCGGCGGCGCGGCTGGACTCGGCGGCTTCGAGGAGGAAGGCCTCCATGGCCTGGGGCTCGATGGGCCTTGAGAAGAGGAAGCCCTGTCCCCGGTCGCAGTGCTCCTCTTGGAGCTTGTGGAGCTGGTCGTTGTCCTCGATCCCCTCGGCCAGGGTCTCGAGCCCGAGGGTCCTGCCCAGCTCCACCAGCGTGTGGATGAGGGCCCCGGACTCGGGCGAGTCGGCCATGGCCGCGATGAACGAGCGGTCGATCTTGAGGGCATCGACCGGGATCTGGCGGAGGTAGGCGAGCGACGAGTAGCCGGTACCGAAGTCGTCGATGGCGACGTGCACGCCGAGATCCTTGATCTCGCGCAACCGCCGGACCGTGGCATCCGCGTCGCGCATCAGCGTGCTCTCGGTGATCTCGATGACGAGCGACGTCGGGTCGAGCGAGCTCGACTCCAACGCTTCTTTGATGTGGTCGACGAAGGCGTGCACCTCGAGCTGGCGCATGGAGACGTTGACCGACATCGAGAGGCGATGGCCCCGCCGGTGCCACTCCGCCGCCTGGCGGCACGCCTCGAACAGCACCCAGCGCCCGACCTCCACGATCAGTCCCGAATCCTCGAGCATGGGGATGAAATGGTCGGGAGGCACCACCCCACGGGTGGGGTGCCTCCACCGCACGAGGGCCTCGACCCCCGAGACGTTCACGTGGTCGAGGTCGAACACCGGCTGGTAGAGCAGGAAGAACTGATTCTCGGCCAGTGCGGAGCGCAGATCGGCATCGAGCTCGATGCGGTCGAGCACCGCTGTCTGCATCTCGGGCTGGAACAGCGCCGAGCGGTTCTTTCCCAGCGCCTTGGCCCGGTACAGGGCGATGTCGGCGTCGCGTAGGAGCTCGGACGCGGAGTTCCGCTGCCCGCCGGCGATCCCGATGCTGGCCGTCACCGTCAGGGAGACCGTCGCGTATCCCTCGATCCGGAACGGCTCGCGCAGGGTGTCGTGGAGCCGCTCGGCGACCATCTCCGGGCCCGCGCCCAGCGACGCCCCCTCGGCGAGGACGACGAACTCGTCACCGCCGAGCCGCCCGACGGTGTCGCTGGCCCGCAAGATGCCGACGAACCGGTGGGCGACGGCCTGGAGCACCTTGTCGCCCGCGTCGTGGCCCAACGAGTCGTTGATGTCCTTGAAGTTGTCCAGGTCCACGAACAGTGCGGCCACGGGCCGGTACTCCCGTCGCGCCCGGACCAGCATCTGGTCGGCCCGGTCCAGGATCAGGGTGCGGTTGGGGAGGCCCGTGAGCGGATCGTGCAGGGCCACATGGCGGAGCTGGGATTCGGCTTCCTTGCGCTCGGTGATGTCGCGCAGGTTGCCTACGTATCCCGCCACCGAGGGGTTGTCGCGCAGGTTGCTGACCACCGCCTCGGCATAGCGATAAGAGCCGTCCGCGTGTGCGACGCGGAATTGGATGGGCTCGGTGACGGTGACGGTGTCGATGATCGCCGCCAACTGGGCCTCGACGCGGACCCGGTCCTCGGGGTGTACCAGATCGGTGGCCCGCATGCCGATCACCTCCTCGGGACGGCGGCCGAACAGGGACGCGGTGGCGGGGCTGGCGTACATGATCCGGCCCTCGGCGCCCATCACGAAGGTCGTGTCGGTCGAGTTCTGGACCAGCGAGCGGAAGCGTTCCTCGCTCACGCGCATCGACGTCTCCGCCTCTTCCTTCTGCTGGATGGTGGCCCCGGCCATGCGGATGACGAAGATGAGGACGAAGGCGCCCATGAGCCCCAGGGCCTCGCCCTTGCCGACCGACAGGAACGACGGCGCCCATCCCTGCCAGATGGACAGCTGACCGATGCCGATGCCGATCAGGCTCCACAGCGCCGTGATCCGCCACGTGCGCGATCCGTCGTGGGAGACGTTCTCGAGGGCCACGAAGGCGAAGGCGCCGATGAGCACGGGGCCCCACCCGCTCAGGTAGATGACGGTGGTGACCGCCGCGGCGTGGCACGCCACCCGGGCATGCCGTCGCAGGTTCGTCGCCTTGCGGCGGTAGAGGATCTCGCACGCCATGCTCGTGACCGGGATGGCGACGAAGACCGCCAGCCAGAGCCAGACCGGCTCGTGGGCCACCACCCCGAAGTGCCGCAGGAACAAGATCGCCACCAGGGCGGCCGGGCCCATGGCATAACCGAGGATGTACGGGTTCAACCGGGGACCCTTGGGTGGAGGACCATGCGACGCGCCCTCCGCCGCCTGGTTGCCCCATGCAGAGGCGAGGCTCATCTCGGGCCCTGCCGGCTCCTCAGCGGACATTCCGTCCCCCCCGGTGCTATGAGCAGCACGTTCGCGCCTTTTCGTATCGACTTCCCTCCTCCGGTCCTTGAGGATTCCCCCTTCCGACGGGGGACCGGGAGGGGCACCCGACGAGGGCACCGGAGCGGTCTGGGCCCCGCTCGGACCCGCCAGGGTCCACCGCTGCCTCCGCGCCGTCGGCCCGCCGCTCCGGGGCCTCATCGGCGTGGGCGCGACCACCACCCCCGCTCGCCCACGGCCAAGCCGGCCTCGGCCAGGTGCTCGAGTGCGAGCGAGACGTCTCCGAGCGGGAGCCCGCTGCGCCGGACGACGACCTCGAGGGTGGCCGGGTCCTGGTCGAGTGCCCGGCGCACCCGGTTCGGCACCGCGCCAAGGCTGCGCCCCGTACCGTCCGACGCCACCGAACGACCCTCGCCGGGGGTCCGTTGCGGGGGCGAGACCTCGGGACGGGCCACGATGGCGAGCTCCACCGCCGTCAGGACGTCGTCGACGTCTCGCACCGGAGCGGCGCCCTCCACGAGGAGGCGGTTGGTCCCTGCCGACGCCGAGCTACGCACCGAGCCCGGCACCGCCATGATGGTCACGTCACGCGCCAAGGCCGCGGCCACGGTGTGGAGGGAGCCGCCTCGCTGATGGCACTCCACCACCACGACGACGTGGGCCAGCGCGGCCATGACCCGGTTCCGCACCGCGAACCACCATCGTGCGCTGTGGACGCCGGGAGGGATCTCCGAGAGCACGGCGCCGCGCGCCGCGATGGCGTCTCGCAGCGCCATCTGGGCTCGCGTCGTCGACGCGTCGAGCGGGGTGCCCAGGACGCCGACGGTGGGGCCGCCGCCCCCGGAGCCGAGCGCGCCGGCGTGAGCGGCGGAGTCGACGCCGAGCGCCACCCCCGAGACCACCACCACACCGGCGCGGGCCAGGTCGCGGCCGAGCTCCGAGGCCATGCCCAGCCCGTAGGGGGTGGCCGAACGGGTCCCCACCACCGCCACCCGGGGCCTGCCCTCGAGCACCGAGACGTCGCCGGTGGAGAACAGGACCGCCGGCGCCTGGCGATCCGACGCCAGTGCGGGGGGATACCCGGGGCGTCCCAGCACCATGACCGATACCCCTGAGCGAGCACACATGGCGACGACCCGGTCGAAGGTCTCGGGGACCGCCTTGTCCCGGTAGCGACGTTGGGGGTCGGCGCGGTGTCGACCCCGGGCGATGGCCTCCCATGCCGCGGTCGCACCGTAGCCGTCGAGGAAGCGGCGCAGCGTGCCCGGAGAGGCTCCCAACGCGGCGAGCGCGGCGCCGTAGCGCTGGTCGTCGGTGAGCGGCGACAACGCGGTCACAACCCTGCCCCCGACACGAGCGCGGCGCGCGCGGCGCGCAGCTGAAGGGCCTCGGCCACCTGCCGCTCGTCCACGCCCGATGCGCCGTCGAGATCCGCGATGGTCAGTGCCACCCGACGCACACGATGCAGGCCACGGGCCGACAGGGTGCCCGATCGCAATCTCCGTTCGAGCAATGCTGCGGCATCGGCAGAGAGCGTCGAGCGGTCTTCGATTCCCTCCACCGGAAGCTCGGCGTTGCATCGAACTCCCCGGCCGTGGGCGACCGCCCGGGCCCGACGGACCCGGGCCGCCACCTCGGCCGATGAGTCCCCGGGCGGCCCGCCCAGGAGGTCCTCGACGTCCGGACGTCCGAGCGCGATGGCGAGGTCGAAGCGGTCGAGCAGGGGGGCGGACAGTCGGCGCAGGTACCGCCGGCGCATGACGTCGCTGCAGCGACAGGCGCCGGGGAGCCCTCCCTCGCCGCACGGACAGGGGTTCATCGCTCCGACCAGGAGGAAGCGGGCCGGGAAGTCGACCGCACCTCGAGCCCGCCGGACCCTGACGACATGCTCCTCGAGAGGCTGGCGCAACGCGTCGAGGACCGTCGCCGGGAACTCGCCCAGTTCGTCCAGGAAGAGGACGCCGGCGTGGGACAAGGAGATCTCGCCCGGGCGCAACCGGGACGTCCCGCCTCCCACGATGGCGACCTCGGTGGCGCCGTGGTGCGGAGCGCGAAACGGCGGCCGCGAGGGGAACGCCCCTCCCGAGGTGGTGACGCCGGCAGCAGAATGGATGCGGAGCACCTCGAGGGACTCGTCGCGCGTCAGGTCGGGCAGGATCCCCCGAAGGCGGGTGGCCAGCATGGTCTTGCCCGAACCGGGGGCGCCCACCAGCAAGAGGTGATGCCCGCCGGCGGCGGCGATCTCCAAGGCGCGGCGTGCCACGAATTGGCCCCGGACGTCGGCGAGATCAGGTTCGCTGGCCTCGGGCACCGGCATACCGGCGGGCGGGGGGACCGCAGCCCAAGGGGCCCGCCCGCGCAGCGCGGCGACGAGCTCGGCCACGGTGGACGCAGGCCGCACGCGCCCGTCGGCCACCAGCGCCGCTTCGGCCGACGCCCCTGCCGGCACCACGATGCGCTCGCTTGCGATCGCCGCCACGAGGGACGCGATTCCCGGGACGGGGCGGAGAGTCCCGTCGAGGCCGAGCTCACCCACGAAGCCCGTGCGTTCGACGCAAGCCGAAGGCAGCACCTCAGCAGCGACGAGCAGCCCGATGGCGATGGGAAGGTCGAGCCCCGCACCGGTCTTCCGCACGCCCGACGGGGCTAAGTTCACAGTTACCCTGCGCGACGGCCACGACAGGTGGCTCGACAGGAGTGCGGCGCGGACGCGGTCGCGCGACTCGCGCACCGCCGCATCCGGGAGCCCGACGACGGTGAATCCGGGGAGCCCCGCCGACACGTGGACCTCGACCGACACAGGATGACCGTCGACCCCGTGGAGGATTGCCGAAGGGATGGAAGCGAGCATGGTGGAACTCCAAATGCGGGACACGTTGTCCGTGCCGTTCGAAAGGGAGCGGGCCACGTGATGGGCGCCGGCCACGCGAAGGCGCTCCTCCGAGGGTAGGCGCGGGTTGTGTCAACGAGCGCCCTGGGGACGACTCCCCAAACGACGAGGGTGGCTCCCCTCAGGACCAGCTCGCCACCAGGAGCAGTACAGCGGTGGCGCTGAGCAAGGCCGGGCAGACCTTGAAGAAGATGACGGCGGTGCGGGCCCCCGTTACAGCGGTCAGCGTTGCAATCGCGAAAAGCGCGGCGGCGGAGATCCGGTAGATCCAATCGACCAGGGCGGGCTGAGAACCGCCCAGACCAGTGGCGACTACCACAATGGCGGCGATGAGCCACATGATCATCGCCTCGGCGATCCACTCCTGGGTGATGATCAGCCGGTTGTCACGCGAGGTGTCGCTATAGCCCGCGACGACCTTTGCCGTGGGCAACACATGGGCGACGCCCCACAGCGCCACGATCCCGGCAGCCACATAGGCGAGTACAGCACTCATACTGACAGCATCCAGCGCCAAGGAAGCTCTGGCCAGGGCCGAACGGCCCCCGCGGGCAGTATGCCCGGTGCTACCCCGGTCGGATCTCCAACCGGTCCAGCAGGTCGTTCACCCGGCGGCCGATCTCGTCTCGGATGGGGCGGATCTCGGCGATTGACTTCCCCATGGGGTCGTCGAACTCCCAGTCCTCGTAGTGCTTGCCGGGCACGAGTGGACAGGCGTCGCCACACCCCATCGTCACCACGACGTCGGCCGCCCCCACGAACTCGTCGGTCCACGGCTTGGGGAACTCCCTCGAGATGTCGATGCCGATCTCGGCCATCGCCGCTACCACGTTCGTGTTGATCTGGGAACCGGGTTCAGATCCACCAGACCAAGCCATGGCACGGTCCCCGGCGAAGTGGGTGAACCAGCCGAGGGCCATCTGAGATCGCCCCGAGTTGTGGACGCACAGAAACAGGACGGCAGGGAGCTTCTTGATGGAGTGGTCGTCGGCTTGGACGAGGGCTTCGAGCCGCTGGCGCGCGAAGTTCTCGGCTCCGACGACCAACCAATCGGTGATGGTCGCCCTCGCCGCCAGGGTTTGGAAGCTGTCGAACACGAGTGCCTCGATAGTCTCCTGTCCGAACACACCATGGAACTTGGTGTGGAGATCTCGCGCTGCGTGCGTAAGAGCCTTTCTCTGGCCCGGGTTCATCTGTACCAGGTCGCTCATGATGTTTCCTCCCCCTGTCATTTGCCCCTATCTGAATCGCGTCACCCAGCTCTGATGTCCCCAAGGCGTCGCTGGGCGTCTGCACGCACCCAGGCCTGGGCTCCCATCTGAACGGCGTCCCACGGGCTCCCGAGCGGTGGTGTGTAGGAAAGGTCAAGCTCACTCATGGCGTCTACGGTCATCTCGTGAAAGATGGCAGCAGCGCCGATGTCGACCCGTTTGGCCACCTCGGCGTGCTTGTGCCCGAAGAGCTGGACGCCGAGGAGTCGGCCGGTCGTGGCGTCGCCCGTGAAGCGCATGGCGATGCGGTGACTCCCGGGGTAGTACGCCTTGTGGTCGTCGGCCTCGGCGCCGACGGTCACCGGATCGAACCCGCCCGAGATGGCTTCGTAGTCCCGCAGTCCGGTGCGGGCCACGGCGTGATCGAAGATCTTGACCACCTGGGTGCCGAGGCTGCCGGCGAAGGCACGGTTGCCGCCGAGGGCATTCTCTCCCGCTACCCGTCCCTGCTTGTGGGCGGTGGTGCCGAGCGGCAGATAGGTCTCGCCCAGCAGTCGGTGATGGGTCACCACGCAGTCGCCGGCGGCGAAGACGTGCGGGAGGTTGGTCCGCATGTGGCGGTCGACGGCGATGGCGCCGCGCTGCCCGAGGTTGGCGCCGGCCGAGGCGGCCAGCTCGGTGTCGGGTCGCACCCCCACGACCACGAGCACCAAGTCCACGTTCCGAACCACGTCCTGGCCGTCGGTCGTCGTCGCTTCAACGTGTAGCCGACCGGGCTCGCCGGGCGTCGCTCGGGTTACGGAGCGGACAGTCGTCCCGGTGAGCACGTCCACGCCATGGTCGGTGAGCTGTCTGTGGACGAGGACGCCGATTTCGGGATCGACTGTGGGGAGCACTTCGGGGAGCTGCTCCATCTGGGTCACCGACAGCCCACGCGCCACTAGGGCCTCGGCCATCTCCAGCCCGATGTAGCCGGCCCCCACGATGATGGCGCTGGCCGGCGCAGCCTCCTCGAGGGTGCGCATGACGGCGAAGGTGTCTCCCATGGAATGCAACAGATGGACCCCGTCTTCGACTCCCAGGACGTCTGGTTGATTGAGCCCTTCGATGGGGGGACGAACCGAGACAGCCCCGGTGCCGACGACCAACTGGTCGTAGGGAAGAAGCTCCTCGTTGCCGGCGGCGTCGGTGAGGAGGAGCTTTCGACCCTCGACGTCGATGCGGCGAGCCACGCTGTCGAGGCGAAGTCCCATGCCCGTCGCCTCGAGATCGGCGATGCTCCGGTGCGCCAGGTTGCGCCAGTGGGTGACCTCGCCCGAGACGTAGTAGGGAATCCCGCAGATGGAGAAGTTGGGGTATGCGTCCGCCACGACCACGGTGACCTCGATGTCGGGGTCGAGCTCACGGGCTCGGAGCGCGGCGCTGATGCCGGCGTCGCTTCCTCCGATGGCAATGAGGTGCATGAGGTCTCCAGTCGGATCTGTTCGTCACGCCACGGGTGGCGAGGATTGGTCCTGGTGCGAAAGATGCGCAGAGGCGCCATCCGCACTCGCCGATTTAGGGCGAGCGCCCGGAACAGCGCTGGCAACTGCAGGCTCCGAGGTATCGCGCTCGTGGTGGGGAAAGATGATGTCGGATGCTTCCGCCGCGGTGACGCCGGGGTAGAGGGACTTGATGACTACAAAGGCGAGGACGCCCCCGACAATCTGCGCGGCCACAAAGCTTGGCGCCGAGCTGGGGGCGATGCCGGCGAAGGTGTTGGAGAATATACGCCCCACGGTGATTGCCGGGTTGGCGAAACTGGTCGAACTGGTGAAGAAATAGGCCGCTCCGATATAAGCCCCGACGGCGGCCGGGGCGGCACGGCTCCGGCCGCTGCGAGCCAGGGCGAAGATGACCAGGATGAGCCCCAGTGTGGCCACGATCTCGCTGAAGGAATGGGCCGAGGTGGCCCGGTGGTGGGTCGAGATCGACACGGCGGCCTTGGAGAACATCAGGTTGGCAACAACCGCTCCCCCGACGCAGCCCGCCACCTGGGCGGGTAGATACGCACAGGCGTCGCGCCAGCTCAGTCCACCGAAGCCAGCGTCCACGAATGAGACCACTGGGTTGAAGTGGCCCCCCGAAACCGGGCCGAACATCAAGATGATGGCGAAGAGCCCGGCTGCCGTCACCGCCGCGTTCTCGAACAGCTCGAGTCCGATGTTGCCCGGCGAGAGCTGTTGCGCGGCGATGCCCGAGCCGATGACGATGGCCGCCAGGAAGGCGCTACCCAGCAGCTCGGCGAGCAATCGGCGCCACAGCGCAGGTTCGTTCATCACAACCCAGGTCGGGGCAAGATCAGGAAACCGATGCCTAGCAACAGGCGCTGGAGGCCGACCGGACCGCTGTGGCGCCGACGGGGATCGCCCGTTCCCCCTCAGGCGCGCAGGTCTCGGTCGAGCATCCCAGATCGGTTTCTTGCGGCGCGTCGGCGAGCACGGTGTAGATCTCCCAGGGCGCCCCGTCAGGATCGTTGACCCACGCCTTGTCTTGGAGGGCGTAGCAACAGGTTGTCGACTCCTGGACGTCGGGCTCGAGCCCCTCGGCCGAGAGCCGCCTGGTGGCTGCCTGGACCTCTTCGGGCGAGTCCACTTCCACGCCCAAGTGATTGAGTGCACCGGCCACACCGACCTCGCGTCCGGCTCCACCTTCGATGAGCACCAGCTTGAGCGGCGGCTCGACAATGGCGAAGTTGGCGTAGCCGGGGCGGCGTTTGGCTGGCTCGGTCTCGAAGAGCTTCGAATAGAACTCCACCGCGGCGCCGAGATCGGTGACGTTCAAGGCGAGCTGGACTCTGGACATGACGACCTCCGGTAGTATTCACAAGCGTCGATACGTCGAGTATGATCAATGCATCAACACCTGTCAATAGGAGGTGGGGCAATGGCCAAGCGGGTGGCAACCATCGAGCCCGAGTCGACGGACCGGTGCTGCCCGTCTGTACTGGCTTCGCCCCTTGACGCCACCCAGGCCGGAGAGCTGGCCAGTGGGTTCAGCGCCTTGGCCGACCCGGTCCGGCTTCGTGTCTTGAGCATCCTGGCGGCGGCACCAGGAGGCGAGGTCTGCGTCTGTGACTTCGTGGAACCTCTGGGCAAGAGCCAGCCCACCGTGTCGCATCACCTGAAGATCTTGAGCGACGCCGGCCTCGTCCACGGCGACCGACGCGGTAAGTGGGTGTGGTACTCCCTCGATCGCGAGCGCCTCGCCGACCTTCAGGTCGCCCTCCAGCCCGTCAGGTAGGTGTCGTGGTGGCTTCGCGTCAACCCGTTCGGTCGGCTGCGGTCTGGCACGCCGCCGATGTCGTAGACACCTCACAATGGTGCACTCACCTCACCTCCCCCGAGCGAGCAGCCATCGTCGACGCCGCCAAGCGAGCCGTCGAGGTGGGACGCACCCCGGCAACGGTTGAGCGCGACGACTTCGACCTCCCCTTGCTTGCGCCCGCACTGTCCCGGTGGGTGGAGGCACTGCACGGAGGTCGTGGCTTCGTCCTGCTGCGCGACTTCCCGGTCGACGAGCTCTCCGCTGAGGCGACGGAGTTGGCCTACGTCGGACTCGGATGGCAACTCGGCACCCCGGTAGGCCAAGATGCCGATGCCGCCATCCTTGGCCATGTGCGCGACGAGGGTGTCGTCCGCACCGATCCGAGCGTGCGGCTGTATCGGACGAGACAGCGCCAGGATTTCCACACCGACGGGTCGGACATCGTCGGGCTCCTGTGTCTCGAAGGAGCGATGTCCGGAGGTGAGAACCGCATTGCCAGCTCCCTCGCCGTCTACAACGAGATCCTGCTCCGCCGTCCTGACCTGCTTGAGGTGCTCTACGCGCCCATGTACTGGGACCGCAACAACGAGCAGTCAGCGGGCGACGATCCCTACTTCGAGCTTCCCGTGTTCAACGAGGTGAACGGCGTTCCCCGGATGTTCTACATCGGCTGGTACATCAGAGATGCCCAGCGCCACTCCCAGGTTCCGCGGCTCACCGACACCCAACGAGAGGCGTTGGACCTGATCGAGTCGATCGCCAACGATCCCGCCTTCCACCTCGAGATGGACTTCGAGCCCGGCGACGTCCAACTCCTGGCCAACGCGAAAATCCTGCACTGTCGCGAGGCCTTTGAAGACCACGACGACCCCGATCTCCGGCGACATCTGTTGCGTCTGTGGCTCACCGCCCACGCCTTCACGAGCGTTGACGAGGTCCTGCGCGACGGCATCCCGAAGCGGGGCCAATCGCCGACGCCGGCAACCACAGGAGGATGATATGACCACGAGCGAATCCGACCAGATCCATGCTGCGGTGCGCGACCGCTATGCCGACGCGGCCCGGGCCGCCACCGATGCCTCGAGCAGCGGGCCGAGCGGGACCGCTTCAGGCTTGTTCGGCCGCACCCTCTACGACGACAGCGACACCGAGGTACTTCCCGCCGACGCCCTGACGGCGTCGCTGGGGTGTGGCAATCCGACCATGTTGGCCGACCTTCAACCCGGCGACGTGGTCCTCGACCTGGGCTCGGGCGGGGGCATCGACGTCTTGTTGTCGGCTCGACGCGTGGGACCGACCGGCAAGGCCTACGGGCTGGACATGACGCCCGAGATGCTCGATCTGGCTCGGAAGAACCAGGTCGAAGCCGGGGTGACCAACGCCGAGTTCCTGCGGGGCACCATCGAGGACATCCCCCTGCCCGACCGGAGTGTCGACGTGGTGATATCGAACTGCGTCGTCAACCTGTCCCCGGACAAGGACGCAGTGGTCCGAGAGGCATATCGTGTCCTCAAGCCGGGTGGACGGCTGGCGATCTCCGACATCGTCCTGCGTCGACCGCTGTCTGAACGGACACGAGGGCTGATCGGGTTGTGGACAGGCTGCGTGGCGGGCGCGATGGTCGACGCGGACTACCAAGCAACACTTCAGGCAGCCGGATTCGAAAACGCTTCGATCACACCCACAAGGGTCTACGAGGAGGAAGATGTCGCTGCCCTTGCGGCCGAGCTCTCAGTGGACCTCGACCTTCCCGAGGACATCGACCGCCACGAGATCATGGCGGAGCTGGCCGGCTCGGTCATGAGCGCCTTCGTCCGAGGCCAAAAAGCTGGTTAGTTCCTGCAAGCGACCCTCAGGACCGGCAAGGCGGGAGCCGCACGTCCCAGTGTGGGTACCTGTCAGTCGGCTTTCGGCTTACCAAACCCATATCTGATGGGGCGAGGCTCACCGTGACCCGACGGGAAGGCCACGTCAATTGGCTCGACAACAGCGCGGCACGGACGCGGGCTCGCGACTCGCGCACCGCCGTGTCGGGCAGCCCGACGGTGAAGCCGGGGAGACCGGCCCGAGACATGACTTCGACGAACACAGAGCGGCCGTCCACCCCGTGCACGGTGCCGAGAGTACGCAAGCCAGCATGGGCAGCCGCCAGTGGCGGTGACGCGGGGAAGCCGCGTCCTTGGGACAAGGGCGGGCCGCCATGTCTCGGCACAAGACACGCGAGGCGCTCGTCCGACGATAGGCGTCGGTTGTATCAGCGGCCGCCTGCTGCCTGACCCGGGGCTCGGTCTCCGTGGAGCGCCATACCGATTAGGACAACAGACGCCGGTGGGGAGAGCCTCAGCGAACCCCGCCTTACCACGACGTCCCCGACTCTTGCACGCCACGCCTCGTTACAACGCCATATCCACCAGACGATTGGGCCTTTGCTGACGGGCGGCATCGGCAGCGATCCATGTGCGATAGCCACCGTCGAGGTTGCGTGCGTCGATTCCAAGTTCGTGGAGAAGCGACGTGGCGGTATGTCCCCTCTGGCCCACTTCGCAGTACACCACGAACGGGCCCTTGGCTCCATCAAGATCCTCGCGCAGCTGGTCGAGCGGCAGGCTCAGCGAACCGGGGATGGCGCCCTGTGCGTGTTCCCGGTCGGTGCGAACGTCGATCACTGTCCAGCCTGCCTCGGCCAATGCCCCAAGCTCGTCGTATTCGACGACGTCACAAGCACCGGTGCGCACATTCTCCGCCATGTAGCCGAGCATGTTGACCGGGTCCTTGGCCGATGAGAACGGAGGGGCATACGCGAGCTCCAGGTCAGCGAGTTCATCGGCGGTGATGCCGCCGGTGATCGCCGTGGCGATGACGTCGATGCGCTTGTCGACGCCTTCCTTGCCGACAGCCTGGGCTCCGAGAATAGCCCCGTCATCGGGGTCGAAGAGGAGCTTGCACGACATGGGTTGTGCGCCTGGGTAATAACTGGCATGGCTCATGGGATGCGAGTGAATGGCCCGGTACCGGCGTCCGGCAGCCAGGAGCCGCTTTTCGTTCCAGCCCGTCGTAGCGGCGGTGAGATCGAACACCTTGACGATGGCGGTCCCGAGCGAGGGCCGGGCGCACGTGGGAAGGCCGCAGATGTGATCGGCGACTCGTCGTCCCTGGCGGTTGGCGATGTTGGCGAGGGCGATGAGCGAGCCACCACCTCCCACCCAGTCCTCCTTCTCGACGGCGTCGCCGACGGCATAGATGTCGCCGTCGCTGGTCAGGTTGACCTCATTGACGGCGATACCGCCTTTGGCGCTGAGCGCGAGACCGGCCATCTCTGCCAATCGGACATCGGGGCGCACACCGATGGACCCGACCACGAGCTCACCAGGGATCGCTCGGCCGTCGGCCAGAGTGATCCCGCTCTCGGTCACCTCGGCGACGGCCACGCCGGTCTCGACGACCACCCCGTGGGAAGTGAGTTCAGCCGCCACCAGGATGGCGAGCTCGGGGTCGAGCGGGGTGAGGACCTGATCGACAGCCTCGACCACCGTCACCGCAATCGAATTGCGGGCTAGGTTCTCGGCGGTCTCGAGCCCGATGAACCCCGCCCCGATGATCACGGCAGACCGAGGTCGTCCCGTGACGTCGGCGGCGAGCCGTTCGGCATCTTCGACGGTCCGAAGCACACGGACGCGCTCGAATCCGGGAATCGGAGGGCGAACCGCGACTGCCCCGGGGCTCAACACCAGCTTGTCGTATCCGATCGATCCTGTTCGGCCATCGACGGTGGAACGGGTCGTCACCTTGTGGTTGCGGGCATCGATGTCGACGACTTCGGTGTCGACCCGGACGTCGAGCCGGAATCGATCGAAGAGGCCCTCGGGCGTCTGGAGGAGCAAGTCATGCTCGTCCTCGATCACGCCGCCGACGAAATAGGGGAGGCCGCAGTTGGCGTAGGACACGTGGCCTGATCGCTCGATCACCGTGATGGTGGCCGTTTCGTCGAGGCGTCTCAGGCGTGTGGCCGTCGACATGCCGCCGGCGACGCCGCCGACAATGACGACTCGCAGGCTCATCCGGTGCCCCCTCCAAGGATGACGACGCGCGCAACCACGAGTCCAGTGTCGCAAGCGGCGGGAATGCGGGATAGGGACCTACGTCCTGTTCTCCAAGGGCCCAAAATGGTGGTGATCAGCCCTCAGGTCCAACCCCTGTCGGCAGATCGCCCCTGAGCCCCCCCGGGGGCCGATCACCACCGCCATCCTGGGCGGGGAGAATGTGCAGATTCTAGGAATCTGTTGTGAGTCTTCTGTGAGGGGAACCGCTGTCTCGAGGCAGGGCGTGGGAATTGTGGGGCGACGACGGGCATTCAGAGCGGCGGCCAGTCCCGGCGATCAAGAACCCACACGGAACCGACACCGGTGTGTCCCGGCGCTTCGATAGGGCGGACCTCCTCGTGGTCGAGTCGGTAGCCAAGCTTCCGGGGTACCGCAGCGCTCGCTTCGTTGGCACGATCCATGTGGATCTCGACCCGCTCGACGCCGGGCACGAGGGTGAAGGCGGCGTCTGTGAGGGCCTTGGCGGCTGCTGTGGCATAGCCCATGCCGGTACGGTCCGAGCGGATCCAGTAGCCGATGTCCACGATGTCCGGTCCGCCTCGCCGGTGAAGACCGGCGCCACCCACGAGCGAATCACTGGCGGGCTCGTTGACCGTGTAGTCCCACTCCTGATCGGCTTCGAAGGCAGCCTCGCCGGCTTCCAGGACGGAGCGCAGCTCCGCCGGGGTGGGCACTTCCCGCGCCCACGGCATCCATCGCCGAAGCTCCGAGAAGCTGACTGCGATCGCCGGCGCCATGGCCTCGACCGACCCTCGCCGCCATCGCCGCAACTCGATCGGACCGGCGGGCAGGACGTCGGGTAGCAGTGCCATTCCAGCACAATGGCACCCGTACGACCGAAAGGGCAGCGCGCCGACACTACGAACCGGGCAGGCGGTACTGGCGGAAGAATTTCCAGATGAGGTCAGTGGCGTTGATGTCGAAGGTCGAGGGACCGGTGGTTGCGCTGAGCTGGCTTCCCGGCCAGGCGTGGCCGCCGCCCAAGACGATGTAGAACTCGACGGCCGCCCCGGTCGGGCAGCGGTAGCTGCGCAGGATCACGTGGATGGTGACCTGGGTATCTGTCGGAAGCGGATTACAGCCGTCCTCGACAGCCCAGGCTTGGACGTTTGCCGGATAGCCGGTCCCGTGGAGATTGATCGGCGGTGGCGTTGTCCCCGCTGTGCCTCCGTTGAAAGGCAGGATCGGGTCGGCGGTTCCGTGGAAGGCCACGATGGCCACCGGGCGGCTCGGACGGCAAGGCACGGGCATGACGATCCCGGCCACGGGGGCGAAAGCCGCGAAGCGATCGGCCATCGTGCAGGCCAGGAGCGACGTGAACAGGGCGCCGTCTGAGAGGCCCGTGGCGTAGATCCGCGATTTGTCGACGCACAGGTGTGTTTCGAGCTTGTCGAGTATGGCGTTCATGAAGTCGATGTCGTGGTTGGGGTGCGCGCCGGTGCCCGGATCGACGTCCCACCCGGCGGGATTGCCCGTGCCTTGGGGGAAGACGACGATGAACCCGTCGGCCTGTGCCGGCGCACTGAATTGCGTCGTGATCGCCTCCAACGTGGCACTCTCCGAGAGTCCGTGGAGGTCGACGACGACGGGGAGCGGTGCTCCTTGGTGCGACGACGGCGTCGTGAGCAGGTACGACCTCGTCACTCCGTCGACGGTGACGTTCTGGCCGAGCTCGTCCACCGAGGCCTCCGCCGGAAGAGAACATCCTGCCGATGCCGCGGGAGCCCTTGTGCCGGCCGCAGCTTGGCCCGCCTTGGTCGTCGAGGAGCTCGGGCTGGCACCGGGCGACGAGCAGGCGTCGACGATGATCGAGAGCACCAGGACGAGGAGGAGCCCACGACGCCTGCCGGTGCGCTCCCCCACGGCGGCGAAGCACAGCACAATCAGGCCCGGGGCGTCGAGCCCACTTCCATTGGGGCATCCGCCGTCCACACAGCCTCCCTGAGGGTGGGCTCCGCCTCGAGCTCAGGTGGCGCGGGATGGCATCCGGCGCTCGTTGTTCACCCCCTGGCGGCAACGGCTTGCCTTCGCTGGTCCGGGCTGGCCACCGTCCGTTCGGCAAGAATGCGGCATGGCCGATTCGTTCGCCTCCCGATTCGCGGCGGTGCGATCCAAGTATGGACCGCTTGCCTGGGGGCTCGATCCCTCGGCGGAGATACTCGAAGCCTGGGGGGTCGGCGACACGCCAGACGGTTTGGATCGGTTCGCCGACATCACGCTGAGCGCTGCGACCGGGACGGTCGGTTTGGTAAAGCTCCAGTCCGCCTTTTACGAACGGCACGGCTGGCGAGGGTTCCGCACCCTTCAGCGTTTGATCGCCGAGGCGCGCGATGCCGGCTTGCTCGTCATCGTGGACGCCAAGCGAGGAGACGTCGGGACCACCAATGACGCATATGCCGAAGCGTTCCTCGGTGCCGATGCCCCCCTGGGAGCTGATGCCCTGACCGTCCACCCCTATCTCGGCGTGAAGGCCATGGGCGCCTTCGTGGCTCGCGCCGACGAGTCCGGGAGCTGCCTCTTGGTGGTGACACGATCTTCGAACGCCGAGGGCCGACCCGTCCAGACGGCGCGCAATCGTTGGGGTCGCAGCGTCGAAGAGGAGCTCCTGGTCGAGATCGGCGAGCTGAACGCTCAGCTGGCTCCCGGTGAGATCGGGCCGGTCGGTGCCGTGGTTGGTCCGACCCACATGGAGCCCGCGCTTGATCTCGCGGCGGTCGGGGGTATCTTCCTGGCGCCCGGCGTCGGCGCACAGGGTGCCACCGCCACCGACGTGGCGCGAGTCTTCGCTAGCTGCCCCGATCGCGTCATTCCCAGCGCGTCTAGATCACTGCTCTGTGATGGTCCGGACAGGAACCGGTTGGCGGACACGGCAAAGGCACTTGCCTTCGAGCTCGGCGAAGCGCTACCGGTCTGAACCGAGCCCATGCCCAAGGAGAGGCCTGGCCCTAGAACCAATGGTGATTTGCCGCGGCCAAGGCGAAGAACGCCACCAACGCCATCACCACACCTATGGCGGCGAATATCAGGAGTCCTCTCGACATTGGACTCGAAGCGCCAAGAGACGGAAACGTGTCCGAGTGGGCTGTCAACCAGCCCCCGGCTCGAGCTGAACGGTGCGATCCCCTCGCGCCGACCTTCTCACGGTGCCGAAGGCGCTTCGATCCCACGTCCAGATTGTTTCACACCCGGGATTCGAAGGGCCTCATCAGCCTTGGCGGAAGCCCTCCACGGCTGTCGGACCTCGGCTCGGTGCACCGGGAGGGTATCGCCGACGGCGAGGGTCCCTCACTGCAGGGGAGGTTGCCTGGAAAGCGCTTGGGCGATGCGCGTCTTGATGCCCCAATCGGCCCGATGGTCCGTTGCCGCGCTCAAGCTGAGGGCGATCGGAGTCGATACTCAATTGGTGAGTTGATTCGAGGATCACGTCCAACCCCGTTCTGACGAGCCGCCGAGCCGATGACGAACGGAGTTGAACCAAGTCCACGATGGCATTTTCCCCACCGGCTAGTGGTGGTGATCTCTTCCTCGCCAGGAAGGGAAGGCTCTCACGTGTTCGCGGGCGAGCAAAAGGCTCGCCCGAGCGTTGGACACCCCTTGCCCCTCTCACCGAACGGGAGAGAGTCGAGGCTGCGCTCCTGCTCGACCAACGGCAGAAGGTGATCCGCGGCACCCTCGCCAATCAAGAATTTGAAATCGTGTTCCAACCAATCGTGGACCTGCGCACCGGCGGGGTCGCGGGAGCCGAGGCCCTCACCCGATTCGAGATGTCGCCCGATCGTCCGCCCGATGTCTGGTTCGCCGAAGCCAAGGAGATCGGCCTCGGAGTCGAGCTGGAAATGGCGGCCCTCCGGTTGGCGCTGGGTCAGCTGAGGCAGCTCCCATCGGGCCTCTACCTTTCCCTCAACGCTTCACCCGACACAATGATGTCTTCGGAGTTTCGTGCCCTGGTCGCGGAGGCTCCGGCAGAACGTGTAGTCCTCGAGCTGACCGAACATGAATGTATCGACGACTACGACCTGTTTGAGAAGGCCGCCAACCAGCTGCGATCCCACGGAGTCCGACTCGCCGTTGACGATGCCGGTGCGGGCTACTCGAGCTTCCAGCACATCCTCAATCTCCATCCGGACATCATCAAGCTCGACATCGGGCTCACCCGGGGCATCGACGGCGATCCTGCACGTCGGGCCCTGGGGTCGGCCATGCTCGCCTTCGGCCTCGATGCGTTCGGCGCTGCCATCGTCGCCGAAGGTATCGAGACCGAGGGCGAGTTCAAAACGCTACGCGGCCTTGGCTGTCGATTCGGACAGGGTTTCTACCTCGGTCGCCCCGGCAGATTGCGACTCCCACGTCTGCCCTCCGAGGATGCTGAAGAGCTCGGGAACGGCGATGGCTCAGCCTCGAGCCCCGGCGACGACGACCACCACACGGGTCCGCGGCCCCGAACCGAGATGCGGTCGAGCGACCAGAGGCTCTGGGGTGCCGATGGAAAACGGATCGGCCTGAAGGCGGGCCCGCAACACGATCCCGCACGAGGAGAACAACCGCTGGACACCCAGGACGAACTCCTCGCCCTTGTTGCGGAAATCCAGGGCCGGCCGAGCGACGGCAATCACGATTGGAAGGGTGAACGTTCCCGCGTCCAACTCTCTCGATAGCACCCATGGTCTGCGACGCCCGACGGGCCAGGGAATGCTCCTGGCGCATTCGTCGGGGCCCGATTGACAGACAGCACTCTTCTCCGATCGGCGGCCTCCCCCGGTCCTGGCACCACGCCTCGTCGAGGGGGACAAAGGGTGAGATAACGGTCGCTCATATGAGTGCTCGCAGATGTTCTTAGAGCGACCGAATCTTGTCGCCCGGGTGGATACTTAGTCGGTGGCCTTCGCAGCTGGTCCTTCAGGGAGTCGCCGACCCAGGCTGCTTCGAGCCGGCTACCTGCTCGAAGGTACGACGCTGGGCTGGAACGTCATTGGCGTAGGCATCCTGGCGGTGGCCGCCCTAGCTGCTCGTTCGGTGGCACTGGGAGGCTTTGCCCTGGACTCGTTGATCGAGATCGGAGCCAGCATCGTCGTCATGTGGGAGCTGGGCGGTGTCGGCGAAGCTCGCCAACGCCGAGCAATGAGGTTGATCGGCGTGGCGTTCCTGACGGTAGCTGCCTACCTGGCGGCTCAGAGCACGGTTGTCCTGGCAATCGGATACCACCCCAAGCACAGTCCACTGGGCATTCTTTGGACCTCTGTGACGGCCGTGGTCATGTTCGCTCTCGCTGCCGGAAAGGCAAGGGTCGGTGTAGCGCTGGACAACTCGGTGATGCGTACCGAAGGGCGGGTCACATTCATCGACGGCATCTTGGCGGCAACCGTCCTGCTGGGCCTCCTCCTGAACGCCCTCGCCGGATGGTGGTGGGCGGATCCGGTCGCGGGATATGCCTTGCTCTACTACGCAGTGAGAGAGGGATCTGGTGCTCTCCGGCACTAGCCGTCTCGGCAGACGGGAGTGAGGTCGGTGCCCCACGTCAGAATCTGCGACGTCGTGGACCGGCAGCCCGTGCGCTCCGCCCAGGTTGAAAGTGGGCTCGGGAGGACAACCAGGGACGACTCCTAAGACCAGGCGTAGCCCGATTCCTACCTTCTCGGCTCGTACCGCATCGCCACTGCCCCCGAGCCGAACTCCAGCCGGCTTAAGAGCTTCAAGTCGACATGCTTCGACAGCCCCGCCAACAACGTCGGCCCGTGGCCCGCAAGCCGCGGATGCACCACGAACTCGTACTCATCGATCAATCCCAGCTCCGTCAACGCCCGTGCGAGCTTCACACCTCCCACGAACAGTCCCTTGCCCGACTCCCGCTTGAGTTGCTGAACGGCCTTGCCCAGATCCCCGCGCACGAGTTCCGCGTTCCAATCGACCTGCTCCAGGGTGCTCGACACGACGTACTTCTTTGCCGCGTTGATCGTCTGGGCGAAGGGTTCCATCCAATCAGGTCTCGCTCCCGTCGGCGCCGGCGGCCGCCACGCTGATTCCATCATTTCGTAAGTCACCCGGCCAAAGAGAAGGGCATCGGCCCGGTTGAGGTTCTCGACCGCGTGACGATGCAAGTCTTCGTCCGCGGGGATTGCACGATGATCGCAACACCCGTCCAATGTGACGTTGATGGAGTACCGGAGGGGTCGCATTTTCGCAAGAGTACCGCCCATGGGGTACACCCGCGATGTGTCGCTCCGAGACAGAGCGTCCCTCACGGCATTGAGCAAAGAGCGACAGAATGTTGGCGTGAAGACCCGAGGAGTGTTGTTCGACTGGCGAGGGACGCTGGTTGGAGATCCTGATGATGGGTGGTGGGTGCGGTCCGCCCTTGAATGCCTCGAACGTAGCGCAGGCGACGCCGAAGTAGACCAGATTGTCGACCGTCTTCGAATTGCCGGCGAACTGCCATCCGTGGTCGTGGCGAGGCAAACGGCAGATTGTTCGGCGGAGCAGCACCACGCTGCAACCATGCTGCAGTTCGCGGAGGCGGGACTGGATGATGCGTTGGCCAGGGCGCTTTATCAGCTCGACTTCGAGCCTGTCGCCCACCCCCTTTACGAAGATGTGCCCGAGACGTTGCAGCGTCTCAAGGCGCTCGGTGTCGCAGTTGCGATCGTGAGCGACATCCATTTCGACTTGCGACCGGAGTTTGCGCTTCTGGGACTTGAAAGCCTTATAGACAGCTTCGTCCTTTCATTTGAGCGTGGTGTCCAAAAACCCGATCCGCGAATCTTCGAGATCGCCCTCGACTCACTCGGCGTAGAGCCTCGTGAGGCTCTCATGGTCGGCGACCGGCCCGCTCGGGACGGGGCTGCTGTGCTTGTCGGTATTCCTACACTGCTGCTCCCGATCGAGCACGGACCACGCCGGGGGCTGAGCGGAGTCCTTGCTTTGATGGGGATCCCACCCGCCTCACCTGGGTAGCCCTGTTGACTCGATTCGGCAAACACCTCTCCGACGCACGCCAGTGTGCGGCAATGTCTCTAGCGCAAGCGGGAACCTAGGGTCCTGAAACGCCCATCATCTGGCCGTGCGACATCCAAGCGCCCCAGCTGTCCTGACCGCTCCAGCCACCTATGTGGCTGGTCATCCAAGACACCATTGCGCTGCACCAACTCTGAACGGAGGTCGTAGTCGCCGGTTGGCTCGTGGCCATCCACCGATCACATGCGGAGAGCATGTGAACCGAGTCGCCCCACATCATCTAAGGACCCACGCCCGAGCGCTCCATGTATCGAGACATCCAGCTGGTCATTTCGGTGCACCACTGCGCGGTGCCCGTCTGGGCCGGGTCTGCAGCTAGCCATTTCGAGCAACCAGCGTGCACCGCGGCAAGCTGTGCAGCCACCGGGGTGGCCTGGTTGGTGCCCTGCGTGAAGAGGAGACCAAGCGCAACGCCCGCTCCAAGCACTGCGGCGACGAGAGTCACCAAGAGGCCACGGCCAATCCGACGGTCGGTGGCGCCGGTACGGTCCCCATAGGGTCCAGTCTCCGGGCAAATGGGGCGGCTCACCCAGGGGCGAAGGACCCTTTTGACACCGGGGACGGCTGGTCCTTGCCCGTACGCGGCAATGTAACTAGAAGCCGGTCCATGCCCGGGATCCGACATGATCGCCGGTCACCGTGCCCAGGTCAACGTCCCGTCAGTCCGGCTTCTGGGCCTCCATCAGGAATCGACTGGCGTAGGCCACAAAGGGTCCCGACCGCTGAATCTGCTCGTGAAGGGCGAGCAACTTGTCGTAGTAGCCCTCGACGGTGAAGCCCGGCACGATCCAGATCACGAGGCGGAGAAAGTAGACCACTGCGCCCACGTCGTTGAAGACCGTCCGAAGGCGCTCCTCTCGAAGGTCCCGCACAATCAGGCCTGCCGTCCGTGCTGCCACACGGGCGATCCGAGGGTCTCGTGTTGAGGTCGGTGGGAGCGGACCCAACATGTATTCGCTGAGTTCTCGAACGCTGTTCGGGCCGACCTGCTGAGATAGGTAGGTGCCGCCGGGGCGCAGAACACGGGCGACCTCTTCCCACCACGTGGCTACCGGATGGCGGCTGGTCACGAGATCGAAAGCATCATTGGGGAAGGGCAGCCGATCATCCTGCGTGGCGACGACGTACGCACCCCGAGTGCTAAGTCGACGGGAGGCAAGTACGACATTCGGGGCATAGCCCTCGGTGGCCACCAGGAGCGACGGGAGATGGGGCAGGCGTGCCAGCATTTCGCCGCCGCCCGTCTGAAGGTCCAGCATCATTGATGCCGACTTGGCGCGCTCCGCGACAATCTCGGAGTACCGCCAGCTCGGTTGCTCCTCAGTGGCGCGCCCGGCCAGCCAGCTGAAGTCCCAGCCCTCGATCGGGGCTGCCTGTGCGTTTGTAATCAGCTCGTCGAACGACGGTGCCATACCCTGGATGCTCGCAGGTCAGCCCGGCTCGCCACGGCGACGGCCTCGCTGCCGGTCCCGGTCAGGCAAGACGCCGAGGGCCCACGCCAGCGTGCAGGAGTGACTCTGGAAACGTCGACGGGGTCTGTCAAGGTATCCTCGACGCTATGGGCAAACGATCCGAGGATTGGGACATCCCTAGAGACGCCCCGACTCTCGGGACCTGAGGACATAGCACCCCTGCACGCCAGCGTTCGGCAATGTCTCTTGAGACGACGGGTCGGCCGCCAGTTCGGGCGGTCAGCACAGCGCCGTCCACCTGGCACGTCGGACGAAGGCACTTGGGAACAACGTCACCATTCGGCGGGAGTCGCAGCACCGCAGAGGTCAGTAGGCGTTGTGGAAGTTGCCAATGAATGTGATCCTGTTGCCGTCTGGGTCAATAATGGAGTACAATCGCTCACTCTTGCCACCTGCTTCAATCATGCCGGACGGCAAGCCTCTTGCTCGGAGTTCACTGAGGTGAGCGTCAAGATCGTGAACAGCGAAGTTGAGGAAGGTTGACCCAGCACGTTCGGGGTCAAGAAAGACCTGCAACCATCCTGAATCCGTAATCCTCCATTCGGCCAATGTGACCATCGGATTGTTGTCTGCCGGGCGTCCCAGGAGCTGCTCATACCACCCTTGCGCTGCATCTATGTCTGAGACAGGAATGACAGCAAGTACCTGATCAATGGACATGAATCCCTTTCCGGCGTTTTGCATCGGTCGGGTGAGAGTGTAAGCCCGAAGTCTTTCGTGTATTAGACGGAGGGCGAAGGTAAGACTCATCGGTCCTTTGTCGTCTTCCGCTCAAAACGGTTCGCCGTGGTGGTTTGCGAGACCATGCGGTACGTACTGCTTCCCTGGCGGCACAGATACCACGACGCAGGCGAGTGTCCTCTCTCTCGAGAACCCGAACTCGGTCGTCCTACGCCGTGTCCGCGCAAGAGCTCGTCGGGAATGCGCCCGAACTGCCCATGCGGTCACGTGCGGTTTCGGTCGAGCTCGCAGTCGAGCTCGGCTCCGAGCATCACGGCCAACCCGGTGAGGTACAACCACAGGAGCAGAGCCGCCACTCCGGCGAAGGCGCCGTAGGTGAGCGACTCGTGGCCGAAGTGGTTGAGATAGAAGGAGAACGCGGCCGAGGCGCCCAACCACCCCACTGCGGCCGCCAGCGCACCCGGGCTCACCCAGCGCAGGCGGGTCCTGTCCCGATTGGGGCCGAAGGAGTAGTACACCGACAACAGCAGCACGATCAACGCCAGTGCCCCGGCCCAGCGGACGACCACCCATGCGGCGTCGAACGTGGATCGCGCCAGCGCCACCGACGAGGGAAGCAGCGCTCGGATGGGGTCGCCCAGCACCAGCAAGCCCGAGGCGGCGCCCCCCAGGACCACGGTGAGGACGAGCAGCGGAACCGCCACCACCCGCCGACGCACGAAACCGCGGTCGGAGCGCACCTCGAAGGCCACGTCCAGCCCGACCTGGAGCGCGGCCATCGCCTCGACTCCGCTCCACAAGGCCACGAGCAAGCCGCCCACGACTTCCACCCCACCGCCCGCGCCCTTGACGGGATTACGGAGGGCCTGGTCGATCGTCTGTGACATCTGCACCGGAAGGATCACGTCGACGCCGTGGACCAGGCTGCGCAGCTGCGACGCCGAGAGCCCCACGAGCCCCACCAGTCCGACGGCGGCGACGATGGCGGGAAAGATGGCCAGGAACCAGTGGAACGCCAGGCTGGCCGCGCTGGTCGTGACACGGTCCTCGATGGCCTCGGCCAGGATCTTGCGGACAAGCTTGGGCACGGCGCGCACCTCGACCGTCCTCGAGTGACCGCCGCGGCCGGGCATGGCGTCGCTCAGTGGACGGGCTGGCCGGCGTCGTTCACGGCGTACCAGAGTCCTCCGGAGTTGCGGATCCCCTCACCCGTCGACTGCCCGGCCGAGGTGTCGCCGATCCAGCGGTACAGGGGCCACCCGTCGTAGGTGACCTGGAGCGAGCCGCCCCGCGGCGTGGTCCCGACGAGGGTCCTGTCGACCCCGGCACCGACGACCGGAGTGGCGACCCCCGACGGCAAGGTGAGCGGAGGCCACTGGGTGGCGCAGTACCCGTTGCAGGTCGAGCGGCCCGAATGGTGGTCGGGGACGAAGAGGTACAACGTGAGCCCGTAGCCGTCGACGAGGACGGTGCCCAGGCCCCTGACGGAGTTCGACTGCACCATGTAGCCGGGACCTTCGGGCCCGGTGGTCGGGGCGCCGTTGGCCGGAACCCCCACCAGGTGCCCACCTGATGCCCCGCACGCTCCCACCAGCACGGGGAGCAGGACCAGGAGGACCCGTCGCGCCCTCAACGACCCGTGAACCTCGGCTCCCGCTTCTCCGCGAACGCCCGCATGGCCTCGGCGGTGTCCTCGCTGTAGAAGTTGATCGTCTGGCACCGGGCCTCGTCCTCGAGGGCCTGGGCCATGGTGACCGACATGGCGTTGTCGAGCAGGGTCTTGGTCATCGCCAGCGCGAGGGGCGGACCCTGGGCCAGGCGACGGGCCCAGTCGTCGACGAAGGCATCGAGGTCTTCGTCGGCCACCACGCGATTGAGGAGCCCGTAGGCAGCGGCCTCCTCGGCCGAGAGGATGTCGGCGAAATAGGCCAGCTCCTTGGCCTTGTGCAACCCGATGAGCCTCGGCAACAGCCATGACGAGCCACCGTCGACCGAGAGGCCGCGCCGGGCGAAGATCTCCGAGAACCTGGCGTTGTCCGACGCCACCGTGAGGTCACACCCCAGGGCCAGGCTCATGCCCGCCCCGGCGGCGATGCCCCGGATCTTGGCGATGGTGGGTTTGGGGAGCTCGTGCAACGCCAGCATCACCCGACCGAAGAACCGCATGCGCACGATGTGGGGGTCCGCCGGGTCCCCGCTCACACCGCGTGGGTCGGCGATGTCTGCACCCGAGCAGAACGCCCCCCCGGCTCCGGTGACCACCACGACACGGTCCTCACGCCGGCTCCCCACTTCGGAGAACGTGTCGTAGAGCTCCTGCCACATGAGGCCGTTACCGGCGTTCTTGCGCTCGGGGCGGTTCAGCGTCACGGTGACGACCCCGGCGTCGCGTTCCACCACGATGGTCTCGGTGCTCACGACGACACCCTATCGACCCTCGGGCCCGGTCCCCGAGTCAGAAGGCGTCCTGGAGGACCTCGACCTCCAGCACCCCACGGTCCCCTCTGGTCACGGCGGCGACGTCGAACCGGATCTGTCCGTAATGCCGGCCGTGCCGACGCGCGCCGGAGAGCCACATGGTGGCCAGCTGGCGCAGGCGCCGCTGCTTCGCCGGGGTGACGGCTTCCAAGGGCGAGCCGAAGGAGCCCGAGCTCCGGGTCTTCACCTCGCAGATCACGAGGACGTCGCCGTCCGCGCTGCAGGCCACCACGTCGAGCTCGCCGGCCGCACAGCGCCAATTGCGGTCCAGCACCTCGTACGACGCGGCGCGGTACCAGGCCGCGGCGGCTTCCTCGCCGCGCGCCCCCAACGGGGCGCGGCCGGGACCGGGCATGTCAGCTGTCGCGCTCGGGCAACCGCTCCACGTTCACGTCCCGGAACGTGAGCACATGCACATGGGGCACGAAGCGCGCCGGGCGGTACATGTCCCACACCCAGGCGTCGTCCAACTCGAGCTCGACACACGTCGGCGTCGTCGAGTCGCGCACCGAGACCTTGACCTCGTTGGCCAGGTAGAAGCGGCGCTCGGTCTCGACCACGTAGTTGAACAACGGGAGCACCGTGCGGTACTCCTGCACGAGCGCCAGTTCGATCTCGGCCTCGTACCGTTCGAGATCTTCTTCGCTCATGTGTCCCCGGGCTGCTTCCGCCTCGATCCGAACACGACGAAAGGGCGCACTAGGTGCGTGCGGCCCGCTTCTCCTTGATCTTCGCCGCCTTGCCGACGCGGCCCCGCAGGTAATAGAGCTTGGCCCGCCGCACGTCGCCGCGGGTGACCACCTCGATCTTGGACAGGATCGGTGAGTGCACGGGGAAGGTCCGCTCGACTCCCACACCGAAGCTGAGCTTGCGCACCGTGAAGGTCTCCCGGGCCCCGGTGCCCTGGCGGCGGATGACCGCGCCCTGGAACACCTGGGTGCGCTCCCGGTTGCCCTCCACGACCCGGACGTGCACCTTGAGCGTGTCGCCCGGCCTGAAATCGGGGACGTCGTCTCTCAAGCTCTCGCGATCGACGATATCGGTGGGATTCATGGCGCGCGTCCCTTCACAGATCCAGCTCCGAGCGGCTCAGGCAGCGCCTGCGGGGCCACCGCGGCAACGGGGCGGCCGAGCCGTGCAGAGCCTGCCGGAGGAGGCCACGATAGCCGCGTCCAGGACCTTCCCGCACTACGGCGAGCCGGCTCCGGGACTCGGGGACGGCTCGTCGGACCCCTCCTCGAGCAGGCGCCGGTCGTCGTCGCCTAGGCCACCGGCCGCCTCGACCAGGTCCGGGCGCGCCTCGAGGGTCCGGCGCAGGGCCGTCGCCCGCCTCCAGCGTGCGATGCGGCCATGGTCCCCGCTCAGCAGGACCTCGGGCACGGCCCAGCCGCGGAATACCGCCGGACGGGTGTACTGCGGGTACTCGAGCAGGCCCGAGCTGAAGCTCTCGTCGAGGGCCGAGGCGTCGTTCCCCATGACCCCGGGGACGAGGCGCGCCACCGCTTCGATGACGACCAGGGCGGGCAGCTCGCCCCCGCCCAGGACGTAGTCGCCGACCGACAGCTCCCCGTCGACGAGGTGGTCGGCGACCCGCTGGTCCACACCCTCGTAGCGCCCGCACAGCAGGGAGAACCCCCCCGCCGGGGAGTCACCTGTGGCCAAGAGCTCCTCCACGAGGTGCTGATCGAGGCGGCGACCGCCCGGACCGAGCAGGTACAGGGGCCGGGGCGGCTCGACCGCCTCGACGGCGGCGAAGATCGGGGCGACGCCGAGAACCATCCCCGCCCCCCCGCCGAAGGGCGTGTCGTCGACCGACCGCCTCGGGTCACCCGCCCCGGCGCGCAGGTCGTGGACGCGGAGGTCGAGGAGGCCCTGGCGGCGGGCCCGGCCCAGGAGCGAGCCCTCGCAGTAGTGCTCGAGAAGCTCGGGGAAGATCGTAAAGACGTCGACGCGCACCGCGCTCCTATCCCGAGGGTGGGTCGAGAAGTCCGGCCGGCACCTCGAGCACCACGCGGCCCGCCGATCGCTCGATCACGAACCGCAGCGGGACCAGCGCGCCACCGTCGAGCTCGAGCAGGTCGCTGGCGGGGTTGGCCACGACGGCCTGCACCGTGCCCAGATGTGCCCCCTCAGTGTCGAACACCTCCGAACCGATGAGCTCGTGCACCCACCAGGCATCGTCGTCCTCGAGGGGCCGGGCCCGGAGCACGGTGCCACGCAGGCCCTCGGCCCGTTCCCGGGTGTCGACACCGGAGAACCTCATGAGCCAGTTGTCCCCGAACGGGCGCGCCGCGTCGATGCGCAGCTCACCGACGTCGGTTGCGAACACCGACCCCACCACGACCCGCTCGGGGCGGTTGCTCACCAGGGCGACGACCACCTCGCCGGTCAGTCCGTGGGCCTTGCCCACCCGGCCGACTTCGAGCAACGTGCCGGCACCGGCCGGCCCACGGGCGTCGCGTCCGGGATCGTCAGTCGTCGACGAAGTCGACGTTGGTGTCCACCCCTTCACGCGAGCCCGCCACCCGCACCAGGGTGCGGATCGCCTGGGCCACGCGACCGCGACGTCCGATCATCCGGCCCATGTCACCGGGGGCCACGTGGATGCGGAAGCGCACTCCACGGCTGGACTCCTCGGTCTCGACCACCACGGCGTCGGGCTCGCCGGCGAGGGAGCGGGCGATGTAGTCGAGCACCGCCCGGGCACTGCCACCTTCGACGCGGTTGCCCGCCATGTCGTCGACGTCGCCGTCGGCACCGACGTTGCCCATGTCGTCGAGGCCCGCGTCGCTCACTTGGAGCCGGGCCGGAACTCGTCCCACGCGCCCGAAGTGCGCAGGAGCTTCTCGACGCGCTCGGTGGCCTGTGCGCCCTGGCGCAGCCACTTGAGGGCTTTGTCGTTGTCGATCTCGACGATGGCATCGGGCTCGGCCGTGGAACGGCCTCGGGGGGCGTAGATGCCCACGATCTCGATGAACCGGCCGTCGCGCGGCGACCGACTGTCGGCCGCGACGACGCGATAGGTCGGTTGCTTCTTCTTGCCCATCCGCATGAGGCGGAGCTTGACTGCCACCGTCTGATTCCCTGCCTTCCTCGTCGTGGTTGCCTCGGACCCGAGGATCACGGACCTCCTATTGTGGCCCGTTCCCGGCACGGAGGTCGAAACCCCGGCCCGGGCACCGCCGGACGCTGTCCTCGGAGGGTGCCTCCGGGGCCCTCCCCTAGCGGCCGCTGCGACCCCCGTCGCCCTTCGGGGTCACCCGACCACCCTTCTTCTTCTTGGAGCCCGGGCGCCCCCTGGCACCGGCACGGGCACCGGGGGCGCCGGTCCCCGCCGAGGACCGGGGACCGCCCAGAGCCTTGTCCAGAGCCCCTCCACCCAGAGCGCCGGGGCCCAGAGCCTTGTCCAGAGCCCCTCCACCCAGAGCGCCGGGGCCCAGCGCGTCGAGACCGGCGAGCGACGGGTCCGCCGCATCCCCCATGCGCTCGGACAGGGCCTGGGCCAGCTTGCCGCGGCCTCCCCCGCCGAGCATCCCGCCCAACATCCCCGGGGACCGCATCAGCTGCTGGGCCTCTTTGAATTGGCGCAGCAGCTGGTTCACCTCCTGGGTGGTGGTGCCGCTGCCCCGGGCGATCCGTGAACGGCGGGAGCCGTCGATGGCCCCGGGCTCGCCCCGCTCGCGCGGCGTCATCGAGCGGATGATCGCCTCCACCTGGGCCACCTGTGCGTCGTCGATGGCCGCGTTGTTCTTGAGCTCCTTGGGGACCCCGGGCATCAAGGACAGGAGCCCCCCGAGCGACCCCAGCTTCTTGACCTGTTGGAGCTGGGACAGGAAGTCCTCCAGCGTGAAGCGCCCTTCGAGGAGCCTGGCCGCACCCTCGGTGGCGACGTCGTGGTCGAACTCGCGCTCGGCCTGCTCGATGAGGGTGAGCACGTCACCCATGCCCAGGATGCGGCTCGCCATGCGGTCGGGATGGAAGAGGTCGAAGTCGGCCAGGCGTTCACCGGTCGACGCGAAGGCGATGGGACGGCCCACCACGTCCTTGACGCTCAACGCAGCCCCACCGCGGGCGTCGCCGTCGAGCTTGGTGAGGATGACCCCGTCGAGCTCGAGCGCGTCGTGGAAGGCGCGCGCCGTGGCCACGGCGTCCTGACCCGTCATGGCGTCGATCACCAGGAAGGTGTAGCGGGGCGACACCGCGCCCGAGACGCGCCGCACCTCGTCCATGAGGGCCTCGTCGATGGCGAGCCGGCCGGCGGTGTCGACGATGAGCACGTCGCGTCCCAGGCGCCGCGCCTCGCGCAGGCCTCCCTCGGCGACGGCCACGGGATCGGTGGGCTCGCTGAACACCGGCACCCCGGCCTGCTCCCCCAGGATCCGCAATTGCTCAACGGCGGCGGGTCGCTGCAGGTCCGCACCCACGAGCAGCGGATTGCGGCCCTGCTGGCGGAACCACCGGGCCAGCTTGGCCGAGGTGGTGGTCTTCCCCGATCCCTGCAGGCCGGCGAGGAGGATGACCGTCGGTGGTGCCGAGGCATAGGAGAGGCGCAGGGTCTCGCCCCCGAGGACCTCGACGAGCTGATCGTGGACGGCCTTGACCACCTGCTGGCCGGGGCTCAGGCTCTTGGACAGGTCCTGTCCGACGAGCCGGGCGCGGATCCCCCCCACGAGCGAGCGTGCCACCGAGACGTCGACGTCGGCCTCGAGCAGCGCGGTGCGGATCTCGCGCAGGGC
>JARLGQ010000012.1 GCA_031292675.1 Acidimicrobiales bacterium
CTTGATCGATTTGCTGAAGCTGGGATGCCTCGACCGTCCCAATCAGGACGTATCCAGCGACCCCCAGTACTATGAGCAAGAGTCCGGCAGCGACGCAAAGCCGTAAGCGCAGGGTCATCCGCGCTCAGTATTTATCGATGCGATAGCCGACACCGCGCACCGTCTTGATCAGTGGCCGTCCCACTGTGTCCACCTTTTTGCGGAGCGAGGACATGAACGTCTCCACCACCGTCGACTCACCGTTGAAGCTGTACTCCCAGACGTGGTCGAGGATCTGTCCTCGACTCACGACGTGGCCCGCGTTTCGCATCAGAAATCGCAGGAGCTTGTACTCGGTAGGAGAGAGCTCGACAACACGGCGATGACGTGTCACGCGATGTGCATCGTCGTCGAGCACCAGATCCCCGCAAGTGAGCACTGGCGACTCGACCGACTTGCCACTTCGACGAAGAACCACGCGAACTCGCGCCACCAGCTCCTCGACGCTAAAGGGCTTGACCAGATAATCATCTCCACCGATCGTGAGACCTCGTACACGGTCCGCAGTTGCATCTCGGGCGGTCAGGAACACCACCGGCGCCCCGACCCCCGCGGCGCGTAATCGTCGACACACCTCAAATCCATCGATATCTGGCAGCATGACATCGAGGATGATCAAGTCTGGCGGATCTGCCGCCAAAGCAACCCGCAGCCCGTCACAACCCAATCGCGCCTCGACCACATCGAAGCCAGAGAGTCGAAGTGCGGCTGTTACGACGAATGAGATGTTCTCTTCGTCCTCTACAACCAGGATCTGAGCCCCGTGCACCTCATGAGGCTGTCATCCCAACCTTGGGGTTTCTTGAAGACTTTCTGAACGTCTGCCCAATTCTGACCGGGCGGATGCAGGTTCTGTGCGCCCTGACGCCAGCCCGACCACGTCAGGCTGCTCGGGATTGCCCGGACCCGGATGCACCTGCGGTGGCGCCATCGAACAGCCTCGCTCCGGCTGCGATGCAACCGGGGCATCCGGGATCACTCGGCGTTGCGATTATGTGGGGCGTGGCCCTGGAAGAGGATTGATCCGTCGGGTGCGTCCGACTGGTCCGAGGCGTTCTAAGGGGCCGCCCGGTAGCCCCTATCGGATACCCAAGCCCCGTCGGAACCTCCAGGTGATCCCACCAAGCGACGTGATCGACCTGTCGGATAACTTCAAAGAGTCCCGCCTACCGGAGGATGCTGTGATGCAAGCCGTCACTGTTCGAGACCGCGACGCCGGCGTCAGCGGACTCTCAGTTATGGACATGCCCTACCCGCACGCCGCCCAGAACGACGTCATCGTGCGGGTGCATGCCGCCGGGTTCACCCCCGGGGAGCTGGACTGGTCGTCGACCTGGGTCGACCGCGCCGGGCGCGACCGGACCCCGAGCGTGCCCGGCCACGAGCTGTCGGGAGTCGTCGTCGAGCTGGGGTACGGAACTACCGGCCTCACCGTCGGCCAGCGGGTGTTCGGTACGACCGACTGGACCCGCAACGGCTCCCTAGCGGAGTACAGCGCAGTGGAGGCCCGCAACCTCGCTCCTCTTCCGACTGACATCGACCATGCCGTGGCCGCCGCCCTCCCGATCTCGGGGCTGACGGCATGGCAGGCGCTCATCGACCACGCTCACCTAACGACAGGCCAGAGCGTCCTGATCCACGGTGCCGCGGGCGGTGTCGGCTCGATCGCCGTGCAGCTCGCTCGCGAGGTCGGAGCCAAAGTGATTGGCACCGGTCGGGCGACGGACCGCGACACAGCCCTCGGCTTGGGAGTGGATGCCTTCTTGGACCTCGAGGTCGACAAGCTGGAAGACGCCGGCGAGGTTGATGTGGTGTTCGATGTGATCGGCGGCGACATACTCGACCGCTCGGCTGCGCAGGTGCGCGCCGGCGGCACGCTCGTCACCACCATCAGGGTGCCCACGGTCCAACCCAAGGATGGGCGAGCTGTCTTCTTCGTCGTCGAAGCTGACCGTTCCCGGCTTGCGGACCTCGCCCAGCGGCTCAGAGACGGGCGGCTCAAGCCGATCGTTGGGGCGGTACGGCCGCTCGCCGAAGCACCCGCCGCCTTCGCCCCCGACCGGCGCACCCCTGGTAAGACAATCATTCGGATCACCGAAGGCGGATAGCCAGCTTTGGGCCGGATGGGCTCGGCCCAACCCCCCAGGCGGTATCACCGGCGGTCTCAAGCCATCCACGCACCAGTGAGTCGAGCAGTCGAAGCTGACGCCGACCTGGAGGTATGGGATGCAGTTGCGGTTCTCTGCTGCGGAACAGGATGAGACGTGGGACCGGTTCGAGGCTGGCGAGTCGATGCGGTCGATCGCGCGCTGGCGGCACAGAAGACTGGAAAACTGCGGCGACTTGCCCCTCGTCGGCGAACTCGAGACCTGGGCGCATGGTTTGCCCACCTCAGGCACGATCGACCCTCAGGTCGAGCCGGAACCTCCCCCAAGAAGCACTTAATACTTCAATAGAGCAGTGCGGGCACTTTCCTTGGCGCGCCTCATCTATCGGGTTAACGCCCGGGTAGGGCCGGCAGAGGTCGCACTCGTACCCCTGGGCGGGTCGACGGAGGTCAAATGCCACCTTCCAAACCCCGCTACGCCCGTGGGCACGAGTTTTGTCGACGCGAGTCCACGCGTTATGTCGCAACCCCCTTGGTATGTCTATGTATGTTGGTGGGCGAGGGGGTGGGTCATCGACATAACTCGGTTGACCTGGACTGTCTGCGACCTGGTCGGAGCCATTCCCCACGTTGTTGCTCTCGATTTCCCACATTGTTGTACAAGCAACTAGTTCTGGAACATCCCGGGTGGAGGTTCCACATGAGTTTCGGCCCCACAAGGTGGAGACCGAATCCACCCTCACCTCCACCCCTGGGCTGACGCCAGGATGCCCATCGAGGCAGACACTAAAGGCATGACACTCACCGAATACCTCCTCAACTTCTTCCTGGTCGGTCTGGTGGTCCTGCAGGTCCGGGGCCACAAGGTGACCAAGGCTCGTCTGGTGTTTCCCCTGGTAGTGACCGTCTGGGTCTGCACCAACGTCCTCCACGGCATCCCGACCGCCGGCAACGACCTCGTGCTCGTCATCGGCGGCACTGCTGTGGGCGCCACCTTGGGGACACTGGCCGCACTGGCCACCACGATCCGCCGAGACGGCCCCGGCGCCTTCGCCAAGGCCGGTGCCCTAGCTGCGGTCTTGTGGGTGGCTGGCATCGGCGCCCGCGTGAGCTTTTCCCTGTGGGTGAGCCACGGCGGCGCACCGACGATCGCCCGGTTCAGCGCCGCTCACCACATCACCTCCGGGGCGGCCTGGGGCGCAGCATTTATCCTCATGGCCATGGCCGAGGTGGCAACCCGAACCGCCGGCCTCTACCTCAAGACCCTTCGCTCCGGTGCCGTCATCGAACGGGGCGGGCTGCTCCGGTCCCCGGCCGTCGCCTAAGTCTCAGCGCCCAGAACCCCACAGAACCCGCCGGCTTCTGCTGGCGGGTTCTGTGGTTTGCCGAACCACTGGAGGCCACCTGATGACGGAGCATGACGACCCAGATCGCGGGTTGTCCACCATCGCGCCCGTGTAGTCGGAGCAACTCGAGGATTCCACGAACGCCAGGTAGGGAATGGACGGCGCCATTCCCTAAGTTTCGGCGTGACCCTCATACCGACGAAAGTCCAGCTGAGCGCGCATGGATGGGGTTCTCGGCACAGGGTTGATTCATGAGTACACCCTTCCTGCGTGACCGCATGGGTTTTGGCACCCCACAACTCGCTCGACGAGCCCTTAACGAACGCACCGCCCGGCGCATTCGCCCATCACGAACGCCTCACTCGAGGCCAGGTGACGGTCAGCGGATCAGCTGAGGTCTTCGCCCGCCGGCAAGACAGTGTCGACCACGGTGGCGAGCATGGTGATCGCAGTCAGGTCTCCGACGACGTCGGCCGCTTCGCCTTCGGCCCGGAGCGAGCCCGTCCCCGTGCTCGCCTCGTGGGTCACGATGTCGAGGAAGACCTGGGTAAGGCGATCCACGTCGGGCTCCTTGGCGGCGGCCCCGGGGATCAACTTGCGGTTGTAGAGCGGGAGTGCCCCGAGCGCTGCGAAGGTTGTCGGGTCGACATGCTCCTCGATCGTCCCGTTGAGCGACAGCAGCTCGACGCCACCGCGGACGAGGCGAGCGCGAACCTCGTCCCCGTCCTGCTCGAGCTCGATGTGGGCCAGCTTCTTCGGGAAGCCCCAGATCTCACGGCCCGCACACAGGGCGGCATCCGCGTCGACGTAGATGAGGGGGCAGAACATCCCCGGCGCTCCCTGTCGATCGGCGCCGGCCAGCACCACAACTTCGCGGTATGGGCCGATAGTGGTATCGGGATAGTTGGCGAACACTACGGCCCGCGACGGTGACTCAGGGAGATCCAGGCCGGCGGGAAGGACATCGCGGGGGCCGCACCCTCGAGGAGGCAGGTGACCACGCGCCCCCGGCGGTACTCATAGGGCGGGCTCGGATACAGCGGCGCAAGCGACGGTGATCCATCCATGACGTGTACCTCCTACGTTCGGATACGAGCATCCTTCGCGCGGCCCGGGACCGTGTAGGGCCTTTCGTCCCAAGCGGCCGACGCCTGGCGTGGCAGTACGGCCCCACGCTGGGCCTTTTGACCCTGGCCTGTCGATGCGGCGTCCCCGAGACTGCCAGGGGGACGGGTCGCGATCCCGGCCCCGCCCGACGACGGCGGGGCCCGCTCGGTGGGAGGAGGTCCGGACATGGCGCTGGTCAGCGGAGCCGAGTTGCTCATCCGCTCGCTACAGGTCGAAGGCGTCGGCGCCATGTTCGCCATCACCGATATCTCCTTCACCCCCCTGTCGATCGCGACCGAGAAAGCCGGGATGCTCGTGGTGGCCGGCCGACACGAAAGCGCCCAGGTCCATATGGCCGATGCCTGGGCCCGGGCCACCGGCGTCCCCGCCCTCGTGGTCGGCGGCATGGGTCCCGGAGTCGCCAACCTGCTCCCCGGCGTGGTCAACGCCTGGATCGAAGGGGTCCCCGTGGTGGTCGTCGGCACCCAGCGGAGCTCCCGGGTCGACCAGGCCATTCGCCGCAACCGCTTCCAGTACACGCCGCAGCTCGAGCTGTTCCGCCCAGTCACCAAATTCGCGGCCGCGGTACCCGAGACGAGGCGACTACCCGAGTACCTGCGCGAAGCGTTCCGCCACGCCCTCGCAGGTCGGCCCGGGCCCGTGTACCTCGAGCTCGCCCCCGAGCTGCTGCGCGACGAGGTCGACGAGGACGCCAACCCCGTGCACGACCCGACGCTGTATCGGGCCGTCGTCGGAACCCCCGACCCTGGTGCTGTCGAGCGCGCGGCCGCCCTGTTGAGCGCAGCGGCCCGGCCGCTCGTGCTGGCCGGCAACGGCATCCCCGGCGCGGAGGCATCCGGGGAGTTGGCGAGGTTCGCCGAGGTGACCGGAGCGGCCGTGTGCACCACGCCGGGAGCCCGGGGAGCCATCTCCGAGCTGCACCCCCACGCCGTCGGGATGGCCAACGCTCTGCTATCACCGGTGATGCAGGAGGCCGATGTCGTCGTCGCCGTCGGCACCGGTATCGGCGAGGTCGTCGGCTACGGCCAGTTCCCCGCCTGGGCCGGGCCGGGCACCCAGCGCCTCGTGCACATCGATCGTGACCCGTTGGTCATCGGCGTGAACCGACCCGTCGACGTCGCCCTCGTCGGCGACGCCCGCCAGGGCCTGCGCGCCCTGACCGAAGCCGTCGGTGCATCGGCCCTGCGCAACGACGGCAGCTGGGCGCGCCAGCAGGCCGCGGGGGCACAGAGCGTCATGGCCATGATGGCCGACAGCGGCCTCGAGCTCGACGGGTCGCCAGTCCACCCCGCGCGGCTGGCCGCCGAGTTCACCCGGTTTCTGCCCGAGGACGCCCTCGTCTGCCTGGACGGCGGCAACTCCGCCCTGTGGGCGCATCTGGCCCTCGTCGTCACGCGTCCGCGGTCGCTTCTGTGGACGGGGCACTTCGGGCACCTCGGCACCGGTCTTCCGTACGCCATCGGGGCCAAGCTGGCCCGTCCCGATCGTCCCGTGTTCCTGTTCAGCGGAGACGGCGCCTTCGGGTTCAACCTGCAGGAGCTCGAGACCGCCGCGCGCGTCGGTGCGGCCTTGGTGGCCGTCGTCAACTGCGACTACGCCTGGGCCATGGAAGAGCAGGGGATGCTCGACGAGGTAGGCCGCACCATCGGCGTCCACACGTCCGTCGTCCGCTACGACCTCGTCGCCCAGGGCCTCGGCTGCCACGGCGAGCTGGTGGAGGCGCCCGAGGAGATCGTGCCCGCGTTGGAGTGGGCGAGGGCGTCGGGCCGGCCAGCCGTGGTGCAGGTGGTGGTCGACCACGCCGCCAACGTCAGCCCGCCGGGTCTGGCCGAGTTCCTCGACATGTACAGCGGGGCGACGACCTGAGCCGTCACCTTCCAGATGGGAGATGGGAAGTGCCCGATAGCCAACCGGGACGCGACGACCTGGCCCGCTGGTGGGCGTCGCGACCGACCAACTACTACGACGCCACCCCCAACCTGGCGCGGGTGCTGGCGCTGCGCGCCGGAGCGGAGCGGCTCCGGACCATGGAGCCGCGCCTACGCGACTTCGGGCACGCCGTGGCCGCCGTCATCGAACCGGCGGTGGCCACCCTCGAGCGTCATCGCGAACAACCGGCCCACGTCGCCTACGACGCCATCGGCCGACCGATCGAGGCCGTCGAGTTCCATCCCGCCTACCGCCGGGCCGGTCAGGCGGTGTGGGCATCGGGGATGCTGGCGGCGCCGCACGACAGCCGCGGTGCCTTCGAGCTGGTGGGGTTGTTCTACCTGCTGTCGCATGTCGGTGAGGGTGGGCACGCCTGTCCCGTGGTGTGCACGGCGGGCCTGAGCCGGGCCGTCGAGCGGCGCGGCTCGGCCGACCTGCAGGCGCTGTTCATGCCCCGTCTGCGCGAGCGGGACTACGACAACTGCTACCGGGGGTCGCAGTTCCTCACCGAGGTTCAGGGAGGGTCCGACGTCGGTGCCAACACGGCGAGCGCCGTCCCCGACGCGGGGCGGCTCGGCGCATGGCGCATCAGCGGTGAGAAATGGTTCTGCTCTGTGGCCGATGCCGACTTATTCGCCGTGACCGCCCGGCCGGACGGGGCGCCCGCCGGAACCCGCGGGCTGGGGTGCTTCCTCGTGCCCCGCAGCGTCGACGGCGTCACCCCCAACGGCTACCGGATCCGCCGGCTGAAGGACAAGCTCGGGACGCGCGTCCTCGCCTCGGCGGAGGTCGACTTCGACGGCGCGCTGGCGTGGCCCATCGGCCCCGTCGACGACGGCTTCCGTGTCGCCGTGGAGGAGTTGCTCAACACCTCGCGGTGGCTGAACGCGGTGGGCTCGACGGGGATCATGCGGCGCGCCTACCTCGAGGCATCGTCGTTCGCCCGACACCGCTCTGCCTTCGGGCGTGTCGTGGGGTCGTTCCCGATCGTGCGCGAGCACCTGGCCGTGATGAAGGCGGAGGAGCAGGCGGCATTGGCGTCGACCGTGGTGGTCACCGCCCTGCGCGCCGGCCTCGACGACGCCGGTGCCGATGCCGAGCGCGCC
>JARLGQ010000013.1 GCA_031292675.1 Acidimicrobiales bacterium
AATGGCCCGGGCTACTGCGGCGCGTTGTTGCTGGCCGCCCGACATCTCGCTCGGGACATGGTGCGTACGCTCACCCAGCCCCACCGCTTGAAGCGCTTGGACAGCGCGCGCTCGCCGTTGCTTGGGGTGCACGCCGGCATAGGTAAGAGGAAGCTCGACGTTGGCGGCGGCCGACATCCGCGGCAACAGGTTGAAACTCTGAAACACGAAGCCGATCTTGCGGTTCCGAATCCGCGCCAGATCGTCGTCTTCAAGGGTGCGAACATCGATGCCGTCCAGCCAATAGTGGCCTCGGGTCGGGACGTCGAGACAACCCACGATGTTCATGAGCGTCGACTTTCCCGACCCTGATGTACCCATGATGGCCACGAAATCGCCTTGCGCGATCTCGAGCGAGATGCCACGAAGGGCGTGGACCTCGGTGTCGCCCATCCGGTAGTGCTTGATCACATTGCGCATGGCGATAACCGGTCGCTGCGCCGACGGCGATGCTCGGACTGAGGGATGGGCGACCGTGAAGGTCATCCGCCACCCCCGAATCCGCCGCCGCCGAAGCCGCCCGGGGGGCCGAAGCCACCGCCGCCGGGAGTGCTCGAGCCGCTTGTACTCGCTCCGGATACAGAAGCCACCGGTTCGACCACGACCTGACCAACGCTCAACCCACTCAGGATCTGGGTGGTCGAGTCGCCCACCAGGCCCGTCGTGACGGTGGTAACCGTCTGTTTGCCGTTGGCGAGGACCGTGACGGTGGAAATGGGCCCGGTGGTGGTGATGGCCGCACTTGGCACTTCCAACGTATTACTGGCGGTCTGGACGACAACACTCATGTCTGCAGTCATCCCGACCTTCACACTTGAGGGCGGGCTCTGCAAGGCGATGGTCACGTCGTAGGTCACCACATTGCTCGTTACGGTCGACGTCGGGGAGACGGCGACGACCGTCCCCGCCACCGTGGTGTTGGGCAAGGCAGGAAGAGTGGCCGTGGCAGTCTCGCCGACAGCCATCTTCGAGATGTTGGCTTCCGCGAACCCGGCCACAACTTCGAGAGTGCCGATGTCCTGAATGGTGACGAAGGCGGAGGAACTCGACGATCCGGTAGAGCCAGTGGACGACGTGCCCGTGGAGCCGGTGGCGCCAGAGCCGGTGGCGCCAGAGCCGGTGGCGCCAGAGCCGGTGGCGCCAGAGCCGGTGGCGCCAGAGCCGGTCGCGCCGGTAGAGCTCGACGCCGTCGACCCCGTGGAGGACGACCCGCTTCCGCTCGAGGACGATCCACTCCCGGTGACCGTGTCGCCGACAACGTCATTCACCGAGGTCACGATCCCGTTTACAGGTGCGGTGAGGACCGTGTCATTCACGGCCTTCTGATCGGCAGTGACGGTGTTCTGGTCCTGGGTGACCTGAGCCTGGTCTTGGGCGATCGTCGAGGAGGTCACAGCTTGGCCGGCGGACGTAGCCGCCACGGTGTACTGCTGTGCCGTGAAGGTCGCGTTGTCCTTGGTAACCGTTTGCTGGTCGGAGGCGATGCTTTGCTGGTCCACGACGCACGCACTCGCCGCTGTGCTGACGGTCTGAGCGACGCCGACCGATGTGCCGGTCGAGTTGACCGTCACGAGGCGATAGAGGTAGGTGGTATCGGGAGTCAACCCGGTGACCGTTGCACTCACCTGGACACTGGTCGTTCCCGACCCAGCATCGGCGCTGGGTGTGGCGGAACTGTAGGCGACCGTGGTGCCGTACATGAAGTAGTAGGTGGTGTCGACGCCGCCCGGACTGACGGTCCCCGAAAAGGTCACGGCCGTATCGGACGCACTCGTGGCGGAGCCCGTTCCAGAGGTCGAGGTCTGGGCCGAGCCTGCCCCGGAGCTTCCCGCACCTGAGGCACTAGTCGACGCCGAGCTTGACGCAGCGAGGCAACCCTGTGCCTGGTCGGCCGTCAGCTGGTTCTGAGCCTTGGTGAGGTTGGTCTCGTCGGTGGCCAACTGTGCCTGGTCGGACGTGAGCTGGTTTTGAGCCGACACCAGTGCTGCCTTGTTCTGGTCCAGCTGGGCTGTGGTGCCACCTTGCTCGGCCGATGAAAGGGTGTACTCGGCAGCGCTTAGAGCAGCCTGGGCCGACGCCAGATTCGCCTGAGCACTCGTGGGATCCAGGGTGCCGAGCGTCTGGCCGGCCGTGACCTTCTGTCCCAGCGTGACGTCAACGGCGGTCAAGGTCCCGCTCGTCTGGAAGCTGACGGAATCCGAGGTGGCCGCGCTCACATTGCCGGAGGCTGAGACGCTCGACTGCACGGTGCCGCGCTGCACCGTCACCGTTCTCGCTGTCGAGGGACTTGCCGAGGAGCTGCCGTAGATCGACTCCAGGCCCAGTGTGGCCACGGCCGCCACCGCTAACCCCAGGACCGTGTACCAGACCAACGACCTGCGTCTGATCAATCGCTTGGCGAATCTCATCGGATGTGTCGTCCCTTCGCGTAGCTCCTGGCGGAGATCGGCATCGTCAGCCCGTCGTCGTGGTGGTGGAGGCCGACGGCTGCAGCGCGGCGCAGGCCTGCAAGGCTGCCTTCACGGTGGGGCTCGATTGACTGAGCGTCGTGGGCGGTGTCGAAGTCGCGGAGCCCTGTGGTCGGCCCGTCGGCAACGTGACGCCGTGCAGCTTCAGGCAGTTGCGGTAAGCGGCGAAGGCGGAGCTGTTGAACCCACCGGACCCGCCGGGTCCTCCGAAACCTCCCGAGGGTCGGAGGCTCTTACACGCAGCCGCTGCCTTTTGGAATTTCGGGTTGTTGGCGAAGTTGCCTCCGGCGGGCGGCGGTCCTCCTGATCCGAACGACGGAGGAGTCTCACCCCCCGGGCCACTGCCTCCCGTAGGGGGACGCCCCGAGCCACTGGGGTAATTCGGGAGTGTCACGCCATGCTGCTTCAAACAGTTCGTGTACGCCGTCAGTGAAGCCGTACCCGACGACTTGGGCGTGGTCGAACTGGTGTTCGATCCCGCCGCAGGAGAGCTGCCGCAGGCCGCCAGGATGACCGGAACGCAACTGACCAAGAGCGCGTTCCGGACCGCCTTGCGCAGACTCGATGAGCGCGGCGATTTTGAGCTCGCCGATGGGTACGCTCCAGGCGCAGCGCGATGGGAATGGTGGCTAACGGCCTCTAACAGGTTCCTCATGGGACGACATCCTGGAGCGTCGGCCTATGAGGACCTTGAAAGACACATGCGGGTTGTCTGTGAATCTCACGTTGCGAGTAGAATTCAGTCTCGTCAAGGCGGGGACGTGGGTTTTACAGCCCAAGGACCGGCCAACAAGCGACGCCGAGTCTTGGTGCCAGGTCGATCAGGCCGATGTCGTCGGCGGAGATTCCAAGGAAATCCGGTCTCCTCTGGTCATTTGGATCTTGCACATCGGAGGACCTTGACCTCTATAGCTTTTGGTTCAAACACATAAGCCACAGGGAGAGATACCCGTACCACCGTGCCCTGGCTGAGAACAGTGTCCATCTTGAGCTGTCCGCCATGGGCGGCCACGATGCCCGCCACGATTGGCAATCCCAAGCCAGATCCCGGTCGCGATCGGCTGGTGTCTCCCCGCCAAAAGCGATCAAAGGCATGGGCCGCGCTCTCAGCGTCCATGCCAGGTCCGGTGTCGGCCACCTCCAGTTGCACCGCGCCCGAAGAAGAAGTGGTACGTACTCTCACTGACGCGGTCGACGGAGTGTGGATGAGAGCGTTTGTGACCAAGTTTGCGATCACTTGACGCAACGCTCTTGGATCGCCGATGACGACGGCGGTACCGTCTCCCTCGATCCGGATGTGGCGTGACGGATGAGTCGAGGAGGCGGCAAGGACGACATCGTCGACAAGCGGCACCAGATCAACCTGGTCGCGTACCAAAGGTTGGCCCTCGTCGAGCCGGGCCAGCGTCAACAGGTCCTCCACCAGCCCAGCCATGCGGGCGCTCTCCTGTCCGATTCGACGCACTGCGTCGTCGAACTTCGGTCCTTCTCGCAGGTGGCCCTGCTGCCACAGTTGAAGAAACCCCTGGATGGCTGCCACTGGGGTTCGCAGTTCGTGCGACGCATCGGCTACGAACTGACGGAGCCGGGCTTCGAGTGCCTCTTGTTCATCGAGCATGACGTTGAAGGCTCGAGCCAGATGCGCGGCTTCGGTGCCTGAACGAGGTGATCTCATCCGCCGGGACCGAGCGCCAGCCGCAATGGAGTCCGCCACCTCGGTGACTTCGGCGATCGGACGGAGGCCGAGCCGGGCCACCCAAAAAGCGGCGGCGGCGAGGACTGCTAACAAGACTGCACCTGCCGCAATGACCGCTAAGCGAAAATTTCCGGCGGTGGCATCTGCCCGCGTCAAAGACACTGCCACGAGAACCTGCTGGGTCGTCCCAGGTCGCGAGATCAGAACGGCACGCCATCTTTCTGGTCCTGACAACGAGCCCACCGTCACCGGCCGCAGAGTCGTGTGCCCCAACGTTGATACAGTTCTTGGTGTAAGCGGTGCGTCATTCCCAGCCAACGCCGGATCCAGCGATACGTTTCGATGACCCTTTGAGATGATGGCGACGTAGACGTCACTGAGTGTGCTGTGAGTCGCCAAAGGTGGCCGGGGCGCGAGGGAAGTACCAGGGCCTCTCAAAACGGCCGCCGCGGGGAGAGCCGTTTGCAACTCTTGATCGATTTGCTGAAGCTGGGATGCCTCGACCGTCCCAATCAGGACGTATCCAGCGACCCCTAGTACCACGAGCAAGAGCCCGGCAGCGACGCAAAGCCGTAAGCGCAGGGTCATCCGCGCTCAGTATCTATCGATGCGATAGCCGACACCGCGCACCGTCTTGATCAGTGGCCGTCCCACAGTGTCCACTTTCTTGCGGAGTGAGGACATAAACGTTTCCACCACCGTCGACTCACCGTTGAAGCTGTACTCCCAGACGTGGTCGAGGATCTGTCCTCGACTGACGACGTGGCCCGCGTTTCGCATCAGAAATCGCAGGAGCTTGTACTCGGTAGGAGAGAGATCGACAACGCGGCGCTGTCGTGTCACGCGATGTGCATCGTCGTCGAGCACCAGATCCCCGCAAGTGAGCATTGGCGACTCGACCGACTTGCCACTTCGACGAAGAACCACGCGAACTCGCGCCACCAGCTCCTCGACGCTAAAGGGCTTGACCAGATAATCATCTCCACCGATCGTGAGACCTCGTACACGGTCCGCAGTTGCATCTCGGG
>JARLGQ010000135.1 GCA_031292675.1 Acidimicrobiales bacterium
AGACTTCCCGCACCTCGTCGGGCTCGACCCCGAAGTCGGCGCGCAGGTCGTAGACGACCTGGCCCTCCCTGTCGCGGCGATGGTCGGTGAGGTACTTCCCGATCTGCGTACGGGCCTCGTCGGTCATGGCCAGACCGGCCACCTCGTAGATGTGCTCGACGGTTGCGGCGTCGTCCGCCATGAACCGGTGGAAGAGCACGTCCTGGTGCCGGTCCGGAGGGATCCGGTGGCGGTCGCGCAACGATGCCTCGAGCAGGCGACGGACTCGGTCGGTCCAGTACGAGAGGTAGTGGTCGGGATCAGGAGTCCGGTAGCTCATGCGGGCTGCGTAGGCCATCATCGTCGCCGCGGACTGCACCACCGACACCGGATCGCGATGTGTTACGACGACGGTGGCGTCGGGGAAGGTGGCGAGCAGTGGGCCCAGCTGTTCGAGGTGCTGCGGCGACTTGAGCACCCACCGTTCACCGGGACGCCGCCACTGCAGGATCTGGAGCACCGTCTTCAGATACGCGTAATGCGGAGTCTGGTCGTGGGACAGGTAGTAGTCGCGCCAACGCGGGACGCGGGCGACCCATTCGAGCTGATAGCTCGAGAAGTCCGGCAGCTGCAGCTCCAGCTCCTCGTGGACGTGGTCGGGTCGCATGGGGTGCATGACCGCCAGGTGGGGCAGCACGGCCTCCATCAACCGCCAGTCCTCCTCGGCCCGTAGGTAGCGCGGGTCGGCGCCGTCGGGCGCACCCGGATCGCCCGGGTCCGGGACCGGCTCGTAGCTCTCCCACAAGGGGAGCGAACGCAGACGCGTGTCGGCGGCGATGAGATTGACCAGGTGGGTGGTCCCCGATCGTGGCAGGCCGACGACGATGATCGGTGCCGCGATCTCGACCTCGAGGATCTCGGGGTGGGCGGCGAGCAGGTTGCGGATCCGAAGTCGGTTGCTCGCATAGCGGACACAGTCCCGAAACAACGTCAGGCGCCCGAGCCCGCTGCGCTCAGGATCGGCGTCGATCTCCTCCAACCACATGCGGAGGCGGGCGCGGAAGTCGTCGGGCCCGAAGTCGTCGAGCCCGGTGCGTTCGACGGCCGCGCCGAGCACCGACTCTTCGGTCAGGGCGACGGGGTTGCGGTCGCCGTACTCGAGGGCCAGGCGCTGGACCTCGGTGAGCCGGGGCTCTCGCAGGTCGGTGATGCGGATGCGCTGACCCGGCGTCATCCTTGCACCGAGAAGCCGCCGTCGACGGGAATCGTCTGACCCGTCACGTACCGTGCGGCGGGGCTGGCCAGGAACAGCACGACAGGCGCGATGTCGGCGGGAGTGCCCAGGCGGCGCATCGGAGTGCGGTCGAGGATCGGTCGGGTGAGCGCCTCGATCCCCAGCATGGGCGCGGTCATGTTGGTGTCGATGACTCCCGGCGCCACTGCGTTCACCCGGATGCCCTGTCGCGCCCAGGCCACCGCAAGGGTCTTGGTCATCTGCACCACGCCGGCTTTGGCGGCGCCGTACCCGGGGACGAACTCGATGCCGAAGAAGCTCGACATCGAGCCGAGATTGACCACACTGGCCCCACCGTCGACGGCGCTCGACGCCAGCAGCGGCCTGCACGCCGTGGCCATCCGGAAGGCGGCGAAGAGGTTGACAGCCACGACCTCCTCGAACACCTCAGGGTCGTACTCGCTGCGGCCACCGGGCAGGTTCTGCCCGGCGTTGTTGACCAGCACGTCGAGGCCGGCCAGCCCGTCGGCCACGGACAGGACCGCGTCGGGGTCGGGAAATCGGCACTGGTGATAGGCAAAGCCGCGCAGGTCGTGGTCGTAGTCCTCCGACGAACGCCGGGTGCCGGTGATCGTGACCTCGGCGCCGGCATCCCGGAACGCGGTGGCGATACCGAGACCGATCCCGTTGGATCCTCCCGTCACCAGGACGCGGGTCCCGGAGTAGTCGAACGTCGCCGTTACCACACCGCCTCCCACCGTCCCGACACAGCCGAGCGGTACATGGCGAGCGCGGCGCGCAGCTCGCCCAGGGAGTACTCCGCCCCCACCGTCGGGGAGACGCCGTCGAGCACCGCCGCCTCGAAGGCGGCCATCTGGTGCTCGTAGCTCTGCAGGTAGCCGCCCTGTCCCACGACCGCGCCCCGGGGGTCGGACCCGTCATAGAGCTTGACCCTCCCGAGGACGTCGATGACGAGCTCGCCCCGGGTGCCGGTGACCTGGAACAACGGCAGAGGGGCGACGGGCCCGGGCGACAGGACGGCGTCGAAGCTGGCGACCACCCCGGAGTCGAAACGGCACAGGGCCCGGCACATCGACTCCCCCTCCATCGCCCCGTACGGACGGCCGGTGGCGGCCACCACCTCGACCAGCTCACCCAACCATATCCGCAAGGGGCGCAGCCAGTGCGAGCCGGCGTCGATCGCCACGCCTCCACCGGCTTCGGCCACCGAGAACCGCCAGTTGCCGGGACCGGCGAACTGCTCCATCGGCGGTGCGCAGTGCCAGGCCCGGGCCGTGAACACCTCGCCCACCGCACCGTCGTCGATGAGCGCCTTGGTCCGCACGACCTCGGGCCAGTACTGGGCGTTCTCGGCCACGAGGAACACCGAGCCCGACCGCTGTGCCGCGGCCACGATGCGGTCGCACGCGTCGAGGCTCGGCGCCATGGGCTTCTCCAGCAGCACGTGCTTGCCCGCCCCCAGCATCGCCAGCGCCAACTCCTCGTGGCGTCGGTGGGGGACCATGATCAAGGCGGCATCGAAGGTCCCCACGGACAACGCTTCGTCGACGGAGCCGAACGGCTCCGCGCCGGTCTCCTTCGAGATCGCCACGGCCCGTTCGCG
>JARLGQ010000136.1 GCA_031292675.1 Acidimicrobiales bacterium
ACCTGGAGGTCACCCGCCCGACCCTCGAGGACGTCTACCTCGACTTGACCGAGGCCCAGCCATGACCGAGGCCCAGCCATGACCGAGGCCCAGCCATGACCGTGGCCACCTCCACCGTCGTCGCTCCGGGCACCTCCTTCACCCGGCTGGTGGCGCACCAGTTCAACGCCGATCTGCGTTGCTTCCTCCGCAACAAGGAGAGTGTGTTCTGGACGTTGGCCATGCCCGTCGTCTTTCTCGTGATCTTCTGTTCGGTGTTCCAGCACCAGAACGTGGCCGTGTCGGGCGGTCGGATCGACGAGCCCGTGTACTACGTGCCCGGCATCATTGCCTACGGTCTCATCGCCGCCACCTTCACGAACCTCGGGGTATCGGTCGTCCGCTACCGGGAGGCCGGGATCTACAAGCGTCGACGGGCCACGCCGGTTTCCGCCACCGCGCTCATCGCCGCACGTGCGCTCGCCGCCGCCCTGTCCGCTCTGGCCATCACCGTGGTGCTGCTCGTCATCGGGTGGGCCGCCTTCGGGGCGCACATCCCCGGTCGGACCGGCCCGGCGTTTCTCCTCGATGTCATCGTGGGGGCGGTGGTCTTCTGCTGCCTCGGCTTCGCGGTGGCCTCGGTCGTCAAGAAGGCGGACGCGGCCCAACCGGTCATTCTCGGCATCATCCTGCCGCTGTGCTTCATCTCCGGCGTCTTCATCCCCATCCTGGAACTTCCTCACTGGCTGATCGACGTCGGCAAGATCTTCCCCGTGCACGCGCTGGCCGACGCCCTGCTCGGCGCGTACAACCCCCACACCCTCGGGAGCGGGCTCGATTGGGTCGACCTCGCGGTGCTCGCCGGCTGGGGGGTCGCCGCGCTCGTCATCGCCACCCGCCGCTTCAGCTGGCTCCCCCGGGGGACCTGAGTTAGGAACCGGGGCCGGCTGTGGTGCCGGTGGTGTCGGTGTCGGTGTCGGGATGCAGGGCGGCCACGGCCTCTTCAATTGTCGAGAACACGCGGCCGCCGCCGAGGCGGTCGAGCAGCCCGCTACGGCGGAGATTCTGGGGCGCACCCCCCACGGCGCGCGCCACGCCCACGACGACGTGGGCGTGGTCGAGCTCGTCGACCAGGGCCCGCACCGTCCTGGTGCCCGTGTAGTCGATGTCGGAGATGGCATCGGCGTCGATCACGATCACGTGGGCGGGGGGCGTCGCGTCGGCCCGCGCCTTGAGGATCTCGGCCTTGAACACCGCGGCGTTGGCGTAGTACACGGGAGCCAGCCACTGCACCACCACCACACCGGGCACCGTCACCGGCCGGTCGTGGTGGCTGAGTGGCTCCCAGCTGGTCGTCCCGGGGATCTTGCCGAGCACGTAGAAGTGCGGGCGGGCCGAGCGTCGGGTGCGGTCCAGGATGGCGAGCCCGACTGCGACGCCGATTCCCTGCTCCACGCCGACCAGGGCCACGGTGAGCAGGGTGACGATGGCGAGGCCGAATTCCCAGCGGTCGAAGCGGAACACCGACACCAGTTGGTCGACGCGAAAGAGGCGGGTGGCCACGAAGATGAGGATCGCCGCCAGGGTGGCGAGAGGGACGTCGGTGAGTAGCCCGGCGGCGGGCACGACGAGCACCACGGCTGCCGCCGCCACCAGGCCGGCCAGCTGGGTACGGCCCCCCGCTGAGGCCACGGCGCCGGTGCGGGCCGGGCTGGCATCGGCGGCGAAGGCCCCGGCCAGTCCGGACAGGATGCTGCCGGCACCCACCCCGACGAAGTCGCGGTTCACGTCGACGCTGTAGTCGCCCTGGTCCGCGAAGGCGCGCGTGGTGGCGGCCGTCTGGCTGAGCACGACCAGGGCCACGACACCCCCGATGGGCAACACCTGACCGAGCGACCTCCACGACAGGTCGCCGACCCCGAAGTGCGGCGCACCGTGGGCCACGGTCCCGAGCACCGGCACCCCGTGGGCGTGCAGCCCCGCCGCCCCGACCAAGAGGGTCGAGCCCACCAGGCCCACGAGGGCTCCGGGGAGCTTGCGGTCGATGCGCTCGGCCGCCTCGACGACGAGGAAGACCGCCACCCCGATGGCGAGCGCCCACCCGTTGGCCTTCCCGAGGTGCCGGGCCACGTCCGACACCCGGTGCACCGTCGATCCCGACACCGGGGGAAGGGCGAAGAGGTCGGGGAGCTGGTGTACGACGATGATCACGGCCACACCGCCCAGGAACCCGGTGATGATGGGAGCAGACAGGAAGTCGGCGATCCACCCCAGCCGTAGCAGGCCCACGACGGCGACGAGCACCCCCACGGTGATCGCCAGCAGCGACACCAGCGCCATGTAGTGCGCAGAGCCGGTGGGCGCGATGTGGGCGATCCCGGCCGCGAAGAGCGGGGCGATGGTGGAGTCCGCGCCCACCGACAGCTGGGGGGACGATCCCAGCACGGCGAACGCCGCCGTGCCCGCGATGAAGGTGTAGAGGCCGGTGATGGGGGGCATCCCCGCCAGGCGGGAGGTGGCGAGCTGCTCGGGGACGGCGATCACGAGCAGCGTCAGGGCGGCGAGCAGGTCCGGGCCCATCCACTGCCGCTGGTAGCCGTGCATGGAGCTGAACAGACGCGGCATCTTGTGCTTGGAGTCGTCACCCGGGCCCGGCGTGTGCCACGCGGTCATCGTTTGCACCCCCTTCCGCGGGCGGGCCCGTCACGGCTCCAGGTCGAGCCAGTGTCGCACGCTGGAGACGACGGTGACCTCGGGGTGGGACCACACGAACCGCTCCACCCGGTCGAGGAGCTCATCGACGTGGCCGGCGTCGGGCGCCACGACGCTGAACCCGAGGCCTGCCCGCTGCCACAGGTCGTGGTACGCGACCTCCGAGGCCGAGACCCCGTAACGTCGCCGCGCCGTCTCGACGAGGTGGCGCACCACGGCACGTTTGGCCTTGAGCGACCGGCTCGCCCCGATGTGGAGCTCCATCTCGAGGGCGGCGACGTGCATCGTGCTCACGGCGCGACGGAGGCTACCGGGGTGGGGGCCGGGTCGCCCGGAGACCCGCCGGAGACCGTCGCCACCGGAGACCGCCGCCACCGGAGACCGCCGCCACCGGAGCCCCTCGTCTCCAGGGCTCGTGGTCACATCTTTGGATGCATGGGGCGAACCCCGCATCGTGGCCGCGACCGGTGATGATCCCACTCCCCGACGTCATCGCAGCCGCACGTGATCGCCTGACCATGGCAGACAGGGCATTCCTCGACATCACACCCATGGTGATGGATGCCTCTGGGGGGTGTGCCACAGTCGGGGCACGAGAAGTTCGTCGGCGCCCGTCCAATTCGCCTCTCTCCGCCCCAAGGCAGTGGCTCGTAGACCTTCGTGCCGATGATGAATGGGTCAGTGTTGCAGCTGACCTTGGCAAGCATCTCTCGCTTGCACAGTGGACATGCAGCCACGGGGGTCTCCTCGCGTCGATGACGGACAGTCGTTGGACAAGCGACGGTGCCCAGTGAACGATGTCCAGGTCCAGTGAACGATGGGCATCGATGATGGACAATCGTCGCAAGCGGCTGTGACATCGGTCGGTGGACGCGCCACCAGGCCGATGTCCTGTCACACCCGAATGCTTCACTGTTCTTGTGGATCTCGACGTCCTCACGGAGGCAATCGATCGATTGCACGGGTCGGATCCGTCGGCCTGCGCCGACACCGAGTCGATCGAAATCCTCCAGCGCCAGCTCGCTCGCCTCGACGCCTTCGTCACCAAGGCGACGGCCGTCTTCGATGCATCGGGGAACTGGCAACCCGACTGCGCCGCCAACGCCGCGGCGTGGCTGGTGACCCGGTGCCGACTCCCGAAGGCGCAGGCGCGACGCGCGGTGCGCCGGGCCCGCTCGCTGCGCCACCTGCCTGAGTGCACACGGGCTTGGGCCGAGGGCGACATCACGGCTGCCCAGTTCGACGTCGTCGACCAGCTCCGCGACGGTTCGACTGAAGATGCGCTCGCCCGCGACGAAGAGATGCTCGTCGCCCAGGCGGCCACGTTGCGTTACGACCTCTTCGCGCGGGCCGCCTCCTACTGGAGACAACTCGCCGACCCCGACGGCGCCGAAGACGAAGACGAGAGGCGTCGCGCCCAGCGCGACGTGTATCTGGAGAGCAGCTTTCGAGGAATGTGGTTGGGCAGGATCACCCTCGATCCCATATCCGGTTCCATCGTTGCCGGGGAGCTCGAACGCCTCGAACGCGCCTTGTTCGAGTCCGACTGGGCCGCAGCGCGCGCACGGCTCGGCGGCGATCCCACCCTCGCAGACCTGGACCGCAACGCGGGCCAACGACGAGCCGATGCCCTCGTGGAGATGGCGACCCGCAGTCAGATCGCGCCGAGCGATGGGCGCCGTCCCACGCCCTTGTTCAGCGTCCTGATCGATTACGAGGCACTGCGTGGACGGGTCTGTGAGCTCGCCCAAGGCACGGCAATTGCCCCTGGCTCGCTTCTTCCCTGGTTGGACGAGGCACATCTCGAGCGAGTGGTGTTCGCACCGGAGCGTCGCGTCGAGGTGAGCGCAACGGCCCGACTGTTCTCAGGGGCGACGCGCCGCGCCGTCGAGCTGAGAGATCGAGAGTGCACCCATCGCTTCTGCGACGTGCCGGCAAAGTCGTGCCAGGTCGATCACATCGTCCCCTTCGCCGCCGGTGGTCCGACAATCGAGGAGAACGGTCGGCTCTTGTGCGGGTTTCACAACCGGCTGCGCAACGGCCGACCACCGCCCGACGATTAATCGAAGCTGCCTCTTCTGCGCGCATCGCGTCGGGACGCCGATGCTACGGTGACGCGGATGTCAGAGAGGGGGACGACGGCGAGGGCGCGCGGGGTGTCGGGCGACCATCTTCGCCGGCACTGATGCCCCTCTGGTTCAGCGACGAAGAGTTCGCCGTGCTGAGCGCGGCGTGCGAACGGCTCGTGCCCGAGGACGAGACACCGGGCGCGGTGAGCCTGGGAGTTCCCGACTACATCGACGGGCTGCTCGGCGCCTTCCTCGTCGACCCGCCCCGCATCTGGGCCGGGGGCCCCACCTCGGGGCGCTACGGCGGAGAGGCCGCCTTCGCCCGCTTCCACCGCCTGAGCCCACTCGACGAGCTGGCGTGGCGGACGCGCATCGAGGGATCGCGTGGCCTGCCCGAGCGCGAGTTCAACGGTCCGGTGCGAGGCCTCCAGGAGCGCTACCGGTCGGGGCTGGCCGAGCTCGGCGCCGACTTCTGCGACCTCGGGCCCGAGGACCAGGACGAGCGGCTCCGCAACGGACGTTCGTTCACGGCGCTTCTCTACGAGCACTGCTGCGAGGGCATGTACGGCGCGCCGGAGTACGGGGGCAATCGCGACGGAGCGGGGTGGGACGCCGTCGGGTTCCCCGGCGACGTCCAGCCCCGGGGATGGAGCGACGCCGAGGTGGCGGGCCCGTGACCGTCGACGCGGTCATCGTGGGGTCGGGCCCCGGGGGCGCCACCGCGGCGGACGTGCTCACCCGGGCGGGCTGGGACGTGGTCATCGTCGAGAAGGGCCGGAACCATCTTCTGGACCCCGACGACCTGTCCCGACCGGCCGCGGACTACTCCAACGACGAGCTCAAGTTCATCTACCGGCATTTCCTCGGTCCCGACCCACTCGTCGAGCCGCGCACCTTCCGCCGCGGCGAGGAGGAGGGCGACCACGCCTACGTGGGAGAAGTCAACTCCATCCCGACCACCGTGGGCGGGGGCGGCACCCACGCTGACGGCAAGGTGCCGCGCTTTCGGGAGGAGGACTTCGCGCTGTTGAGCACCCACGGGCCCGTCGAGGGCGCCGAGGTGGCCGACTGGCCGATCTCCTACGAGGACCTCGAGCCCTTCTACGCCGAGGCCGAACGCGCCATCGGCGTGGCCGGTGAAGCGGGCGCCAATCCCTTCGCGGCATGGCGGTCGGGCCCCTACCCCATGCCCTCGGGTGCGCCCATGTACGGCGCGCTGCGTTCGAGCGCGGCAGCCGAGGCCCTGGGGTTGCATCCCTACGCCGCGCCCACCGCCGCCAACTCGATCCCCTACGACGGGCGCCCGGCGTGCAACAACTGCGGGTTCTGCGCGTTCTTCGGATGCCCCATCCACGCCAAGGGCGATCCGGTGGCGCTGTTGACGCGCGCCATGGCGTCGGGGAGAGCCGAGCTGTTGCCCGAGACCTTCGTGTCGCGCCTGGTCACCGAGGGCCGCCGCGCCACAGGCGTCGAGGTCGTCGGCCCCGACGGCGCGACCCGGAGGATCGACGCCCGGCACGTGGTCGTCGCCGCCGGTGCGGTCGAGACGCCGCGCCTGCTGCTCCTGTCGGGGATCGACCATCCCCTGGTGGGCCGGAACTTCATGGTGCACTTCCAGACCTTCGTCATCGGGATCCTTCCCGAGCGCGTGCACGGCCACAAGGGCCGGGCGGTTACGCACGTGCACGACGACGCCGTGATCGTCGACGACGCGGCACGCGCCGCCGCGGCCGAAGCGGGACTGCCGTGGATCCGCGGCGGCCTCGTCGAGCACGGCGGCCCCAGCCTGCCCATCATGGAGGCGAAGCTCTACCCGTGGGGGGCCAAGCACAAGTCGCTCATGCGGTCCTCACCCATGCGGGACCGCATGTGGGCCTTCACCATGCAGGGCGAGGACCTTCCCCAGCTCACCAATCGCGTGGACCTCGACCCCACCGTGCGCGACGCGCGCGGGTTCCCCGTGGCGCGCGTCACGTACCGTCCCCATCGCCACGAGCTCGTCGCCTCCGCCCACCACGCCCCCCGCCTGGTGCGCGTGCTGCAGGACATGGGCGCCACGTGGACCATGACCTCCACCTCGCCGCTGGCCGAGGGGGAGGACCGCCGGGGCGCGCTGTCGGCCATCCCCATGAGCCGCCACGTCATGGGCACCACCCGTATGGGCGAGGACCCCGGGACCTCGGTGGTCGACGCCCTCGGCCGCCTGCACGGACTCGACAACGTCGTGGTCGCCGACTCCTCGGTGTTCGTGACCTCGGCGGGGTACGGGCCCACCCTCACCCTGGTGGCGCTGGCGGCGCGCGCCGCGGCGGCGCTGGCGGGGAGGACGGCTCCGGTCTGACTCCGGGAGGCTGGTCCGGGTCGCGGGTCCGGTTTCCTTGTGAGGTCAGGCGGCGGAGGGTTCGGCTCGGGCAATCGCAACTCGGTAGAGCTCTGAACCCCAATGTCGAGGGGAGCGATCGCTCAGCCAGTCCCGGCTTGCGTCGAGTGTCGACACATCGCGCTGGAGAACGAAGCCACGCGCCGCGAAGAAGCCCGACGCTTCCTCGGGCAGGAGCCCGAAGATCCATGGCTCACCGACCCGGGCGACCGCTCGAATCCATCGGCGGGCTTCGGGAAACGGACTGGGCTCGGTCAGGGCGCGTCTGTCGACGTATGTGGCGATGAGCACACCGCCGTGCCCCGCCAGACGGCGGACGACGTCGAGCGTCGAGTCGACCGCCTCCTTCGTCAGGTACTGGCTCACGCCCTCCCACACGAAGACAGCAGGACTCTCAGGGTCGAACCCTCTCTCGACGAGCCGGCGCGCCAGGTCGTCGCGTTCAAAGTCGACCGCCACATAGGTGATGTTGTGGGTATCGATGCCAAGACGCTCGATCACGCTCCGCTTGACCTCCTGCGTGGCCGGGTGGTCCAACTCGAACACGCGCCGACCGGACATGGCCGTCAACCGGTGCGCCCGGGTGTCGTACCCAGCTCCGAGGAGCACGCACTGATCGTGCCCGGGCACGGCGGCGTTCACGGCGTCATCGATGATCTTGGTGCGAACGACGGCCGAGGGGCGAGGCCCCCGCCCTCCGACCGAGTCGTAGACACCCACGGCCAGTCGTCGCAGGATGGGAACGCCGCTGGCCGTGGCGAGCGCCCGCCACGACGGACGCAGGAAGTCGTCGGCGAACGGGTCGGTGAACAGGCGCCGCCGCCGTGCTCCGTGCGATTCGAAGGAGCGTTGCAGCGCCATGGTCTCGGCGGTGACGCTGGCAACGGACTCCATGAATTCAGCGGGGCGCCCGCGTGGCGCCGTGCAGCGTCTGGCGCAGTTGGTCGTGACCTGGCACGGTGCCGGATCCGTGGGTCAGGAGAAGTCCCATGCCATTAGTATACAATGCATATTTATGATCGTCACGGGCCCGGCGACGATGTGGACATGGCTCGCCCTCCGCTGATCGATCGTGAGGCTGTGCTCGACGTCGCGCTCGCCGTCGCCGACGAGTACGGGCTCGAGGCTGTGACCATGCGAGCGGTGGCCGACAGACTGCAAGTGACGCAGATGGCGCTGTACCGTCACGTGGCGAACAAAGCCGATCTGCTCGACGGCCTGGTGGAGCGGCTCCTCGCCGAGCTTCCTGCTCCGGACGTCGACCTTCCCTGGGTGGTCCAGCTCCGGACGATGGCAGACGGCGTCCGCAGGACCGCGAGACGGCATGCGGGGGTCTTTCCGCTCCTCCTGCAGCTGCCGACGAACACCCGATCGGCGCTGGGCGTTCGAGATCGAGTGCGTGTCGCGTTATCGGAAGCGGGTGTCCCCGACCAGCGAGTCGCAAGCGCGGAGAGGCTCGTCAGCACGGCTGTGTTGGGATTTGCCGCCAGCGAGGCGTTGGGTCGCTTTCGGGGCCTGAGCCGGGCCGAGGTCGACCGCGACTTCACGCTCCTCCAGCAGATGCTTCTTGCCGGCCTGCAAGACCTCAGGCACGACCCCGTGCGAACGTAGGGGATTGCCGAGAGCCGAGGCTGCCAGGTGTTCGGCCTCAGTCGAGGAGGTGCTCGCCCAGGATCCTGCCGCTCGCCTCGAACTCCTCGGCCGGGACCTCGGCGTGCATCCCCGGGCTCACGTGCATGCGCTTGTCCCCGCTGCCGAAGGCGTCGAAGAGCTTGAACGCCAGGTCGCGGGGGAAGAGCTCGTCGTGCCACTGCACGATGTACAGCAGGGGGCAGCGCACGGTGGGAGCGTCGGCGGTGAAACGGTCCTGCGTGGGCCCGGCGATCCCCATGAGGCCGAGGACCGCGACGGACACCCGTGGTTCGGCGGCGACGACGGGAAGCCCGAAGATCGTTCCCATCGACAGCCCCCAGTACCCGCACGGGCCGGGGGTCACTTCCGGCAGGGCCTGCACGGCGTCGAGGGTGGCGCGCCAGTCGGCGACCATGTCGTCGATGAGCGCGGGGTCCGCCGACCACCGGGCCACGAAGTCGGCGAAGGGGAGGCCGTCGACCTCGCCCTTGTCGGCGCGCCGGTCACCGTGGACGGGCCCGTCGATCGCCACCGCGCACAGCCCCCGGTGGCGCACGAGCCCGCGCGCCAGGGCCACGATGTAGTCCTGGCTTTTGGACCCCGACGCCCCGTGGCCCAGCATGACGACGGGCCGGGGGTGCTCGTCCCCCTCGGGCGTCCACAACAACCCCGGGACGGTGCGCCCGCCCACCTCCACGTCGAACCGGCGCTCGCGCACCCCCTTGGCGGCCACATCGGTCCCGAATCGCATCGGGCTGAGCGTACCGGTCAACTGCGGGGCACTTCCGACCAGGCCATGTCCTTGTCCAGGCGCGGCTCGCCGGGGAGGCCGAGCACGCGCTCTCCCAGGATGTTGCGCATGATCTCGGACGTGCCCCCCTCGATGGAGTTGGCGCGCGAGCGCAGGAACGTGTGGCGCGGGTCGGCTCCCCCGGAGAAGACGGCCCGGTCGGGCCGGCGCATCTCGTAGTGGGTCGGGAAGAGCGTGCCGGTCATGCCGAGCAGGTCGACGCACAACTCGTAGACGCGCTTGTTGAGCTCGGCCCCCACCAGCTTGGCCACCGAGCCCTCGGGCCCCGGGGTGCCGGCGCGTCGCAGCGCCCGCGCCCGCATGTTGGTGAGCCGGGCCACCTCGGCTTCCACCCACAACGTCATCAGGCGTTCGCGCTGGGCGCCGGTCTTGTCGGGCTTGTCCTTCCAGATCCGCAGGGCTTCGTGGATGACGCCCGAGCTGCGCGCCGGCACGCCGCCGCCGATGGCCACCCGCTCGTTCATCAACGTCGTGGTGGCCACCCGCCACCCCGCGCCCACGGCGTCGAGACGCTGGTCGTCGGGGATGCGGACGTCGGTGAAGAAGACCTCGTTGAACTCGGCGTCGCCGGTGATCTGGCGCAGGGGCCGGACCTCGACGCCCGGCGCGTGCATGTCCACGATGAAGTAGGTCATGCCCCGGTGCTTGGGCACGTCGGGGTCGGTGCGGGCCACCAGCATCCCCCAGCGCGCCGTGTGGGCCAGGGTCGTCCACACCTTCTGGCCGTTCACGACCCACTCGTCGCCGTCGCGCACGGCCCGGGTGGCGAGGCCGGCCACGTCGGAGCCGGCGCCGGGCTCGCTGAAGAGCTGGCACCAGATCTCCTCGCACGTGAACAGCGGGCGCAGGTAGCGCACCCTCTGCTCGTCGGTCCCGTGGGTGAGGACGGTGGGGGCGCCCATCCCGTAGCCGATGACGTTGCGGTCGGCTTCGTTGGGCGCGCCGGCCTCACGCAGCTCGCGCTCGACGAGCCCCTGGAGCTCGGGGCTCAACCCCAGGCCGCCCAGCCCGACGGGGAACGTCACCCAGGCCAGCCCGGCGTCGAAGCGGGCGCCGAGGAACTCCACCACCGGCGTGGTGGCGGGGTCGTGGGACTCGAGCAGGTCCCGGATCTTGGAGCGGACGAGGTCCTCGTCGGTGGTCACGGTGTCGGTGAAGGGCATGCGCCAACGTTAACGACAGCGACACCACTTCGTCTGAGCGGGCCCGAGCGAGACTGTGACGGGGTGACGGGCAGGCGAGGTGACGGGCAGGCGGGGTGACGGGGCGGCGCGGTGACGGGGCGGCGCGGACGGGGCCTGGGGTGGCGCCCGCGCCGCGCGCGTCCCGGTGTCTCCTCAGGCGGGTCCGGATGTTCGAATGAGTGCGCTCACGATCCGGGCCTTTCCCTCCATCTTGGCCCGGTACATGGCCTGGTCGGCGGCGTGGATCAGGTTGGCGACCGACCCCGGATGGCCGTGGGTGGCGGGGGCCACGCCGATGCTGGCCGACAGCGTGCGCTCGCCGAAGGGGGTGTCGAAGGGGAGCATGAACCCCTGCAGGATCCGTTCCGCGATCTCGAGCCCTTCGGCGTCGTGGGAGAGGTCCTCGCAGATGACGAGGAACTCGTCCCCGCCGAAGCGGCCCACGGTGTCGGAGGACCGGACGCATTGCGTCAACCGTTGCGCGATGGCCGTGAGGACGAAGTCGCCGGCTTCGTGCCCCAGCTCGTCGTTGACCAGCTTGAAGTTGTCGATGTCGATGAACAGCACGGCCACCAGGCTCTCCCGGCGCCGGACGCGGGCCAGGGCGTGGGCGAGCCGGTCGCTGATGAGCACGCGGTTGGCCGCGCCCGTGAGCGGGTCGTGGACGACCTGGTGCGACAGCTGGGCGCTGAGCGCCCGCTCGGCTTCGTAGAGCCGGGCGTTGGCCACCGCGATGGCAGCGTGTTCGGCGAAGAGGGACACGGCGCGCAGGTCGTACTCGCTGTAGATGTGCCCGTCCGCTCCGATCAGGTTGATGACGCCGAGGACCTGCCCGCGGTGCAGCAGCGGCACGCACACCGCGCTCTCGGTCTCCTGGTGGCCCTTCTCCGAGACGGTCCCCTGGACGAGCAATGGCTCGCGGTCGCGCGCCACCCGGCTGGCGATCCCGCCGCCGAGCTCGATGGGGGCGCCACTGGCGTTGCCGGCCCGGCACACCACCACGAGGTCGCCCTCGTCCTCGAGCAGCATGATCGACCCGCTGGATGCCCCCAGGAGGTCGAACGCGCTCGACAGGATGAGCTGCAGGACCTCGTCCACCACGAGCACCGAGTTCATGGCCTTGCCCGCCTCGTAGAGCATGGCGAGCTCCTTGAGGCGGTTCGACAGGGCGGCACCGAGCACCCGCTCGTCCACGAGGAGCTTGGCCAGGCGCCGGAGATGGCGTTCTTTCTCCATGACGTACGCGGCCAGCCCCACCACGAGGACGACGGTGCCGATCCGGAAGCCCATCCCGTTGGCGAACCCGAGGTGATGGCCGGCCTTCGACGTGAGGAGGGCCACCGCGGCCGACAGGCACACCAGCCCGGCGAAGACCACCGTCCACAATTGGGAACGCCGCCTGTCGACGGCTTCGAGCGTGGGGGTCGAGAAGCCCTTGATCCCGACGATCCGAGCCTCCTGCTCGAGGAGCCTCGAATCCCCCATCGACACGGCCTTGACCTGGTCGGGCTGGACACTCACATCGTGAGGTATCGGCGTGCGCCGAGCAGGGCTTGAATACGCCCCCGGGCCGCCCGGGCGACCCCTCCGGCGGTGCGCCGGGTGATGTTCCGGCGGTGCGCCGCACCCGTCCGGGCCCCGGCCCGGACGGGGTGAGGGGAGCGGCGGGTGCCCTCGGCTCCGGCCTGCTCGCCCGGCGTTTGTAGCATCAGGCCCGCGTCGGCCATCGCCGGGGCGGGGCCGAGCCGACGGGAGGGCGTTGTGGAGCGAGTGGAGTTCGAGACGATCGTCTACGAGAAGGACGGGGCGGTGGCCCGTATCGTCCTCAACACTCCGGACAAGGCCAACATCCAGACGGCGCAGCAGGTGTACGACATGGACGAGGCCCTGGTCCTGGCAGACGACGACGACGACGTCAAGGTGCTCGTGCTCAAGGCCAAGGGGGACGGGTTCTGCGCCGGGCACGCCATCGTCGGCATCGACGAGATGCCCGAGGTCTACCCGACCACGGGCCCCACCCCGGAACGGACCTGGCGGCGACACCACCAGGGGCTGTTCCTATGGCCACCCCTGCGGTTGTGGGAGTTCCCCAAGGTGACCATCGCCCAGGTCCACGGGTACTGCGTGGGCGGGGGCACCGTGTACGGCCTGCTGACCGACCTCACCATCGCCTCCGACGACGCCTACTTCCAGATGCCTCTGCCCCAGGGCTTCGGGCTGCCCGGCGCCCAGACCATGATCGAGCCCTGGGTCCTCATGAACTTCAAGCGTGCCGCGGAGTACCTGTTCCTGGCGCCGACCATCAGCGCCACCCAGGCCCTCGACTGGGGGATGGTCAACCGGGTGGTGCCGCGCGCCGATCTCGACGCCACCGTGGAGGACATGGCGGCCACCATCGCCAAGATGCCCCTCACCACCATTCTCGCCACCAAGCAGGGACTCACCCGGGCGTGGGAGATGATGGGGATGCGGATGCACCTCCAGCAGTCCACCGACCTGGTGGCGCTGTGCACGGGGGCGAGCGACGTGCGCAGCTACATGGCGTCACTGGCGGGCCGACGCCCGCGCCAGAAGGCCGCCGATCACGCCGCTACCGAGTGACACCGCCACAGGTCGCCTCCGACACCGTCATCCCCACCCCGAGGCAGTACGACGACAGGCGCAGGGAGAAGTCCGACGGCCCCGTGCTGTCGACCGTGCTGCTCCGGGGGCCGAACTCCATCCCGAACGGAACGGTGTCGAGCCAGTAGGTGCTGCGGACATTGCTCCATCCGTAATCGTCCTGGAGCAGGGCGGCGACTTCGGAGAAGACGGCGCTGAGGTCGACGCTCACGGTGCCCGTTGCCACGGCATACGCCTTGTTCAAGACGATCCAGACGGTCCCGCCCCACGGAACGGTGTGCCCGCCGCCGTAGACGTTGCTCACGGAGACCGACCAGGCGTCGTTGCCGGAATGGAAGACCCCGTTCACGGAGAAGGGCACGCTGGCGGTCCCGATCACGGTGTCGGGGAGCAGCGCCCCTTGGTCGTAATCCGTCCACACCATGACCTCGAGCGTCCCGTCGGTCTTGCACGGGGTCTTCGTGCCCGTGGGGTTGAGCCACATGTCGTAGGCGATGTCGTAGGTGTCGTTCGGCGTTTGAGAGGCGTAGGTGGTCGTGCCGATCAGGTCGGCGGGAATGGCGCTGACCTTCATGGGGAGCCTCAGCGCCGGGGACACCGGTGGGGAGGTCCTCGCCGAGCATTGGTTGATCCCGTACAAGACGCTCGGGAAGCCGCGCACCCAGGTGTTGGCGCTCGGTGCGATGCACGTGGACCCGGTGCACGGCGGCGCGCTGGGAAGGTGTCCCTCGATGGCCAAGGCGCCTCGGGAGCTCATCGACATGTCCATGGATCCGGCGCGCCCCGGGGCGGCGCCGAGGTTCCAGTCGTCCGCGTTCAGCTGGAGGTGCCCGAGATCGGGGCCCGACGGAGCACAGGTTCCCGCGATGGTGGGGCCGAGGGGACACGGTTGGGTCCACCGCCACGTCTGGTTCTTGGCGTCGGCGTCGGGCAGAAGCGAGATCCCGCGCCCGACCGGTGCGGATCCGCACGCGCTCAGCGCGGACGCGATCACGCACGACACGATCATCACGGAGCGCCCGGTTCGCCGGCGTGGTCGCGGTCGCGCCCTCTTGTAGTGCTTCAGAGGGAGGATCACTCGGACTCCAGACCGGGTCACGTGGTCAAGGGCCGGTCGTGGGTGTCTACCGGACCTTCCACGGAAGAGGGCCGCGTGGGTGGGCCGCCTCAGAAGACGTGGACGTACGGATGGCCCCCGCGCAGGACGATGCTCACGACCTTGCCCACGATCGAGGATGCAGGGACGGCGCCGAAGGAGCGGGAGTCGCAGGACTGCGAGCGGTTGTCGCCCATCACGAAGTACTCGCCGGCGGGGACCGTCGTGAGGGGGATGGCCTTCGAGCCCACCGGTCCGTATCTCGGGTCGTACCAACCGAGCTCGCGGAGCTTGCGCCCGTCGACGTAGATCGTTCTTCCGTGGGACCAGATGGTCTGGCCCGGCAGGCCGATCACCCGTTGGACGAGGTCTTGGGCGGCTCCACCCGCGCTACAGGGGTCGGGGCTGGGATGCTGGAAGACGACGATGCTGCCTCTTTGGATCGGGCCCGCCAGGAAGCTCGACTTCGCCACCACGATGCGGTCTCCGGCCTGGAGGGTCGGCACCATCGACGCCGACGGCACCGAGAAGGGCTCGATCACCGTGGCTCGCAGCAGCAGTGCCACGCCGACGGTCAGTGTGACGACGACGACCCACCCGACGAGGACCCGACGGCGGTGCCGGCGCCGTGACTGCTCCTTGCGCGCGGGGCGGACAGGGGGGTGGCTCTTGTGCTGCGCCCCCAGGTCGAGGCCCCGGAGGCGATAGTCGGTACGTTGTTTCGAGCCCGGTGTCGTTACCTGTGCCGTGGTGGCGGTGGCGAGGCTCTCGCCGAGGGTCAGGACGCCGTCCCCGGCAGTTTCCGGACGCTCTCCGATCGTCGCCGTCGGCCGCTTTCGACCGTTGGGGGAAGGCAAGCTCATCTGCATCGACCTTTCAGAATCCCTGCTCGGCGACCGACGTCACGAGGAGGCGCTGCAGCTCCTCGACCTGTTCGTCGTCGAGCGGCTCGAACGACACCCCGAAGTGGGTACCCAGGCCCGTGCCGGCTTGCCACGTCACGGTGCCACCGGCGACGAGGCTGATCGGGTTGTGCGGGACATCCCCGCCGAACACGAGAAGAGGACCGAGCTTCCCGTCCGGTCCGAAGATCATCGGGGGACCGGCCACGAGACAGTGCATGCCGCCCAGGCCGAGGTCGACGAGATCGGCGGTCACGGTCCTGCGCCCGTTGCGGATCCTGGCGTGGCCGACGACGTGCACTCTGACGTCGTGCCGGCGCTCGGTCACCCGCGGAGCACGCCAGCGACGCAGCCGGGAGCCCCACCCGGCCCGTTCGGCGCGCCGGTCGTCGGAACGCCGACCGGTCGAGACGAACTCGAGCGACCAGGCGCGCTTCTCGGCGGGAGCCAGGTTGGACCAATTGGCGGGCATGCGCCGGATCAGCGGCGGTACGGAGCTGGTGGCCGTGGCGTCGGACGTGAGGCGCACGCCCCAGCCGGCCGCGATGGCGTCTGCCCGGGCCAGTGTCACCGTCGAGCTGCTCGGGTCATAGGGCAGGTCGAACAGGCCGGGGTCGTCTTGCCAGTCGCGCAGCCCGGCCGTGATGGCCTGGGCGACATCGGGCCAGCGCACTCGGGCCAGCAGGTACGGGTTGGTGCCCCCGAGGACGTAGTACTTGATCTCGGTGGCCGTCACGGTGTCGCGGGTGGTTTCCATAGACGTGTTATCCGGCTCGTGGGGTCGGCGAAGGCTGTGCCGCCCCGGCTGCAGGGACAGAGGTGCCCACTTGGGCGTGTTGGTCGGCTGTGCCGGGCAGGAGGTCCCCCGGCGAGGCGAGGGCGGCCGCTCCCAGGCCCACCACTGCCGCCAGGAGCACGGCGGCGGCGGGGCGGACCACGTTGAACGGGGCCCGACCGGCACTGGCTTGGTGAAGAAGCTGCTCCTCGTGGCGGCGCCGGTACTCGGCCCCTGTCACCAGCTGGGCGCGCAGGTTCCACACTGCCGCTATCGGAGAGCACGCGAACACCGTGCCCTGGAAGGCGATGATGATGATGAGGAGGATCGGCGGGTGATTCGACGCCGAGAGCAGTCCGGCCGACAGGTAGAGGGCGACCGCCAACAGCGCCTCCCAGCGGCTCAGCCGGAAGGCGGATCGCAACCTGTGGCGGTCGGAGCCGGTCTTCGACGTCCTCAGGAACACGCCCTCGCGCCGTGACATGCCCTCGACGCAGGCGATGGCGGTGATCAGGCTGGCCGAGAGGCTGATGACGAGACCCAGCACGGATCGTCGGCGGGTGATCGGCGTCCAGTGGCGCAGCGTCCACATCATGCAGATCGTGGCGATCAAGATGAGCGACAAGGGCAGCAGTGACTTGTCACCGCTGAGTGGCGTGAAGGCAAAGTCGGAGCCCGACAGGAGCAGACCGGTGATGGCGAGCAGGATGAGCGCGAACGCCAGCATCAGTAGGTCTCGGAACCAGCCCAACGAGGCCATGAGGTAGTCGCGGCGCTGACTGCCCGACAGGTGGTTGTCGGGAGACCGGTCCCAGGGCATCAGGCTCCGCCAGTGGAGCCGGAGGATCTGCATGGCGCCGAAGCACCACCGGTGGCGCTGGGTGTTCAGCCCGGCATAGGTGGGGGGCACGATGCCCCGGCCGAAGCAGCGCGGGGTGTACAGCCCCGACCACCCCGCCTTGAGCACCCGGAGCGAGGCCTCGGTGTCCTCGCTGATGCACCATTCGTTCCAGCCACCGATGCCTTCGAGGGCGCTGCGGCGGAACAGGCCCATGGTGCCCACGAAGGGGACCGAGTCCCGCTCGTTGCGCGACGACATGACGGCCAGGTAGAAGCCCTGGTAGGAGTCGACGCAGGCCGTGTAGTACGAACTACCCTCGTAATCCCGGTTGCCTTCGAAGCTCTGGACGAAGCCGACGAGCGGGTCCGAGAAGTACGCCACCGTCTCTCGCAGGTAGTGGGGCTGGACGATGTCATCGGCGTCGATCAGGCCGATGATCTCGGCCCGCGGGTCGGTGTACTGGCGCAGCGCCAGGTTGCACGCTCCTGCTTTGTAGCCCGGCCACGGGGCGACGTGCACGAACCGGACCCGCTCCCGACCTCGGCAGTATTCCTCCACGGGCCCCCATACGGCGGGATCGGTGGTGTTGTTGTCGAGGACGACGATCTCGAAATTGGGGTAGTCGATCCGCTCGACGGCCTTGATCGTCTCGATCAGGATCTCGGGCGGTTCGTTGTACGCCGGGATGTGCAAGGACACCATGGGCTGGTAGTTGGGGTCGGCCTCGGGTTGCGGACGCGAGTGGCGGGTGCGGCACAGGACGTCGCTCATGTAGTTGACGTTCGAGTTCCACACCAAGAACGCGGCCAGGTCGAGGACGATCAACAGCGAAGAAGTCAGTGCTTCGGCGATCGAATGGGTGGCGGCCACGGCCACGAAGGCGGCGAAGGCGAGAAAGGTGAACCCCGCCGACGCGAACGAGGCGTAGAAGACCTGGCCGACCACATTGGTGTCGGGACGCAGGACGATGACGATCACCGAGACGATGGTGAGCACGTAGGCGGCGGTCTCGAGCCCGCCCACCTGCAGGCCCCACAGCACGGTGGTGAGAAAGCAGGCCAGGGCCGACACCGCGGCCGCGCCCACCGCGCCCAGCAGGACTTCGGTGATCCGGGAGCCTGTCCAGCGGAAGCGGGTGCCGAAATGCCGGGCCGGGCTCAGTACCAGGACCGTCGCCACCACCAGCTGCACGAAGCAGAGGATGAACAGGTCATAGAGGTTGAACTGGTGGATCACCCGGGCGCCCTCAGTGTGAATGTCCAGGTGCAGAGAGCGTGTTGCCCCGCGTGAGCGTAGACAGGGTGGGCGACGCCACTCAGGGTGAACACCGTACACAGAGTGGGCGAAAGACCTCATGAGGTTGTCAACGCATTCACAAACCTCCGCCAACTCGGCACCGCGTGGCCTCGGCACCCACCGCAGTCTCCGGGCCCACCTCGGGGCCCGGGGCCGACTTCAAGCCCGGGGCTCGACGAGGAGGCTCTGGACCGACCGACCGATGGGCCCGTGCACGTCCCACAGGCGGGACTCGGCGAGGCCGACCCCGGGGATGCCGATGGTCGTCGAGGCGTCGAGGCACACCCACTCGCCGACGGCGGGCCGGTGCAGGTGCACCGAGAGGTCGGGGTTGATGAAGAGGTGATGGGCGAAGTCGAGCTCGGAGCTCACCCCGTTGCCGAAGTCCGCCGCGGCTGCCACCCGCTGCAGCGGGGTCGGCTCCTCACCCGGCACCACCGGCACGGCCAGGCGCACCCACACCGTGGCCGGCCCGCGCCGGGCGAAGTGCCCCGCCACGTACAGCAGCTCCGCCCCGGCGTTGTGGAAGGCGCGGTAGTCGCCGATGGACGGCGGCGAGTCGTACCCGGCGTCGGGTCCCGGTGGCGAGCCCGGGTCGATGCCGGGAACCGGTCCGTTTCCCCGGAACACGGGGGCGGTGCCATCCTCGTCGGGGGGCTGGAGCCGGATGCGCAGGGCACGTGCCCACGCCACGTCGCGCCCACCGCTCTCGATGCGGGCCTCGAGAAGCTGGACCTTCCTGCCCGGTCGGGCCAGGGAGGCGGAGGCCGACAGCGGGGCCGGCGGCACCGGCCTGAGGAGCTCGACGGTCAGCCGCGCCACGTGCATGGGCTCGTCGGTCGGGATCGACTCCACGGCGCGGGCCAACAGCGCCGCCACGGGACCGCCGTGCAACGCGTCGGGCGTCCACGGCCCCCGCGCGTACTCGGTGGGGACGACGTGTTCGCCGTCGGGCTCGAAGAGGGCGTCGCCCGGGGGAGCGGTCACGCCTCGGGGGACTCGAGCCGGTCGAGGACCCACGCCGGGGGCCGGGCCGTGAAGCCCTCGTCGGGCCAGTCCATCCACCCTGACCCCGCCAGCGCCCCGCCGTCGGGGTGCAGCGTCGTCCCCGTGATGTAGGAGGACAGGTCCGAGGCCAGGAAGAGCACGCAGTTGCCGACGTCGGTGACCTCGCCCTTGCGGCGCAGGGGGATGGTGAGCCAGTCGCCAGGGTCGGTGCCGTCGCCCGCCGCCGCGGCGCGCTGTCCGGCCGAGCCCGCCCGGCCCGCCACCCCGGCCAGGCCGGCGGTGGGCACGAAGTCGGGCGCCACGCAGTTGACGCGGATGCCCGCCCCATCGAGATATTCAAATGGTAAATAGAGACCAGGTTGCCTGAAGTGC
>JARLGQ010000137.1 GCA_031292675.1 Acidimicrobiales bacterium
GCTCGTTCAATGTGATTAGGGGTGAACACCCGCCCTCGTCTCGACACCCGGTGGCGCTCTAGTAGAGCCAAGACAGTGGTCCGGTGGATCGAGTGCTTGGCGGCCAGCACGACCGCCGTCGCTCCGGCCAAGTAGCAGGCGACGAGCTCCTCGATTTCCTCGGGTGAGAGCCGGCGCTGAACCTGTCTCGAGCCGTCAGGCTGAATACGACGGCACTTGGTAGTTGCGCTGCCCCGGGACTCACCGAAGACATGGTCGTAGAGCTCGCCGATGGCTGTTCGGACCCGCGGATTGATCAAATCAGGCCATGTGACACTGCTCTGATTTGCCATTTCCCCTGGTGAAGGGGGGTTTGAATAGTGTCCTCTAGGGTCCACTCGTTGCCGGTGTGCGCGATCTCTGAAGTTCGACATCTGTGATCACCGAAAGTCGACATCCGCGATCAGCGAAAGCCGACATCGGCGATCAACGAAAGCCGCGGTGAGCTGAACTCCTGGGCCCTCCTGGCCGGGGTCCCCCCGGTCGGTCAGCGGCCCCTCCAGGGTCTTGGGCATCCACGCTCAAGCCCACTGGAGGGACCGATCGACATGATGACCCAGGAGGAGTTCATGGACGTCCAGGCGATGAAACGCCAGGGCCTGACCGCCGTCGAGATCGCCGAGGCGACGGGCTATCACCGAGAGACGATCGGCGAGTGGCTGAGAAACGGCGGCCCGCCTCCGGCGCGGCGCAGCACCTCGGTGCCGGCCATCGACGAACAGCGCGCGGCGCGGATCGCAGAGCTGTTGCGCGCCGCACCAAGGCTGCTGGCCACGAGCGTCTTTGAGATCCTCGTGGCCGAGGGCTATGAGGGCAGTTACCCGTCGGTGGCCCGGCATCTGAACGCTGTGCGCGGGCCCCGGTTCAAAGCCGCCGCCCAGGTGTCGGTGCGCATCGAGACTGGGCCCGCAGAGGAGTGTCAGTTCGACTGGTCCGACATTGGCACCTGGAGCCGGGAGTGGGGGTTGGGCGAGGTGCAGTGCCTCCAGACCATCTTGTGCTGGAGCCGGTGGCGGGTGTGGTGGTTCGCGTCGTCGATCGACCAGGAGCACACCTTCGAAGGACTCGTGCGCGCCTTCGAGGCCTTTGGTGGTGTGCCCTCGGTGGCACGCACCGACCGGATGGGGGCACTGGGTCAGTCCCAGGGCCGGCGCTTCACCCTGCACCCGCCCGCGGCGGAGTTCGCCCGCTTCCACGGATGTGAGATCCGGGCCTGTCGAGCACGCGACGCCAAGCGCAAGGGCAAGGTGGAGAGGCCCTTCCGCGACGTGAAGGAGCGATTCTTGGAGGAGTGCCAAGCACAGGGCCCACCCCAGAGCATCGACGAGCTCAATGCCCGGGCCGCAACCTGGCTCGCCGAGCGGGTGCATCCCCGCCTGCACCGCACCACGGGCGTCGCTCCGGCCGACCGTCTCGTCGTCGAACGCCAGCTCCTCGGCGCATTGCCGAGGCGGCGTTTCGACACGGCCCATGTCGAGCCCCGCCGGGTGCACGTGGCGGTGCCCCAGATCGAATGGCGCGGCGTGCGCTACTCGGTGCCACCGGCGTGCCTGGGTCAGCGCGTCGAAGTCCGCCAGGAGATCGGCGAGGCCGCCATCGAGGTGCGCTGGGCCGGCGAGACCGTGGCCCGACACCGCGTCCCGGTCGATGGGGCGCTCGAGGTGTGGGACGCCTCGCACTGGTCGGCCGCCCAGGCCGCTGCGCTCAGGCGGACCCGGGGCCGGCACCTGTCGGTCGTGGTGCCGGACTCGCCACCGGTTCCTGCGCCGGTTCGCCTCGAGGTCGCCGGCGATGTGTGTGTGGCACCGGTCGATCTGGCGGTTTACGCCCCGATCTCGGTGCACGGTGGTCCCCGAGAGGCTGTGGACAACGGCTCACACGACGACACAGCGGACCGCTCCGAGCTCGGAGACGGCCAATGAGCCCGACGGGCCCCTATGAGCAGCTCAAAGACGACCTCGGCTATCTCCAGCTCGGACGGGCCGCGGAGTGCTTCGCCACCCTGGCCGAAGAGGCCAAGGCCAAGGACTGGAGCCACGTCGAGTTCCTGGCCAAGGTCATCGGGGAACAAGCCGCCTCGACCACCAACCGGCGCCTGGCGGCACGGTTGCGCTTCGCCCGCTTCCCCTATCGGCGGACGATGGAGGACTTCGATTTCGAGTTCCAGCCGAGCCTGGATCGCAAGCTCGTCGCCGACCTGGCCACCTTGCGCTTCATTGCAGAGAACCGTCCCGTGCTCTTCCTCGGCCAGCCCGGTTGCGGCAAGACGCACCTGGCCGTGGCACTGGCCACCAAAGCGGTCGAGGCCGGATACCGCGGCTACTTCACCACCGCCGACGACATGGCCGTGGCCCTGGTTCAAGCCCGACGGGAAGGGACCTGGGCATCGAGGCTCAAGGCACTCACCGCCCCGACGGTGCTCGTCATCGACGACGTCGGGCTCCTCCCCATGGAACGAGGAGCCGCCGCGGCGTTCTTCCACGTGGTCAACACCCGTTACGAGCGAGGGCACCCGACGCTCATCACGACCAACCGGGGGCTTCCGGAGTGGGGTGAGGTCTTCGGTGACCCCGTGGTGGCGGCCGCGATCCTCGACCGGCTCATGCACAACGCCGTGGTGTTCAACATCAAAGGACCATCGTGGCGCATGCGGGAGCACCAGGCCTTGGAGGAGGCCACGACGGCCGAAGAGCAGACAGGAAGGAGGCTCCGCTAGCCTTCGACCCGAGGGACCAGGGTCAGCTCACGCGACTTTCGTTGATCGCCGATGTCGGGTTTCGCTGATCACAGATGTCGAGGCTCGCTGAGAGCGCACAGCCCCTGAAGGTACGAGTCACACGCGTGGGTGCCTCCGCTTCGGGACGCCCTCCGAAGTGCACCCGCAAACGCCAGACACCCTTGCCAAGCTCAGTCTTTGTTGCCCGCACGAGGCGATCTTAAGCCTGTATGTACGATGATGCTTTGGTCAGCCAGCGGACTTACGAAATGCCCGTCGACCTGGTGCTCAACCCTCATGTCGACGATCCAAGTTGTTTAGGGAAGCCGCGTCGATCGAATCCGACAGAGGCGGTTACTCGGCGAACTTCAGCATCCTCGACCACATGCTCCTGTCATGGATGTCGAGCTCTCCATGTCCGTTCATTTGGTCGTCTTGATTCGTGCTCACGCGCTTAGTCACACCAGGCGGAAGGGGGGGATTGAAGCCTCCCACATTGATCACGTTGGCTTCCCTGGCCCACGCACCCAATTCGGCCA
>JARLGQ010000138.1 GCA_031292675.1 Acidimicrobiales bacterium
CGCCAGCCTGCGGGCCATGGTGGCCGGGCTCGGGGAGCTGGCCGCGCTCGGGGCGCGCGACCCCGCCGGCATCGTCGGGCCGTTCGTCGAGCTCGCCCTGTCGCTGCGGGACTCCGCCCGCCGTGAGCGCCGGTTCGGGGACGCCGATGCCGTGCGGGACAGGCTCATCGCCCTCGGGGTCGAGATCAACGACAACCCCGACGGCTCGGCCTGGCATCTTCGCGACACCAGCGCATCTCCCTGAGACAACGTGCCCTGCGCCAACGCGCCCGCCTGAGGGTCGCGGGGGACCCTGGTAACCTGCCAAAGCCCTGATCGGTCCAGCCCCCATCGTCTAGTGGCCGAGGACGCCGCCCTTTCAAGGCGGTAACACGGGTTCGAATCCCGTTGGGGGTGCAGCGAAGTTGGGGCGACGCTGACCGGGGTCCTGTGGTGCAGTCTGGAGTGCACGCCGGCCTGTCAAGCCGGAGGTCGCGGGTTCAAATCCCGTCAGGACCGCCGCCCGGGACTACCGTCCCTGGTTCTGCGGTCGGGTAGCTCAGTTGGTAGAGCGCGCGCCTGAAAAGCGTGAGGTCACCGGATCGACGCCGGTCCCGACCACCACACCAGGCCTGGGTGATCCAGGCCGGAATTGCAGGCCCGGGCCACCCAGTTCTCGGCACACGAGGGCGAGCCCGATCGGGAACGCCGGGTCGGTCCGGTCGGGAACGCCGGGTCGGTCCGGTCGGGAACGCCGGGTCGGTGCACGTCGGGCGCGAATCGAGCGGGGATGAGCACCGGTGGTTGAACCAGTACCAGGCCGGGAAGACGGGTTGGGGCAGTCCGACTCCGCCGTGCGCTTCGAGTGGGGCCCGAGCGGTGCCGCGCACCTGGCCGCCGATGCCGCCTGCCTGGTGGTGGTGGACGTGCTCTCGTTCACGACGGCCGTCACCGTCGTGGTGGGCCGGGGCACCACGGTCTTCCCCTACCCCTGGAACGACGCCGGTGCTGAGGACTTCGCAGCGAAACACGACGCCCGGCTCGCGGTGCGCCGACGGGAGGTTTCCGAGGCTCATCCGTGGTCCCTGTCCCCTGCCGTCCTGAGGCACGCCCCGTTCACACCCCGGCTGGTCCTGCCGTCCCCCAACGGCTCGACCATCGCCTCGGGCCTGGGTGCGGGGCACAAAGTCGTCGCGGCGTGCCTGCGCAACGCCTCTGCCGTGGGCCGATGGCTGCTCGCACAGGGTTATGGGAACCCCGGTCGTCCCGCCGTGGTCCTGGCCTCGGGCGAGCGGTGGCCCGACGGTTCCCTGCGCCCCGCCCTCGAGGATGCCCTCGGCGCCGGTGCGGTCCTCGGGCACCTGAGGTCGGCAGGTTGCGCACTTTCGGCCGAGGCGGCGTCGATGGCGACGCTGTACGAGGCGACCGGTGACGTGGAGGGTGCCATCAGGTCGTGTGGTTCAGCCCGCCAGCTGATGGGCGCCGGGTACGGAGCTGACGTCGACGTGGCGGCGGAAGTCGACTCCGATCAGATCGTCCCCGTGGTGAAGGACGGTGCGTTCTCTGCCTCGTAGCCGACATGCGGTTATCCCCAGGCCCCGTAGCGGGCCCTCACGCTGCGGGCCGGGACCGACACGGGCCGGGATCGGGCGAGATCCCAGACCAAACAGGGCTGAGACCAATGTGGGCCGTGAACAACGGTCTGAGTCCAATGTGGACTAGGCCCATATGGGACCGCGACCGATGTCGGCTGAGACGAACAAGAACCGGGATCGGGTCTGGACCGAGACCGACGTGGGACCGGATCGGGTGTGGACCGAGACCGAATACAACTCCTCGACGGGCCATCGACGAGGCCACCGCGACACGGATCCGACACTTCGATGCAGTGTCGCGTGATCCACGAAATCCAATGGGGGCAGCCTCACTTGGCGCGTCGGGCCGCGCGTAGAGCACAATAGGCCCCCATGAATAAAAGAGAGCTTGCCAAAGCGGTGGCCGTACACGCGGATGTGGACCTCAAGACGGTGTCCAGTGTCCTCGAGGGCTTCACCGAAGTCGTGACCGCCGTCGTATCGCAGGGGGAGCCGGTGGCCATCACCGGATTCGCCAAGTTCGTCAAGGTCAATCGCCCCGCCCGCATGGGCCGCAATCCCGCTACCGGGGAAGCGATCCGCATCAAGGCCTCCAAGAAGGCGCGCATCACTCCGGTGAAGGCGTTCAAGGACGCGGTGATGGCACCGGCGACTGCACCTCGCCTCAAGCGTGGTGCCTTCCCGACGAACGACGACGCCGTGCGCGCCGCGGGCAAGACGGTTGCCGCGGTGGCTCCGCGTGCCCGCAAGGCGGCACCGGCGCGCAAGACGGCGGCCAAGAAGACCACGCGCCGGGCACCGGCCAAGTAGGCGCCGGCGCGTCGTACCACCGCCAAGAAGACGCCCGTTCGTCGTACCGTCAAGAAGGCCGCCGCCCGCAAGCGGTAACGGCGTGCGAGCTCCGTCGAGAGCTCGTCGACGACGATGAGAATCGAAGGCGCCAACATCCTCGTGACGGGAGCGTCGTCGGGGATCGGGCAAGCTCTGGCACCGATGCTGGCCGAGCGCGGCGCGATCGTCGGGATCGCGGCGCGGCGCGCCGATCGACTCCGAGAGACGCTCGCGCTCTGCCAGGAGCACGCTCCCGCGTCGCGACTGTGGGTCGTCGACCTGTCGGACGTGGACGCGGCGGTTCAGCTCGTGCACGATGCGTGGCAGGCCTTCGGGCGGCTCGACTGCCTGGTGAACAACGCCGCGGTCGGCAAGCGCAAGCTCGTGATGGATCACACCGCAGAGGACCTCGAGGTGGTGATGCGCACGAACTTCATGTCACCGATCCGGATGAACCTGGCACTTCTCCCGCTCATGCTCGAGCGCGGCTCGGGGACGATCGTGAACGTCGCCAGCGGTGGCGGGCGGTTCGGGATCGTCCACGAGTCCGCGTACTGCGCGGCGAAGTTCGCCATGACGGGTTGGAGCGAGGTCGCCGCCATGGACCTGGCGGACACGCCGATCGAGGTGAAGCTGATCCAGCCCGGCGCCATCGCCACGGAGATCTGGGTGCCTCTGCCCGGTGAGCTCCCCGGGCTACCGGGCGCGGAGTTCGCCACCGCGCAGGAGTGTGCGTCGGGGATCGTCGACGCCCTCGAGACCGACGGTTTCGAGTTCTTCGTTCCTGCCGGCCTCAAGAACCACGTGGACCTGAAGAACGCCGACATGCAGGGATGGATCGAACTGATGGTGGGCCTCGGGCACGCCAAGGAAGTGACCGGCCCCTGAGCCGGCGACGACGGCGCGCCTACGCGGCGTTGACGAATCGCCGGCCCGAGAGGAGCGCGGGCAGGATGGCGATGACGTGGGAGCCCGTCTTGGGGTCCCACAGGTCGGGGGCACGGTCGAGGGTGGAGGACATGGTCTCGTGGTCCCTCACCTCGCGGGCCACCCCCACGGCCACCACGCTCCATCCCTGTTGCCACGACCGGTCCACCTCGTCGGCCTCGAATGCGACCACCTTGCTCGCCGCGGCTCGGTAGAGGTTGGTCCCCCCGCCGGCGCGGAAGACGATCTGGCCGTCGACCAACCGGTAGTCGACGGGAAAGATCGACGGCACCGCCCCGACCGTGACGGCGATGCGGCCCAGGCGCGCCGAGGACAGCAGCTCCAGGCACTGTTCGGCGACGAGGACTTCGAGCCCCTCGCCGTCGGTCAGCACGGATTCCACGTTGCGCTCAACGAGGTTCGCCGCATAGAGGCGAACGGCCCCGATCACCGGCCGTTAGGACCTGTGTCGGCCGGGGGCGGCCCGCCCCCCCCCCGTAGCTTCAGGCCGGTACGGGCAACACCGGCAACACGGGCCACGGGCGGCACGGGCAAATCCGTGCGGCCACGACCCCCGAGGAGGCGACGTGACCGAGCAGACCGACGTGACCACGCAGACCGCGCAGACCGCGCAAACCAGGCCGACCAAGAAGCTCGAGAAGGTGGACGCGGTCGTTCTCGGCATGGGACCCGGCGGCGAGGAGATCGCAGGACGGCTGGCCGAGGCCGGGCTCGAGGTGGTGGGGATCGAAGGGAAGCTCCTCGGCGGGGAATGCCCGTACTGGGGTTGCATCCCCTCGAAGATGATGATCCGGGCCGCCAACCTCCTGGCCGAGACCCGGCGGGTGCCGGGCATGGCCGGGGCGTCGACGGTGACCCCCGACTGGGCGCCCGTGGCCCGACGCCTCCGCCACGCCACCGACGACTGGAACGACCAGGTCGCCGTGGACCGTTTCGTGGGCAAGGGCGGGCGTTTCGTGCGGGGATGGGGACACCTCGACGGCCCGCGCACGGTGGTGGTCGGTGACACCGCCTACGAGGCGCGCCGGGCCGTGGTCGTGGCCACCGGGGACAAGGCGTGGGCACCGCCCATCCCCGGACTGGCCGAGCTCGAGGGCCGCTACTGGACCAACCGCGACGCCATCGAGGCCGACACCCTCCCGGCCTCGCTGGTGGTCCTGGGCGGCGGTGCCATCGGCGTGGAGCTCGGACAGGTGTTCGCCCGCTTCGGCACCGACGTGTCGATCGTCGAGGCCGGCGAGCGGCTGCTGGCGCCCGAGGAACCGGAGTCCAGCGCGCTCGTCGCCGAGGTGCTCGCCAGAGAGGGCCTGCACCTCCACACCTCGGCGAAGGTCACGGGGGTGCGCCATGACGGGGACAGGTTCGTTCTCGATCTCGAGGGTGACGCGCCGGTCACCGGGGAACGGCTCCTCGTCGCCACGGGGCGGCGGCCCGACCTGGCGTCGCTCAACGTCACCAGCGTCGGTGTCGACGACAAGGCGCGCGGCCTGCCCGTGGACGGGCGTCTGCGCGTCACCGACGGGGTGTGGGGGATCGGGGACGTCACCGGCGTGGGCGCCTTCACCCACGTGTCGATGTACCAGGCCGGCATCGCCTTGGCAGACATCTTGGGCCAGGACCCCCCGCCCGCCGACTACCGGGCGCTGCCGCACGTGACCTTCACCGATCCCGAGATCGGCTCGGTGGGCCTGAACGAGGCCGCGGCGCGCGCCAAGGGCCTCGACGTGCGCGTCGGGACCTACCCGATACCGCAGTCCACGCGGGGATGGATCCACAAGGTGGGCAACGAGGGGTTCATCAAGCTGGTCGAGGACGCCGGGCGCGGCGTGCTCGTGGGCGCCACCTCGGCGGGCCCCACCGGCGGCGAGGTCCTGTCGATGCTCACCCTCGCCATCCACGCCGAGATTCCCGTGGAGCAGCTCCGGCGCATGATCTACGCCTACCCGACGTTCCACCGGGCGGTGGAGGCAGCGCTCGCCGACCTCGTGTCGTGATGGCACGGCAGTTTGTAGGGCTGCCCGCTGCGGCGCTTCAGCGTTCGTCGTAGGCGAAGCCGAGGTCGGGCGCCCCCAGCAACGCCCGGAAGGCGACACCGTGGCCGGCGAGGAGCTTCTCGGCGGCACCTCCCCGGTCCACCACCGCCAGCGCCAGCACCACCTCGGCGCCGGCGTCGCGCACGGCGTCGACCGCCTCGAGCAGCGACGTGCCCCGGGTGACGGTGTCCTCGGTCACCACCACCTTGTCCCCCGCGTCGAGGGCCCCCGCCACCCGGCCGCCGCCGCCGTGGTCCTTGGCCTCCTTGCGGACGCTGAAGGCTTTCAGGGCGCGGCCCCGGGTGGCGGCCACTCCGGCCGCCACGAAGGCGACGGGGTCGGCCCCCATGGTGAGCCCCCCGATGGCGGTGGCGTCGTCGGGAAGCGCCGAGAGCACGGCGTCGGCCACGAGCAGCATGCCGCCGGGCCGGCACACGGTCTGCTTGGAGTCGATGAACCAATTGGACCGGCGGCCCGACTTCAACACGAAGTCACCCGTCTTGACCGAGTGCTCGAGCAGGTGGTCCCGCAGCGCGTCCAGTGTCATGTGCCGTCTCCCGTGTGCGCCCCGTCTCCCGTGTGCGTCGCGCCGGGGTGGCCCGTCCCGCGGCCGGGGCGCGTCCCCTCGAGCCGGACGCGCCCGGTCCCCTCGGAGACCCGCCCCATCACGACGGCGGGGCACCCGGCCCCACCCAGCGCGTGGACGGCGCCGGTGGCATCGGCGGCGGCGACCACGAGGACCATCCCGATCCCCAGGTTGAACACGCGCGCCATCTCGGCCTCGTCGACGTCGCCGAGCCGGCGGATCTCGTCGAAGATCCGGGGCTCCTCCCAGGCGCCGCGGTCGACGACGGCGTCGGCACCACCGGGGATCACGCGCCCGAGGTTGCCGGGCAGCCCGCCGCCGGTGACATGCGCGGCGGCGTGCACGGCGCCTGTGGCCGCGCCCTC
>JARLGQ010000139.1 GCA_031292675.1 Acidimicrobiales bacterium
CGGCGCCGGCGGGTTCAGCGCGTCTCTTTGTGGAGGGTGTGCTTGCGGTCCCAACGGCAGAACTTGGTGAGCTCGATCCGCTCCCGGTCGTTCTGCTTGTTCTTCATGGTGATGTAGTTGCGGCGCTTGCAGACCTCGCAGGCCAGTGTCACCTGCACCCTCTTCTCGTTCTTCGCCATGACTCTGCTCCTTCTCGAGCCCCCGCACGGGGGGGGGGCCGTTCCCTCAGGCTGGTAGCGGCGGCGGGACTCGAACCCGCGACAACACGATTATGAGCCGTGTGCTCTGACCAACTGAGCTACGCCGCCAGGGGCGAGCCCCCTGTCGGAATCGAACCGACGACACCAGCCTTACCATGGCTGTGCTCTGCCGACTGAGCTAAGGGGGCGGACACGGCAACTCCGCGCCGGACGAGCATAGTCGCCGCCTCCTGGCACTCCTGTGGCCGAGGGAGCCCGGCGACGCCGGGGCGGCGTCGAATTGACCCCCGGTACGATCGTCCGATGGAGGTCAGGCCGGCGCGCCAGGAGGACGGCGAGGCCATCCGCGCCATCTACAACGCCGAGGTCGTCGGTTCCACCGTCACCTTCGACCTCGAGCCACGGACCGCCGGGGAGCAGCGCGCCTGGATCACCCGCCACGAGGGCGCGCACCCGGCGGTGGTGGCGGTGGAAGGGACCGTCGTCGTCGGGTTCGGGTCCCTGTCCCCGTTTCGCGACCGGGCCGCCTACTCCACCACGGTGGAGGACTCCCTCTACGTCCACGGCGACTGGCGGGGCCGGGGGGTGGGTCGGATGGTGCTCGAGGAGCTCGTGGCGCTGGCGGTGGCCCGCGGCTTCCACACCGTGATCGCACGCATCGCGGGGGACAACGAGCCCTCGACGGCGCTGCACCGGGCTTGTGGCTTCACCCTGGTGGGCGTCGAACGCGAGGTGGGCCGCAAGTTCGGACGCTGGATCGACGTGGCGATCTTGCAGCGGATGCTGTGACTCAGGCCCTCACGTAGTCCAGCGCGGCCACCGGCTCCTCGGCATCGGGGCCCGGGCCGCGGTCGCCGCGACGGCGCCACCGGGCCAGGGCGTTCTCGCGGTCGAAGGGCGACAGCGGCACCGTCAGGATGGCGAGGCAGGCGAGCAGCGCCACCGCCACCGTGAGGGGGTCGGCGCGAAAGAGGTCCGAGACCAGCTGCTTCCCGGCGGGGAGGCCGATGAAGGCAGCCACGATCGACGATCCCACGATGAGGGTCCGGACCTTGCCCGTGGCGACCGGCGCCAGCACGACGAGGCCCCACGACAGGTACCACGGCTGGACCACGGGCCCGAGGGCCACGATGATCAGCATGGAAAGGCCCATGGCGCGCAGGGCCCCGATCCGGTCCGAATTCAGCAGCAGCCAAAGCCCCGTCCCGCACGCCACCACCACCCCGAGGGCGCGGGTCATCGACAGCGCCGTGTGCAGGTGCACCCCGATCCCCACCAGATGGGAAAGGTCCGTGAAGAGGATCCCCGCCCCGGTGGCGGGCGCGACCCAGGACCGGACGGTCCCCGGGGTGGAGAGGTTCAACACCCAGCTCCATCCGAGACCGGTGACGATCGACAACGCACCCATCACCGCCGACGCGATCAGGCCCGCGGTCACCAACGGCCGTATCCGGGCGCGCACCGGCAGCCCGGTGCCCATCCAGTCCCAGCCGATGTAGATGACGCCCAGCGCGGCCGGGACCTTCACCGCGGCGGCCAACGCGCACAGCACGATGCCCGCCACCGGTCTCCCCCGGCGCGCCACGGCCAGCCCGCACATGAGCAGGCCGAGCATGAGGGCGTCGTTGTGGGCACCCCCCACCAGATGGAGGATCGTGACCGGGTTGAGGACGGCCACCGTGAAGGCATAGGACGGATCTCGGCCGAGGCCGCGCGCCAGCGACGGGATCGACAGGGCCATGAGGCCGACGCCGAGGACGGCCAGGAGCCGCAGCAGCGTCAGGTCGACCAGCTCGTGGTGCATCGACGCGCTGGTGAGGAGCCCGTCGGTCTCCATGAACAGGGGCCCGTAGGGCACGGGCGTGTTGATCCACAGATGATCGACCAACGTCACCGAGGGGGCGGCGCCGAGCACGCCGGGGCCGTAGTGGTACGGGCTGATGTTGTGGCTCATCATCTCGCCCTGCGCCGCGTAGCTGTAGATGTCGCGGCTGAACAGCGGTGGCGCCAGGAGCAACGGCACGATCCAAAGGGCCAGGACCATCACGAGCTTGCGGACCGGGACCCCCTTCACCTGCGAGAGGGTCCGGATCAAGCCGTACCAGACGCGCATGAACAGGACGAGGCCGCCGTAGGTGGCGACCAACCCGATGAAGAGGAATTGCTTCGTCGCCACTTCGCCGACGGCGGGGACACCGAAGAACCACGCCCCGGGGAGCTTCAACACGAACGGCGAGCCCTGGGGGATCGACCCCAGAGTGATGGCGGTGACGGCGATGAACCCGAGGACAGCGGGCCGCACCAGCAGGCGCGACCCGTCGCCCTGCACGGCTCCGGGCTCGAGGTCGGGGCCGACGAGCGCGCTGAAGGGCCACCGCCGGCGTACCGCCTCGTCCCACACCGTCAAGCGGTCCAGGACACGCCCCACGACCGGGACGGCCGAAGGATCGAAGCCGCGTGCCGCTGCGGCGGTCCTTCCCATTAGACCCATCGTCTCGGTCCTCGCCCCGATTTCCTCCGCACCCGCCCGGGGTGCTCGAACCCGATGCGCCTCCCTTCCGCCGGACCGGGAGGATACGCGTCGGTCATATTCGTAACGCCATTGTAATGAAAGACGGCGGCCCGGCAAGTGCAGGGCCGGGGAGCCGAACAGGCTTCCCGGGGTGCCTCGAGCCGGGCGGACCTGCGAAGCGTGGGCCGGGAAGGATTCGAACCTTCGTAGGCTGTGCCGGCAGATTTACAGTCTGCTCCCTTTGGCCGCTCGGGCACCGACCCGCGAGGCGCGACCATACCGCGACCGCCTCACGGTCCGTGGCGGAGCGACCGGGCCGGCGCCAAGTAAGGGCGCGGCGCGAGCAGCACTAACGTGTCGGCATGCCCACGTTCGACGTGGTCTCGCAGGTCGACATGCAAGAAGTCCGCAACGCCGTCGACCAGGCCAACCGCGAGGCCGGCACCCGCTTCGACTTCAAGGGGACCGCCTCGAGCATCGAGCTCGGCGAGAAGGAGCTGGTCCTGCGGTCCTCCACCGAGGACCGCCTGCGCGCCCTGCACCAGGTGCTCCAGGAGAAGATCGTGCGTCGCGAGGTGTCGCTCAAGGCGCTCGAGGACGGCAAGATCGAGGAGGCGACCAAGGGCACGGTCCGCCAGCACATCGCCATCAAGGCCGGCATCTCCGCCGATCACGCCAAGCGGCTCAACAAATTCATCAAGGACATGAACCTGAAGGGTGTCTCCTCACAGGCCCAGGGCGACCAGCTCCGGGTCACGGGCAAGAAGCGCGACGACCTGCAGGGCGTCATCAAGGCGCTCAAGGAGCAGGACTTCGGGATCCCCCTGCAGTTCCAGAACTTCAGGGACTGACCCCGGGACTTCAGGGACGCACCCGAGCGCGGGGACGGGGCGGTGACGGGGCTCGGCACGCCGAGCGGCGTTCACTTACCGACCGGTCTCAGGGCTCGGCCCCCTCCACCTCCACCGCCGCCTCGATGAAGAGCTCGGCGTCCGCGTGCGCGACCGGGTCGACGTGGAAGAGCCGGTTGAAGACCAGGAACTTGACGATCCACAGCAGGGCGAAGGCGGCGGTGTTGGCCCCCTCGACCACCACGGTCCGACCGAAGTGGTGCAGGTTGTAGACGTCGCTGAGGTGATGGGCCAGGGACGCCGTCCCGATCGACATGGCGATCCCGATGGAGGTCATCGTCCAGAAGGGGAGGACCTCCTTGAACACGTGCGACCGGCCGCTCTTGCCCCAGGACCAGGTGCGGTTGAGGTAGTACGCCGGCACGCTCGCCACCAGGTTGGCGAAGACGGTGCTCGGCACCTCGGTCCACAGCCTGAAGACGCCGAAGACGAGGCCCAGGACGCTGAAGGACACGGCGGTCGAGATGACCGACACAGTGGCGTACCGGAACATCTTCTTCCCCGTGGGGGTGTGGTACAGGCGCCACAGGCGCTTCAGTGTGGCGGCCATCGCGGCGAATTTAGCCGGTGGCGCCGCTTTGCACCCAGCCGGGGCCCGTCCGAGACCCCCCGGGCACGGCCTCAGGGCACGGCGTTGGCCCGGGCCACGCCCCCGAACCACGGCGCGCTGGGCTTGGGCCGGCGCTCGAAGCTGTGGTGGTCGACCTCGACCAGACCGAACGTCGGCCCGTACCCGAGTACCCACTCGAAGTTGTCGAGCAGGCTCCAGTAGAAGTAGCCCCGCACGTCGATCCCGTCGTCGAGGCACCGCCGCACCCCGGCGAGGGCTTCGGTCACGTAGGCGATCCGCTGGTCGTCGTCGGCGGTCCCGATCCCGTTCTCGGTCACCAACACCGGGATTCCCCCCGTGACCTCCCAGGCGCGGCGCACCGTGGCTTCGAGGGCCCGGGGCCAGAACTCGTAGCCCATCTGGGTGACCGGCACGCCGTCGGCGGGCCCGAGCACCCCCTGGGGGCCGATCCGCATCCGGGTGTAGCACTGCACCCCCACGAAGTCGTCACCCGCCGTGGCCTCGAGGAAGACGTCTTCGGTGGAACGCCGGATCCGCTCCAGGCGCTCTTCACCCCCGGGCTCGGCCTGGTAGTCGTGCATGGACAGGGTGAGCCCGACGGGGAAGTCGCCCGGTCCGCCTCGCAGGGCCTCGACCCCCAGCACATGGGCGCGGCACAGCGCGGCGTTGACGGCCTGGCGCCGGCCCGAGTCGCGCACGGCCGGGGGGAAGACCTCGAAGAGGTATCCCATGGTGGCTACGACGTTGGGCTCGTTGAGCGTGCACGCCCAGCCCACGACATCACCCAAATGCGCGGCGACGCGCTCGCAGAACCGCGCGAACCGCTGCGGCGCGGCTTCCCACTCCCACCCGCCGCGCCCCGAGAGCCAGCGGGGGACGGTGAAGTGGTTGAGGGTCACCACCGGGGAGAGGCCCAGTTCGTGGCAGCGCGCGCACTGGCGGCGGTAGTGCTCGAGAGCGGCCCGGGACCATTCCCCCTCCTCGGGCTCGATCCGGCTCCACTCCACCGAGAACCGGTAGGCACCGAGCCCGAGGGAGGCCACCAGGTCCTGGTCCTCGGGCCAGCGGTGCCACGAGTCGCAGGCGTCGCCACTGGACTCCAGACACGGCGTCCCCGCGGCGTGCTCGAAGGCCCACCAGTCGTTGTTGGTGTTCCCCCCCTCGATCTGATGGGCGGCGGTGGCGGTCCCCCACAGGAACCCTTCGGGGAAGTGGACGCTCGACACAGCGACACCGTAGTTGTGGGGCCTGCCAGGATGTGGTGGTGAGCGACGCCCTGGACTTCCTCGTCAAGCTGCTCGACATCGAGCCCATCGAAGTGAACATCTTCCGCGGCGTGAGCCCCGACGAGCACCGCCAGCGGGTGTTCGGGGGACAGGTCGCGGCGCAGGCCCTCATGGCGGCGGGGCGTACCGTCGAGCGCGGCCGAGTGCACTCGCTCCATGCCTACTTCCTGCGCCCGGGGGACCCCAACGTGCCCATCCTCTACGAGGTGGACCGGATCCGCGACGGCCGTTCCTTCTCGACCCGCCGCGTGGTGGCCATCCAGCACGGCCAGGCCATCTTCAACCTGGCCACCTCGTTCCACGTCCACGAGGAGGGCGCCTTCGTCCACCAGGTGCCCATGCCCGAGGTGCCCGATCCCGAGACGCTGCCCTCGCTGCACGACCGGCTCGAGCCCTTCCGCGAGGAGCTCGCCGACTGGTTCGCCCGCCCGCACCCCATCGACCAGCGCCATGTCGGGGAGCTGCCCTGGATGCAGCACGAGGCCCGGGACCCCGTCCAGCGCGTGTGGATCCGGGCCGACGGGACCCTTCCCGACGATCCCCTCCTGCACTCGTGCGTCGCCGCCTACGCGTCGGACATGTCCCTGTTCGACACCATGCTCGCCCCCCACGAGGTGCGGTGGGACGACGCAGAGTTCATGGGAGCGAGCCTGGACCACTGCATGTGGTTCCACCGGCCCCTGCGGGCCGACGACTGGCTCCTCTACGACATGGACAGCCCCAACGCCTTCGGGGCCCGGGGCCTGGCCCGTGGCTTTCTCTTCGCCCGCGACGGGACGCTCGTGGTGTCGATGGTCCAAGAAGGCCTGATGCGCCTGGTCCCCAAGCTGTCGACCTGACCCCCGGCGCCGGGCCGGGGCGAAGTCAGCGCTGGGCGATCGGGACGTAGGGGCGCGGCTCGGGGCCGATGTAGAGCTGGCGGGGGCGGGCGATCTTGGAGTCCTGGTCGAGCATCTCCTGCCAGTGCGCCAGCCACCCGGCGGTGCGGGGGATGGCGAAGAGCACGGGGAACATCTCGAGCGGGAACCCCATGGCCTGGTAGATGAGCCCCGAATAGAAGTCGACGTTGGGGTAGAGCCGTCGTGAGGTGAAGTACTCGTCGGAAAGGGCGATCTCCTCGAGCTTCAAGGCGATGTCGAGAAGGGGGTTCTTGCCGGTGATGGCGAACACCTCGTCCGCGGTCTGCTTGATGATCCGGGCCCGGGGGTCGTAGTTCTTGTAGACGCGGTGGCCGAAACCCTGGAGACGGCCCCCCTCGCCCTGCTTCACCGAATCGATGAACGCAGGCACGTTCTCGATGGAGCCGATGTCGGTGAGCATGCGGATGACCATCTCGTTGGCACCCCCGTGACGGGGCCCGTAGAGCGCGGCACAGGCGGCCGCGCAGCACGAGTACGGATCCGCGTGTGAGGAGCCCACCACGCGCATGGCGGTGGTGGAGCAGTTCTGCTCGTGGTCGGCGTGGAGGATGAACAGGATGTCGAGGGCACGAGCCAGCGTGGGGTTGGCGTCGAATCGGGGCTCGGCCACCTTCCACATCATGGACAGGAAGTTGCCGGCGAAATCGAGGGAGTTGTCGGGATAGACGAAGGGCATGCCCACCGAGAACCGGTGGGCGGCGGCCGCAAGTGTGGGCATCTTGGCGATGAGCCGGATGATCTGGCGACGGCGGGAGTCCGGGTCGAAGATCTCCTTGGCGTCGAGATAGAACGTGGAGAGCGCCGCCACAGCGGAGACGAGCATCCCCATGGGATGGGCGTCGTAATGGAACCCCTCGAGGAACCGCTTTCGTACGTTCTCGTGGATGTAGGTGTGGTACGTGATCTCGTGGCGCCAGCCGTCGTACTCGGCGGCGGTGGGCAGCTCCCCGTGCAGGAGCAGGTAGGCGACCTCGAGGTAGTTGGAATGCTCGGCCAGCTCGGCGATCTCGTAGCCGCGATAGCGCAGGACGCCGGCGTCCCCGTCCACGAACGACACCGAGCTCTCGCACGCCGCGGTGGAGACGAAGCCGGGGTCGTAGAACCAGATGCCGGGGAGGAGCTTGCTCCACTCGCTCGCCTCCACGCCGCCGTTGCGGATGGGGATCTCGAGCTGGTTGCCCGTCCGGTTGTCGGTGATGGTGATGCTCTCTGCCACGAGGTTCGCGCCCTCCTGTGCCGTCCCTCCCCCGATCCTATGGCGCTGTGGTCAGCTCGGTCACTCCGGGGCGGGACCGCTCCCGCCCGAGACGGCCCGGTGGCCCTAGACGCCCACCCTGAGCGTGATCGCCGGTGAGGTCGACCCCGCGTCACGCTGGTCGCCCGAGTACGCGGCCGTGATGGCGTGGACCGACGCCGACGGATAGGTCGCCGAGCACGTGGCCTGTGCGTCGTGGACGGGCCGGGCTCCGCACCCGGGGATGGTGGCGCCGTCGTCTTCGAAGTCGACGGTCCCGGTCGGCGTCCCTACCCCCGACAGCGGCGACGTGAGCTGCGCGATGAAGGTGACGGGGCGGCCCTTCACGGCGACGAGCGGTGAGGACGTCACCGACGTCAAGGTGGCCACCTGCTGCACCTGGACCTGGATCGAACGCGTCACCAGCAGTCCGGTGCCGCCGGCGCGGGGGGACTCCGCCACCACCTCCACCGCGTAGGGGGAGCCGGGCTGCACGGCGAAGCCGGGGAGCACCACCGTCGTGGACCGCCCCGCCGCGAGGTCGACGGTGCGCTGCACGAGCACCGGGCTCGCCACTGCGCCCTGGGGGGTCGCCACCCCGCCGACCTCCACGCCGTTCTCGTCCACGTTGCCGCGATCGGCCACCACGACGTGGGCGACGATGCTCGTGGTGGCGGGCACGGCGAGGGTCTGGGCCCCCGCCACGGCCGTGGGCTCCGTGACGACGTCGAGCACGGCGAGGTCGTGCACCGGCGCCAGCGACCGCGACCCCGCCACCTGGGACACGAACCGGCCGACGGCGTCGGAGCCGAACTCGCCCGGGTCGCGCACCCACACCGACGAGGGGAGCACCGCAGACCCCGGAGCGCGGCGCAGCGCGTGTCGGCACCGCGCCCACGACCTGTCGGCGGACCGCAGGGAGTCACCGGCACCGCCCACGGCGGTGGCGGCGCCGCCTTCGTCGACGACCCCGAGCCCGGTCCGGCCACCGAGGACTCCCTCGAGGGCGCCGCGCAGCATCGAGACCGCGGCCGCCCGGCCGGCGATCGCCGACGCGCACCCCACGGTCGTCTCCGGATCAGGCGGGGTGATGGTGTCGTAGCGCCGGCGCAGTGCGGCGGAGTCGGAGGCGAGTGCATCGAGAGTGGAGAAGAACGCCATCCGGCCGAGCGAGGCCCCGTGGTGCAGGAACGAGACCAACTGCGCGCCCGAGGAATCCGACGCGCCCACCAGCGGCTCGGCCAGGGCTGCGTATCCACGGTCGACGGTCCGCCGGTAGGGGCCCGACGCCGAGCCGAGCTGGGCGACGGCGGTCACCGCCAGCACCACGACCGCAGCCGAAAGCACCATGGGGACGGCCAGCCGCAACAGGGCACGCGCCCGCGCCCGCCGTC
>JARLGQ010000001.1 GCA_031292675.1 Acidimicrobiales bacterium
CGTCGGGCTCGGGCGTCGGGCTCGGGCGTCGGGCTCGGGCGTCGGGCTCGGGCGGTGGAGTCACGAGACCACCGGTGATTGGAGGGGCTGTGGACGTGAAGTTCTCGCACATCGGGATCTGCGTGAGCGATCTCGAACGATCGGTGCGCTTCTATTGCGAGGGCCTCGGCTTCGAACTGGTGCAGTCCCACACGGTGGGACAAGAATTCGGACGGCTCATGGAGCTCGACGACGTCGTGCTCCAGTCGCGGTTCGTCTCCCGTGACGGGATCTCGGTCGAGCTGTTGCACTTCGACTCGCCCGGTCACTCCGGGGAGCCGGAGCGCCGGCCGATGAACCAGCTGGGAATCACCCACCTCTCGCTGAGGGTAGGGGATCTCGACGCGGTGGCACACGTCATCGAGTCGCTCGGCGGCACCGTGCTGGGAGGCACGAGAACCACCTTCGGGTCCTCCGATGCCCTCGACTTCGTCTACTGCACCGACCCCGACGGGGTCCGCATCGAACTGATGCACATTCCCGGTTGAGCGTCCGGCTACGGTCACGGAGGTGGCCCCCGCCGACCCAGTCGACAGCGCCCGGTCCATCGAGAACCTGATCGCCGCGTATGCCGAGCTCGTCGACGCCGGCGATTTCCGGGGCTTGGGAGAGCTGCTCGCCGATGCGGTGTTCGGCGGTTCAGGCGACGCCGTGGTGCGTGGCCGGGAGGCCATCGAGAAGACGTTTCGCTCCATGGTGCGCGTGTACGACGACGGCACGCCGCGCACGAAGCACGTGACGACGAACATCCACATCGACGTGGACCACGAGTCGGGGACTGCCGTGTCACGCTCGTACGTGACGGTGCTGCAGGCACTTCCCGATCTGCCGTTGCAGCCCATCGTCGCCGGAAGGTATCGCGACGTCTTCGAGTGTCGTGGTGGAATTTGGCGGTTCGTCGAACGGCGTTTCACGACTGATCTGGTCGGCGATGTCAGCCGCCACCTGCGGGGCGGGACCGCGTCACTGGCGACGTAGAAGCGCGCCCGACGTCGCCACCTGCACCATCCCTTGGTGCTCGTGCTTCGTCTGATAGAACCCGAATCGACTATGCGTGAGGTGGTGATGACGGGTCGTGGTTGGATTTCCATGATCCGCTTTCAACTCTTAGCATCCGGAACCGTGGAGCGCGATCTTGCGGTGACGGTACGAGAAACGTACGCAACGGTACGAGAAACGTACGCAGCGTGAAACTGCCGAACGTTTGGGTGGTGGAAGGCGAGCCGGGAAGCTGGGGCGTGAGCTTCGTGGCCTTCGACCTCCGGGTCGAGCCTGCCGGTTGGACCCTGACCGACGCCGCAGAGCCCACCGTCGAGCGTCTGTGGTCGTGGGAGGAGATGGGCGGCCTCGAGGTCGTGCGCAACGCGGGCAGGACCCCAGACGGGCGTTCGGCAACGCTGCTGGCGTTGCTCGTGAACGGCTGGCCGGTGCGTGTGCTCGTCCCCACCCAGGACCTGCCCAACGAGACGGTCACCATGTTGGGGGCGTTCGCGCCTCTCGGCCATCCCCTCAGGCTCAGTCCCCACGTCAAACGAGCGGCGCCGCTGTCGCGGGTGTCTGCGGGCCGCGCACAGCTGAGCTCGCGCCTGCGCGCCGTTCCGGCCCTTCTCCGGAATCAGAGCCCGACCCGCGTCCGCTCGGCGGTGGTCGTGGCTCTGGTGCTGGTGGCCACCGTGGTGGTGGCGTCGATCGCGGGCGTGGCGACCAGTGCGCAGCCGCCGGTCAGCGGCCACGACCAGGCCGCCACCGGTGGGTCAGGGTCCGTGCCGGTCGCTCCGACGACGAGCCAGGCGTCCTCGACGACCGGCCCGGCCCCGAGCCCGGCGCCTCCGAGCTCGAATTCCCCCGCGGTCGCGGCTGCGAGTGGTGGGGCCGGTCCCAATGGGCAGGCCCAGGCCACGACCACGACGGCGAAGTCCTCTTCCACCACCAAGCCCAAGAGCACCACGAAGTCCTCCTCCACCACGAAGCCCAAGAGCACCACCGGCCCCGCGCCCACCACGGGGCCCGCACCGACGACCGGCCCTGCACCCACAACCGCGCCCACCACCGGTCCCGCGCCGACGACGACGGCATCGCCGGCCACGACGGTTGCCGATACGACCACCACGACCAGGGTGCGGAGGCGACCCCCGCCCACGACGACGGCTCCGACCAACACGACCACCGGGCCAACGGGTGGGACCCCCTAGAGTCGCTGGTCCGAGCCGCTTCCAGGTTTACAGGGCCTATTCCCTGAGAGCGCCGATGCACCGTCCTGGGACCTGCTTGTGGCGGTGCGCAGCTTCCAAAGGAGCCGCACCCTGGTGGGACTCGGGCGTCGAGACACCTCAGGCGCGATTCGGAGGGGCAGGGAGCGAAGAACTTCGGTCCTACGGTCGCGAGGAGCTCTCGAGCCACCGACAGTAATGACCGACGGGTAATGACCGGCAAGCGCTGACCGGTAATGACCGACGGGTAATGACCTCGGTCGATCATCGTTCGACACACCGCCGAGCTGGGAATGGCATGAGAATCCGCGCACTAGACACCCACGTGCACCCGGTGGAAGACAAGTCGAAGGTATCCGTTGATGACACGGGCGTCAGGGAATAGTGTTCCTGTCGAAGGACGGGATGTGACCAATCGACAGGGGGAACGTATGCGAAAAGTGTTCATGCTCGTGGCGGCGCTTGCCTTACCTATCTCGGTGCTTTCGGTGGTTTTGACCAGCGCGCCGGCATCGGCAAGCAGTGGCCCGAAAGGAAAGATCACCTGCACCACGATGAGCGGGTCGACAGGCAGCGGCACCATCGTCATAAGCGGGTGCTCCGGCACCGCCGTGCCCGGCACCGGTGGGAGCTCGAAGCCGCTCTCGATCGCGGTGTTGGCAGCCGGTGGGCCCGTCACTTGGGTCAACAACGACGTCACGGTCTTCGCCGCACCGGCGCTGAGCTCGGCGAGTGCCAAGCATTGCCCGGGATACGTGAAGCCACCCAAGGGGGGTCCCACACCGGCCGAACCGACGCTCGAGAAGTTTTCCGGCGCGGTGAATTCCGACAACACTGGGATGAAGGTTCCCGGCAAGTACAAGGGCGAGGTGTGCATAAGCCAGTCAGGGAGTTTCAGCGCACCGAAGGCGTTGAAGGTCAGCTGATCTTCGTCTTTTCAGGTCCCGCTCAGGGGCCTGAAAAGTTGTCGTCAGGCAAACGGGAGGGCCTCGGCCCTCCCGTTTGCGTTTTCGTGGATGCAGACTGTCGATTCGATGTGAATCGCCAAGGGCGTGGGTGAGTGAGCCTCGAGGATGTCGACCTGACCGACCTCGACCTCTTTGCCGGGGGTTTTCCCCACGACGTCTTCACCCGGTTGCGCCGTGAGGCGCCGGTGTGGTGGCACGAGCCGACGAGCCACACCCCTGACGGGGTGGGATTCTGGGTGGTGAGCCGCCACGCCGAGATGCAGGCCATGGCGTCCGACACGGCGACGTTCTCCTCGGAGCGGGCGCCCGACGCGGCCGGCGGGGGCACCCTCATCGAAGACCTGCCCTACGGGTTCGCCGCCGGGGTGCTGCTCAACATGATGGACGACCCCCGCCACCATCGCGTGCGTCGTCTGGTGACTCCGGCCGTCACGCCGCGGGCCCTCGGCCTCCTCGAGCCGGACCTGCGAACGCGCACCGCCGCCATCCTCGACGCGGTCGCGTCCCGGGGCCGATGCGACTTCCTTGTCGAAGTGGCAGTGGAGCTGCCCCTGCAGGCCATCGCCATGTTGATGGGCATCCCCGACGAGGACCGGCACGACCTGATGGCGTGGACCAACACCACGCTCACCTACGACGACCGCGAGCTGGGCAGTCGAAGCCCGGCATCCGAGCAGGCCGCCGCAGCCATGGCCGCCTACGGCACCGCCCTGATCGATCGCAAACGCGCCGAGGGGGGTGACGACGTCGTCGCCACGATGGCCCGCGGCTCCATCGAGGACCAGAAGGGGCGCGCCGAAGCCCTGTCGGACCTCGAGCTGCTCATGTTCTTCAATCTGCTCATCGCGGCCGGCAGCGAGACCACCCGCAACGCCATCGCCCTGGGGATGGCCGCGCTCATCGAGCACCCCGAGCAATGGGACCTTCTTCGCCGCGACCCGTCGGTGAGGGACAGCGCCGTCGAGGAGATCCTCCGGTGGTCGAGCCCGACGCTCTACAACCGTCGAACCGCCACGCGCGACGTCGTGGTCGCGGGGAAGCGGATCAATGCCGGCGACAAGGTGACCCTGTGGTGGGCGTCGGCCAACCGGGACGAGGCGGTCTTCGAAGAGCCGTTTCGCTTCGACCTGCGCCGGAGTCCGAACCCCCACCTGGCTTTCGGCTACCGCAGCCACTTCTGCCTGGGGGCAAGCCTGGCCCGCCTCGAGATCCGCATCATGCTCGAGGAGCTGCTGGCGCGCTTCGACCACCTCTCGCTCGACGGGCCCATCGAGCGGTTCCGCACCAACAAGCATGCGGGGGTCAAGCATATGTTCGTGACATTCGAACCACATGTCGGACGTAGTGCCGAATTCCGTGCCCAATGACGAATGACGTGCCGAAAGCATTGCCGACGGTTGTGCCGGCTAAAGGAGGCGACATGGGACAGGACCCGGGCGGTGTCGTGGAGCGCTACCTCGACCGGCTCGTGGCTCACGACTGGGCATCGATGACGGAATGCCTAGCCGAGGACGTCGTGCGCGTGGGCCCCTTCGGTGATACCTATACCCCGAAGGACGTCTATGTGGCGTTTCTCTCCGAATTGATGCCCGCGCTGCCCGGGTACTCGATGAGGATCGACCGAGTGGTGAGCATCGGCCACACGGTGCTGGTGGAGCTCACCGAGATCGTCGAGGTCGCCGGCTCTCCTCTGGAGACGCCCGAAGCGCTTGTCTTCGACCTCGACGACGACGACCGGATCGCCCACATCTCCATCTTCATCCAGCGTCTGGGTGAGACACCTGCCATGCCGTGACCCCGTGACGCAACGGGCGCAAACCCGGGCAATCGGCGCAATCACATCCACCGGGAACGTGGATCGGCTCATGGGGCCATCTTCGGGCGTGGATCTCGATGGCGTACGGAGCGATGGCAACGGACCACGATGACTCAGTCGCCATGTCAGGGCGATAAGCCATGCTCTGCGGGCTCCACTGATGTGTATCCGAGGACGGGTGGTGCTCACTCCCCAAGGCCCGCCCGTGGTTGCCTCGTTGGCGACTCGGCATGTTCACGCCGTCAGGTCGTCATCTCCGAGGTTCCCAGCTGAAGAATCGAATCGCCAGGACGAGGCCCGCTGCACCCCAGGCCGCGACCACACCGACGTCACCCCAGTGAAACGGGGTGCCCACGAACCCAGCCTGCATTCCGAGGGCGAAATGCCTCACCGGAAAGATGCGCGCCACCCACAGGATCCATGAGGGGGTCGAATTCCCGAAGGCAATGAAGATGCCGGACAGGAAGAGAAGGGGCAGGATCGTGGCGTTCACGATGGGCGCCGACGCATCAGCGTTGGGTATGACGGCGGTGAGCGCCAGTCCCAGGGCGCAGAAGGCGACTGCGCCCACCACCAGCATCACGACGAAATGGAACAGGCTCGCCCCCGTCGGGATGGTCGCTGAATATGCGGTCTTACCGAACGCGGTGGTCAGCGCCACAAGGATGACCGCCACGCTCAGGGCGTGAACGACCCGAGCGGCCAGGAACGAGCCGGGGGGCAGCGGGGTGCCGTTGGTCCGCTTCAAGATCCCGGCATCACGCTGGAAGGTGATGCCGATCGCCGTGTTGGTGAAGCAGGCCGAGATGACCCCGAACGACGCCATCGAGGCGACGTAGTACGTCGAGGATTTCACCGTCATCGCTCCGATATGGAGGTTGTAGTGGCCCAGCAGGGACGTGAAGATGACGAGGAACATGAGGGGAAATGCGAAGATGAAGAAGGCGCTCGAGGGGTTGCGCCAGAACTCCTTGTTCACGTAGCGGACCTGGGTAAAGGTCAGCGCCACGGCTCTCATTGGTGCTCCCCTCCGGTCGGGGGCGAGGTCAGGGACAGGTAGACGTCTTCCAGGGTCGGTCTCGTCACTTCTAAGCCATCGAGGCTCAGGCCCTCGTCGATCGCCCAACCCGTCAGGTCATGGAGCGTCTTCTCCAAGTTGGCGACGCTCAGCTCGATGAACCCGTCGGGACCGACGGGACCACCGAGGTCCACCGGCGGCACGACTCCTCCGGCGACTCGATAACGGACCCGCGCCCTGGCCCGGTCCCGGGAGCCGAGGGTGGAGGGTGGGCCCTCCGCCACGATGCGGCCAGCGGCCATGACGGCGACCCGCGTAGCCAGGTACTGCGCCTCGTCCATGTAGTGAGTCGTGAGCAAGACGGTCTTGCCCAGGTTGGCCAGGTTCGCGATGACTTCCCAGGCTTCGTGACGCGCAGTGGGGTCGAAGCCGGTGGTCGGCTCGTCCAGGAAGAGCAAC
>JARLGQ010000140.1 GCA_031292675.1 Acidimicrobiales bacterium
AGCGCTTCGACATCCGCGCCACGCGGGCCGGTCGGCGCGTCGAGATCCTCAACTCGCGGGGCTCGGTGGAGGTGACCGAGGTGACCCGGTCAGGACGTGCCGTGCGGACGGCACGCTTCATGGCGGCCCGGGTCGTGGCCGTCGTCGAACATCCCGCCGAGGACGCCGGGCCCTGAAGGGAACCGCTCCGGACTCGGTGCGGGCGGTGCTCTTGGACCTCGATGACACCCTCATCGAGGAAGAGGGCCATGCCCGGGCCCAGCTGCGGAGCACGGCCGACCTGGTCGAGGGGATCGACCGGGAGGCATGGGACCAGGTGGTCATCGACTCGGCGCGTTCGCTGTGGCACGCCTCCCGGTACGCCCCGGACTTCGCCCAACTCGGCTTTGCGTCCTGGGAGGGCCTGTGGGCCACCTTCGAAGGGGTGCACCCGCGCCTGGAGGGGTTGGCGTCCTGGGCACAGGCGTACCGTGCCGAGACCTGGCGGTCCGCATTGCGGGCCGTGGGACAGGACGCGTCGGCCGGTGACGTCCTGTCCGAGCGCTACATCGAGGGTCAGCGATCGGGACACCCTGTGCTCCCCGGAGCGGTCGAGCTCGTGGCGCGACTCTCGGCGGCGGTACCGGTGGCGCTCGTGACCAACGGGCCACCGGACATCCAGTGGCTCAAGATCGAGCAGGCGGGAATCGGCTCCCATCTCTCGGCTGTGGTCATCTCGGGCGAGACCGGAGTCGGGAAGCCTGATCCCGCATCCTTCGGCCGGGCGCTCGAGCTCCTCGACGTGTCACCCGAGCACGCCGTGATGGTGGGTGACAGTTGGGAACGTGACGTGACCGGAGCCCTGGCGGTGGGGATGCGCGCCGTGTGGATCAGCCACGGCCGACCGGTCCCGAGCTCCCATCCGCGCCTGTCGGTGGCCAACGGCCCCCGAGACGTGACTCTGCCCTGAACCAACGTGGACGGCACCGGGCTTCCCACGACGACGCTCGGGCGCTCCGGCCTCGAGGTCACCCGGATGGGCTTGGGGCTCGCCGCGCTGGGGCGGCCCGCGTACATCACCTTGGGGCGCGACATCGACCTCGGAGCCGACCGCGATCGGTCCACCATGCAACAGCGGTGTCACCACATGCTCGACGCCGCGTATTCGGCGGGCGTCCGCTACGTGGACACGGCGCGTTCGTACGGAAGGGCCGAGGAGTTCCTGGCATCGTGGTTGCGGGCACGGCAATTGGGGCCCGGTTCCCTCACCATCGGCTCGAAATGGGGATACCGCTACACCGGTGCGTGGAACATGCATGCGGCTCTCCACGAGACCAAGGACCTCTCCCTGGCCATGTTCCGCGACCAGTTGCCCTGGACCATGGGGCTCCTGGGTCGTCATCTCGCTCTCTACCAGGTGCACTCCGCCACTCTCGAGAGCGGTGTCCTCGATGACGAGGCGGTGCTGCACGCCCTCGCCGAGCTCGGTGACGGCGGTGTCGCGGTGGGGTTGACGGTAAGTGGGCCCCGCCAGGCCGACGTCGTCCGCCATGCTCTGGAGGTGGAGGTCGAGGGAGTGAACCCCTTCTCGACGGTGCAGGCCACGTGGAACGTACTCGAGTCGTCGGTCGGCCCCGCACTGCAGGAGGCCCATACCCGAGGCTGGGGCGTCCTGGTGAAGGAAGTGCTGGCCAACGGGCGGCTCACGGGCCGCGGCGATCACCGTTCGGAGGGCGCCTTGGAGGACGTGGCGACCCGGCGCGGTGCCTCGGTGGACCAGGTCGCCGTGGCTGCCGCCCTGAGCCAACCCTGGGCGGACGTGGTCCTGTCCGGCGCCGTGACCCCCTCGCAGCTGGAGTCGAACCTGGCCGCACTCGACCTGCTGCTGACGCAAGAGGAAGGGGAGGAGCTCGCGTCTCTCACCGAGGACCCTCCCAGCTATTGGGACCGGAGAGGCGCACTCCCCTGGCAGTGACGCTCAGATGTTGACGCGCAGGCTCAGTTCGTCGAGTCGCCGTCCCATGGCGTCGGGAGTCATCCCGAAGAGACACGCGATGGCCCGCACGTCGCTCGACCGGATCGTGATCAGCTGTCCGTTGAAGTCCTGACGCTGGACCTGGATCATGCTCACGAACCGCCGGATCAGGTCGCGTTCGGGACCACTGACATCGCGTAACCGGGTGAGGTCGATGGTCACGGTGTCGCTGTTCTGCCACGGTTGCGCGGCCAGGCGTTCCGGGGTCTCCCCGCCCTGCGCTTCGGCATCCTTCGACATCCACCAGCGCGTGGCGTCGCTCTCGTTCGGCAACAACTGGTCGACGCTGACGCCGTAGAGCTTGGCCAACCGTTGCAATCTCGACACCGATACCGCTCGCTCGCCCCGTTCATAGGCCCCTAGGACCGAAGCCTTGAACTCGTGGTTCGAGGCGGCCTCGACGGCCTGCAGGGAGAGCCCGAGCTGGTTGCGCACGACGCGCAGCCGGGCGCCCACGGCCCGGATGTATGACTGTGCCGCCTGGCTGAACTCTTCGTCGGCTGATGTCACCGTCTCGTCAGCCATCAACCGTGGTCCCCACTCTCGGCAATGACGAGCCCCCGATCCGCATTCGGCTGCCCGGTTGTACGCATCCTACGAAGTGCCGGCGTGCGCGAAAGGGATACCCGCGCCGACCTGCCCATCACGCCGCTGAGCGCGTTTCACGCCCACTCTCAGTGAGAGGTCGCCAGCTCCCTTCCAAGGCACGGTCAAGATGATCCGCCCTGGTGACGATGCGTTGTCGTGGCTCAACTCGAGAGTTATCCACACGACGACGAGGAGGCCTCCTCGTTCGGCTCCCGACTGCGGCTCAGGGTGCTCGACCCCACGGTCCTCGCCGGGCCACCGGTGGCCGCCGCCTTGTGCCTCTTCCGTCTGGCCGGCCTGATCGCGGCTCTCCCGTATTGGGCGATCGTGACCCTCGTGCTCGGTGCCCAGGCCGTCAGCATCGTGTTGGCGGCGCTGTGGACCGAACGGGCCCGCGGCTGGCACCTCACCGCGTACGTGGGCGGGGTCATGGGGGTCATCGGGGTGGTCGCCTACAGCACGGGCTGGGGACCGATCCTCTCCCTCGGGTTCATCTTCGGCGCCGCCTACGTGCTGCAGCTCTCGGGCTCCGAAGCCGCTCGGCCCGCCATGATCTGGACGGTGCTGTACATGACCGTGGGCGAGCTGGCCATCTCCCTCCGGATCGCTCCGAGCCTCATCCCCAGGCCCCTCGTGCACGGCCTGGCCGGGCTGGGACTGTTGGGTGTGTTGCTCACCATCACACTGCTGGGGCGCTCCGCGGCGGCACGGGAGAAGGTCGAGGGTGACCTCCTGCATTCCGAGAGACGCTTCAGGGCCATTGTGCGCGACTCTTCGGACATCATCGCCGTCATCGACCCCAACGGGACGCTGCGGTATGTGAGCCCCGCCTTCGAGCGCATCCTCGAGATCCCCCTGGAACAGTTGGGCACTCCCAAGGCCGTGGATCTTCTCCACCCCGACGACCTCTCCCGGATGAAGGCACAGGCAATGGGAATGGGCAGCGACGAGCTGAACGGGTGGCGGACCGAGATGCGCCTCCGACACGCCGATGGGTCGTGGGTCTGGTTCGAGGCCGTCGTGACGAACCGCCTCGCGGACCCCAACGTTCGGGGGACGGTGGCGAGACTCCGCGACATCAGCGCACGCAAGCAGGCCGAGGAGGCACTCCGTCAAGCGCACGAACGCTTCCGGTCAGCTTTCGACAACGCTCCCATCGGGATGGCCATGACCGACCTGGAGGGCAACATCCTGGGTGCCAATCCCGCCATGGCACGGATCGTCGGACGCAGCACGGACGACCTCAACGGTAGGAGTGTGCACGATCTCACGCACCCCGACGACCGTGAGGCGAGCACCGCCGAGATGCGACGACTGGTCGTCAACGCCTCGGACGGGTACCGCATCGAGAAGCGCTACACCCACACCGACGGCCACGACGTCTGGGTCTCGGTCAGCGTGTCCTGTGTTCGTGACGACGAGGGTAAGTCCTGCTACCTGATCGGCCAGATCGAGGACGTCACCGAGCGCCGTGCCCTGCGGGAGCGGCTGGCGTACGCCGCGATCCACGACCCGCTCACGACCCTGCCCAACCGCGTCCTGTTCATGGACCGCCTCGAAACGTCCCTGAGCCGGGCCGCCCGCCAGGGCCGGCAGGTGGCCGTCATCTTTCTCGACCTCGACAGGTTCAAGCTCGTCAACGACGGCATGGGGCACGCGGCAGGAGATCGGCTGCTCGAGACAGTGGCCCAACGGCTGCAGCGGATCATGCGTCCCAGCGACACCGTGGCCCGCTTCGGTGGGGACGAATTCGTGGTGATGTGCGACGAGATCACCGATGCATCGGTGGCCGTCGAGATCGCAGAACGCCTGATGGAGGCGCTGAGCCCGGCGATCTCCCTGGCCGAAGGGGAGACCTTCGTGACGGCGAGCCTGGGGTTGGCTCTTTCCGGTGGTGATCGGGACACCGCCGCCAGCCTGCTACGCGATGCCGACACGGCGATGTACATGGCCAAGGAGCGCGGGCGCGCCAGGATCGAGGTGTTCGAGCCGAAGAGCCACGCCATGGTGCTGGACAGGATGCGCATACGCAACGAGCTGCACGGAGCGGTCGAACGGGGTGAGTTCCGCGTGTACTACCAGCCGATCGTGGAGCTGAGCACCGGGCGCGTGACGTGTGTGGAATCGCTCCTGCGGTGGCAGCACCCTGAGCGTGGACTGCTCCATCCCGGTGAGTTCCTGACGATGGCCGAGGAGAGCGGTTTGATCACGCCCATCGGCGCCTGGGTGCTCGAGGAGTCCTGTCGCCAGGCCGTCGCCTGGACCGAAGAGCGCCGCCGCGACGGTCTGGGTGGTGATCCCATCAGCGTGAGCGTCAACCTGTCGCCCCGACAGCTCATAGAGCCCAACCTGGTCGAAGAGGTGGCGGCGATCGTGGCTCGGACGGGGATCCCGCCCGAGACCGTCTGGCTCGAGATCACCGAGGGAGCCCTCGCCGCAGACACGGAGTCGACGCTCGACGTCCTGCGCCGTCTCCGCGCCCTCGGGGTGCGCCTCGCCATCGACGACTTCGGGACCGGTTACGCGTCGCTCGGGCACTTGAAGAGTTTCCCCGTCGAGGTGTTGAAGATCGACCGTAGCTTCATGGCGGGACTCGGGCGCGGGGCGGAGGACGCCACCATCGTCTCGTCGGTCATCGCCCTCGCTGCATCCCTGGGCCTCGACTGTGTCGCCGAAGGAATCGAGCAGCCCTACCAGCTCGAAGAGCTGCGCTCCCTGGGCTGTGCCTTCGTCCAGGGCTTCCTCCTCGGCGTCCCGCTACCCGCCCTCGTCCTCGGCGAGCAGCTCGGCGACGACCTCAGCCCGTGGACGGTCGACGGCTCGGGACTGTTCGAAGTCGCCTACACCTAGACGTTCACGACGCCCGGGCCGGTCGTCCGAGCCCGGGCCCACTTCTACGTCTCTCCTTCTCCGGCGAGACGGGGCCGTCTCCCGGGGGATGGCCGGAGCGATCCGGGCCGCAGGGCGACCTCCTGGATCGCGATCCTGCATACGGTGGAGGCCACGAAGTAGATGTTCACCCCCGCCGGGAAGCGCAGGTAGACCGCGGCGTAGACCAACGGCAGGTACCGCAGCACCTGCGCCTGCGCCTGGGGGGTGCCGGACCCCTGCGGCGTCCTGCTGTTGACCCGCCTGGTCTGGACATACTGCAATCCGATGGCGATCAGGACCAATGCCGCATAGGGCAGGTACGCGACCCACGAGCCGTGCGCGCCGAGCAGGCTGGAGGCGAGGTTGATCCCCACGGCGTGCATCTGGCCCGGATGAGCGCGGAGGCTCTTGGCGAGCCGCACCGAATGGCTGATGTACAGCGGAGCTGCGACCCGGCCACGGTCGACTGTGTGCGTCAGGCCACGGATGACGCCGTAGAGCACGATCAACACCGGAATCTGGAGCAGCAACGGCAAGAAGCCACTCAACGGGTTCACGCCGTGTTCCCGGTAGAGCGCTACGGTGGCTTGGTTGAGACGGACCCGATCGCCCTTGTACTTCTGCTGGAGCTTCTTGAGCTCCGGCTGCAGGCGCTGCATGGCCAGCGCTGAGCGCGTGACTTTGATCGTGAGTGGCGCCGAGGCGGCCATGACCACGATCGTCAAGAGCGTTATCGCCACCGCGTAGTTGGGGAACAGCGCGTAGAACCCCGCCAACATCCAGGCCATGGCCTGGTAGAGGGGCTGAAAGATTCGTCCGAGGGTGCTCCCGAGCACGGGAAACGCCCCGACAAAGATGTGAACTGAGAACACAGCATTCTCCTTCGCGAGCCTGACGTGGTTGACAGATGGGCAGCGGCCCTGTGGGGCGCTGCCGTGTCAACGTCGAGGCTGCGAAAGGAGAACCAGTTGAGGGACCGAGCTCGAGCCCCAGGTGGGTATCCATCCGTCGGCCTGCACGTGGCCGATCGAAGAGAAGACGAGCCCGGAGCGGAGCTCGGGAGACGACCGCCATGTCGAGACGAACGAAATGCCGAGCTCGGCGACGAACGCCAGCGCCGTCACCGCCAACGCCAGGTCCGGCTGGATCAGGGTTGCACCCGCTCCCCATCTCCACAGCGTCGAGAACAGCACCCGAGCCAGCACCGTCTTCATCCTACAACCGACGTTCGGAGCCGCACCGTCCCTCGGCGGGTCTCGGCCGGTCTCGGCCGGTCTCGGCCGGTCTCGGCGGGTCTCGGCGGGTCTCGGCGGGTCTCGGCGGGTCTCGGCGGGTCTCGGCGGGTCTCGGCCGGTCTCGGCCGGTCTCGGCGGGTCTCACGCCCCGACGCCCGGCGGGGGAATGGCAGGGGTGTCGTACAGTGGCCGGGTCGGACAACATTCGGTCGGTCACCCGGCCATCGGCTTCAACGGGAGGGCACCCTCGCCATGAGCACGTTCCCGTACCACGACCGCTTCGAGGTCAACCGCCGCCTGCCCGAAGAGGGCCGGAGCCGGGAGGAGATCCTGGGCGAGCTGCAGGAGATGGCCAAGGAGGAGGACGCCTTCTGGGAGACGGGGAAGTGCTCGGGGACCATGTACTGCGGCGACCACGACCACTACCGCTTCCTCACCGACGCGTTCGGCCTCTTCGCCCACGTCAACTCGCTCCAGCGCGACATGTGCCCGAGCTCCACGAAATTCGAAGCCGAGATCATCGCCATGACCCTCGAACTCATGCACGCCGAGGCGATCGAGGGCACCACTCCGGCCGGCCTGGTGACCACGGGGGGAACCGGCAGCATCGCCCACGCCATGCTGGCCTACCGCGAGCACGCCCGCCAGGAGCGTGGGGTCACCCGCCCGAACGTCGTGAAGCCCGAAACCGCCCACCCGGCCTTCGACAAGGCATGCCATCTCTTCGGCATCGAGCTGCGACGCGCACCGGTCGACCCCGAGACCACGCTCGTCGACGTCGACTGGGTCGACGGCCACGTCGACGACGAGACGGTGGCCATCATCGGCTCGGCGTGCAACTACGGCTACGGGACGGTCGACCCCATCGCGGCGCTCTCGGACGTGGCCCTCGGTCACGGCGTCGGGCTGCACGTCGACGGATGCCTCGGTGGGTTCATTCTGCCCTTCGGGCAGGAGCTCGGATACGACATCCCACTCTTCGACTACCGCGTGCCGGGGGTCACCTCCATTTCGGCCGACACCCACAAATACGGCTATGCGTTGAAGGGCACCTCCGTGCTGACCTTTCGCGACCAGGCACTTCGCAACTCCCAGTACTTCTTCGTCACCGACTGGAGCGGGGGGAAGTACTGCTCCCCCGGCATGGAGGGATCGCGCTCCGGTGGACTGCTCGCCGCCACGTGGGCGTCGATGGTGCACTTCGGACACGAGGGGTACCGGAACCATGCCCGGCGGATCTTCGAGACGGCGCAGGCCATGCAGGAGGCGGTGCGTTCGCATCCCGAGCTGCGCATCCTCGGCCGGCCGACCTTTCTGTTCAGCTTCACTTCCGACGCGTTCGACGTGTACCACGTCAACGATTTCATGCGCCTGCGGGGGTGGCGCTTCAACGGCCAGCAGTACCCGAACGCGCTCCACATGGCAGTCACCCGCCCCCAGACCCAGGCCGGCGTCACCGAGGCCTTCGCCGCCGACCTTGCCGACGCCGTCCTCTACGCGCATGAGCACGAGGGCGAGACGCCCCGGTCGGGAGCGATCTACGGCGGGGTGGCAGGCGGCATGACCGGTGACGCAGACACCTTCATCAAGGCCGTCATGGCCGAGATGATGGACGGCTACCAGCAGATCCCCCCGGAGGAGTGACCGGCCCACGCACCGAGCGGTTCGCCCTCGCCGTGGATCTGGGGACGGGCGGTCCGAAGATCGGCCTCGTGTCGCTCACCGGCTCGATCTCGTGGAGCGATCATGTCGCGCTCGGCACCCGGCTCCTGCCCGGGGGGGGTGTCGTCCAGGACGCCGCGCAGTGGTGGGAGGTCGTTGCCGACGCCACGCGACGGGCGATGTCGAGCGGTGTGGTGCGACCCGAGCAGGTCGTCGCCGTGTCGTGCACCGGACAGTGGGCGAGCACCGTGCCCGTCGCCGAGGACGGCCTTCCCGTCGGTGACTGCGTCATGTGGATGGACGGCCGGGGTGCTCCCCACACCCGTCGCGCCGTGGGAGGTCCCGTGGCGGGCTACGCCCCGCTGGCTCTGTGGCGTTGGGTGCGGCACACCGGCGGCGCCCCTTCGACGTCGGGGGTGGACCCGATCGGCCACATGCTGCACCTCGAGCACGACCAGCCCGACGTGGCCGAGCGGGCGCGGTGGTACATGGAGCCCGTCGACTACCTGTCCATGCGGTTCACGGGAGTGGCGGCCGCCTCGCACGCCTCGATGACCGCGGCGTGGCTGACCGACAACCGGCGGCCCGACCTCCTGCGCTACGACGGCGCCCTCGTACGACGCGCCGGGGTTCCCGCCGAAAAGCTCCCTCCCCTGGTGCCCACCGGCTCGGTCGTCGGTGAGGTCCGCGCCGAGATCGCCGACCAGCTGGGCCTGGCGCCCGGGGTCGCCGTCGTCACCGGGACTCCCGACCTCCATTCCGCCGCCATGGGCTCGGGGGCGGTCCTCGACTACCAGACTCATCTGGCCATCAGCACGACGTCGTGGATCAGTTGTCCGGTCCCGATGAAGAAAACCGACGTCGTCCATCAGATCGCGTCGGTTCCCGGGCTGAGGCCGGGACGGTACCTGGTGGCCGACAACCACGACACGGGTGGGTTGTGTCTGCAGTGGCTGAGGGACAACGTGATCGCGCCCCCCGACGGCCTGCTCGAAACTTCGGCCGACGCCTTCGCACCCAGCTTCGACGCGCTCACCGCACTCGCCGGTTCGGTGCCGGCGGGAAGCGGCGACGTGCTGTTCACCCCTTGGCTGGCCGGCGAGCGATCCCCGGTCGACGACCGCCACGCCCGGGGCGGCTTCCACAACGTGTCGCTCGCCACCACGCGGGCCCATCTGGTGCGGGCGGTCCTCGAGGGCGTGGCATACAACAGCCGGTGGCTGCACGACGCCGTGGAGCGCTTCGTGAAGCGACGTCTCGACCCCGTGCGCGTCATCGGGGGCGGTGCCATGTCGGATCTGTGGTGCCAGATCCATGCCGACATCTTGGGTCGCACCATCGAGCGTGTCGCCGAGCCGTTGCACGCCAACCTGCGCGGCGCGGCGATGTTCGCGGCTGTCGCCCTGGGAGAGGTCGACCTCGAGGAGATCGCCGGGCTCGTCCCCGTCGACAGGCACTTCGAGCCCGATGCGTCCCGGACTGCCACCTACGACCGGCTGTACGCCGAGTTCCCCAAGCTGTACCGCTCGCAGAAGCCGATGTTCGCCCGCCTCAACCGAGCCGGGAGAACGACGCCGCCATCGCGACCATACTGAGCCGATGAGACGCCGGGCCCGTATTCCCGGGCGATCGGGGGTGCAGCCCGGGCTGATCGTGCTCGTTAGCGCGGTGGTGCTCGTCGACACCGTGTTCTTCACCGCACTCACTCCCCTTCTCCCGCACTACGTCCACAACCTCGGTCTTTCCAAAGCCCAGGCCGGCGTGCTGGTGGCGTCCTACCCCATCGGCACGCTCCTGGGCGCCGCCCCCGGCGGGGTGCTCGCCAGTCGGCTCGGCGTCCGCCCGGCCGTGTTGATCGGACTGGGGGCGATGAGCGTGTCGAGCTTCGTCTTCGGTTACGCGCACTCCATTGCGCTGCTCGACTCGGCCCGATTCGTCCAGGGCGTGGCGGGCGCGTGCACATGGGCTGGGGGGCTCGCGTGGCTCGCCGCCGCCGCGACCACGGAGCGCCGTGGTACGGCGCTGGGAACGGCATTCGCTGCAGCTGTGGGGGGAGCTCTGCTCGGCCCTGTCATCGGGGCGGTCGCCAGCCACGTGGGCACCGGCCGGGCTTTCGCGTCCGCCACCGTGGCCGGAGGGACGATGATGGTGGCCACCCTTCTCGTCCCCAAGCCGCCGGCTGGCACCCGCCAGACCCTCCGCAGCGCGCTTCCGGCCATCGCCGAACCGGCTATCGCGGTGGGGATGTGGCTGACCTTCCTGGCGGGACTCGCTCTCGGCGTCATCGACGTGCTGGCACCTCTGCGACTCAACCGTCTCGGTGCCGGGGCGGTTGTCATCGCGGCCGCATTCCTGGGCTCGGCCGCGGTCGAGGTCGTGCTCTCCCCGCTGGTGGGCCGCCTTTCGGACCGGCGAGGGCGCATGGTCCCGGTGCGCCTGTCGCTCGTCGCCGCCATCGCGGTCAGTGTGCTCGCTCCCCTTCTGCAGCCCGCACCGGTGCTCGTGGTCCTCCTCGTGATCGGCCTGCCGGCGTTCGGGACGCTGTTCGTTCCGGCCGCGGCGATGATCGGGGACGGGGCCGATCGTCGCCAGCTCCATCACGGTCTGGCCTACGGGTTGGGGAACCTGGCCTGGGCTTCGGGCCAGGGGATCGCGGCGGCGGCCAGTGGCGCCCTCGCCCAGGCCACCGCCGACGCCGTGCCGTACCTGCTGCTGGCGACGACGATGGCTGGCACAGTGCTCGTCTTGCGGCGGAGAGGCGACCATGGCATAGAGGGAGGTACCGAAGCCAGAGGGGCTCATGGCGGGGAACCGGGGCATGCAGAAGGTCGATAGAGGTGTGGAGAAGGTCGTCGGGGACGCCAGGCAGGTCGCCCACAGGCAGGTCGCCCACAGGCAGGAGGGGAACGGTGGAATTTCAGCCCGGTGAGCCGATCCTCCACCTCTCGCTGCCCGTGCGCGACCTCGAGGAGAGTCGGAGGTTCTACGTCGATCTCCTCGGTTGCGAGCCGGGACGGGTCCGGGACGGGTTTCTCGACGTGTTCTTCTTCGGCTGCCAGGTGACGCTGCACGAACGGCCTGCCGAGCTCCTGGCGCCCGAGCAGCGGGGCGTCCGCCACTTCGGCGTGACACTGGCCGAGGACCTGTGGCGGGACCTGGTCGACCGACTCCGGGCCGGTGGCACGCCGTTTCTCCGCGAGCCCGCCACCGACTACGTCGGTACCCCCCGTGAACAGCTCAAGGCCATGGTGGCGGACCCGAGCGGCAACGCCATCGAGCTCAAGACCTACAAAGACCCCGGGAGCGCCCTGGAGGACTGATCGGAATGGGTCGCACCCCTGAGGTGTTGACGTGAATGAATGCGGTGAGGGAGCACACATGGCCGATGTCAACGATTTCAATGCGCCGATCATCGAGGAGTTCCGTGCCAACGGCGGAAAGCTCGGGGGGAACTTCGAGGGCGCGCCGATCCTCCTGCTGCACCACCGGGGCGCCAAGACCGGCAAGGAGCGCGTGAACCCGGTGATGTACCGGCCGGTCGGTGACTCGATGGCCGTCTTCGGTACCAAGGCGGGGGCTCCGACCAATCCCGACTGGTACCACAACCTGGTGGCCCACCCCGACACGGTGGTCGAGGTGGGCACAGACACCGTCCCGGTGGTGGCGCGCATCGCCGACGACGCGGAGCGGGCAACCATCTGGGAGGCGCAGAAGCGCGAGTACCCGGGCTTCGCCGACTACGAGAAGATGACGTCGCGCCAGATCCCCGTCGTCATTCTCGAACGCGCCGCATGACCTGAGCGCTCGTCGGTGCTCGACGGCCCCGAACAATGGAGGCGTCGGGCGGCGGCGGCAGAGAGCCGAAAAACCCGAAATTCACCTTGGCACGTCGTAGGCTGACGTCGATGCCGGAGGCGCTCTGGATCGGGGGGTCGAGGTCCGTCAAGGATGTGGGCTCCCACGCACTGTGGGAGCTTCGGACCGCACGGTCAGGGGCCGGTGTCGGGGCCATGGACCTCGACGGCGCGCCACTGTGGGAGCCGTTGCCCAACGGACACGCCGATGTCCGGATGGAAGGCCTCGACGGCGCGCCACTGTGGGAGCCCTTGACCAACGGGTGGGTCGGGATGCGAACGCCGGACCGCTACCACGCGCCACTCTGGGAGCCCCGGACCAACGGATGGGCTGACGTCCGAGGGGAAAGCCGCTCCGGCGCGCCGCTCTGGGAGCGCGGCATCGATGTGCCGCCCAGGGGGTCGGCGCCGCACCTCCGGGGCGTGAGCCTCTCTCTCGTCGCTGAGGACGGAGCGACCGACGAGTCCGACCAGGCACCCGGGGGCGGACTGTCGCTGGCGTCGGTGGGACGCCTGGCCGTGCGCACCTATCTGGGTGCCCGGCGGGCGGCCGGGGACCCCCGGTTGACCGGCGTGTTGCGGGCGGCACCCAGCGTGGCGTACTTCATCGCCAGGAGCAGGGCCCGGAGCGCGGAGGCCGCCCGCGACGACACCGTGGTGCCGGTCCGGACCACACCTGTCCTGGCTCTGCAGGCCTATCTCGACGAAGTCCTCATCGCCGTCCTTCGGCACCCCGAGCTGCTGCCCAAGGAGAGTGACTGCACGTCCGCGGCGGCCGACCTCGTACGACTGCGGGCCCTGTTCGCACGCGAGGGTTGGCTGGAGCAACCGGCGGGGTACCACCGCGACCCGCCGCCGCCTTATGACTTGGAGACGTGGGAAGAGCACCGCGGCGCGATGGGCTATGAGCGTGTCGCCTTCTCGAGCGGGTGGGAGCCCAACCCGTTGGAACCTGGTTGGGCCCGCTGGATGGCGCACGAGGCCAACCAGACCGTGCACGCCTGGGTGTCGCGTGTTCCGGGCCGCCATCACCGGTCGTGGCTGGTGTGCGCGCATGGCCTCGGGATGGGCAACAACCCGGCCATGGACCTCCGGGCGTTCCGTGCCTCGCAGCTCGGTCGCCGGGGCATCAACGTCGTGGTCCCCGTCCTCCCCCTGCACGGCCCGCGCGCCTCGGGTCGTGGCCGGGGCGAGGACCTCATGACCATCGACATGGTCGACAGCATGCACGGCGTGGCCCAGGCCGCCTGGGACGTGCGCCGGGTCATCCGCTGGCTGCGCGAGGAACAAGGTGCCGAGCAGGTGGGTGTGATCGGGTATTCACTCGGCGGCCTCGTGGCCTCGATCGTCGCCGCCCTCGAGGACGACCTGGCATGCGTGATCGCCGGGATACCCGTGGTCGACCTGCCCCATCTCGTCCGGCGCCACAGCCCGCCCGACATCGCACGCCTGGCCGGAACCAGCGGCGTGCTGGGGCCCGCTGCCGACGAGGTCCACCGGGTGGTTTCCCCGTTGGCGATGGAGTGCAGGGTCCCACTCGAGCGCCGCTTCATCTTCGCCGGCCTCGCCGACCGGATGTCGACCTTCGGCCACGCCCGGCGACTCTGGCTGCACTGGGACCGACCGGCATTCGAGAGCTACCCCGGCGGACATGTCGGCTTCTTCTGGTCTGCCGCCGTCAAACGCTTCGTCGACGACGCGCTTCGGCGCTCCTACACCAGCGCCGAAGCGGCGTGAGCAGGGCGGCACGACCCGCCCAGAGACCACCATCCCCGTGATGCTCGACCGGCGCCCCCGGCCCTCGGCGCCCTGAGGTCTCCTGAGATCTGGGATCCGATGTCGTCCGAGAGGTCATCGGGCCCGACGTCGCCCTGAGAGTCCGGCGGCTTCTTGGAGTCTCAGGAACTCGAGGAGACCGCCCAATCGCACGAGAGGTACATTCGTGGCCTCCTGGTCGTCGGGCCCTCCGTGCGATCACAGAAAGGGAGGCTCTCATGGGGAAGGGCGCGCCATCGGACACGATCCGTCTCGGCGTTCTCGGTGCGGGGAACATCGCCGACCTGAATGTGGCGGGGTATCTGGAGCATCCGCATTGCGACGTGTTGGCGGTGTGCGACGTCGACGAGCCGATCGCCCGTGAGGCCGCCGAGCGCTGGGCGGTGCCCCGCGTCTACACGGACATGGACGCCCTTCTCGCCGACGGTGACATCGACGCCGTGGAGATCCTGACCCCGACGCACCTGCACTACGCCCATGTGCGCGCCGCGCTCGAGGCAGGCAAGCACGTCTCGGTGCAGAAGCCCATCACCAATTCCGTGGACGAGGCGCTCGAGCTCGGGAAGGTCGCCGCGGATGCCGGGCTCACGCTTCGGGTGAGCGAGTGCTTCGTGCACTACCCGCCCCTCGAGATGGCCAAGAAGCTGATCGCCGACGGGGCCATCGGCCGGCCTATCGGGGTGCGCATCCGTACGGTCGTGGGTCAGACCGACTCGAAGTTCCAGGCCGCCCTCCGTCCCGAGGGCTACGGCTGGCGCCTCGACAAGCGCAGCCCGGGAGGCCACCTCTTCGACGACATGGTGCACAAGTACGCCATGGCGCTGTGGCTCGTCGACCAGGACATCACCTCGGTCCAGGCCGTGGTGCGCCGCCGCGACATCTTCTTCGAGCCCTGTGCGGTGATCTTCGAGTACGAGGATCCGGAGCTGCTCGGGACCATGGAGGTGCAGTACGCGCGCGACATGTGGATGCGCTCTGGCTACTTCGGAGCCGACGAGTTCTTCGAGGTGCAGGGGGAGCACGGGTTCCTGTGGGTGACACGGGCCACCGGGGAGATGCTCGACCTCGCTCCTGTGGTGCTCTACCAGGGCAAGGACAACGAGCGCGTCTTCACGGAGTTCGCCGAGATCGACGCCGACTGGGCATCGGGGTTCCGCCGGTCCTCCGCCCACTTCGTCGAGGCCCTGCGGTCGGGCACCCCGGCGGCGATGTCCGCGGCGGAGGCGGCCAAGGTCCTGCAGCTGTGCTTCGCCGTCTACCAGGCCTCGGACACCCGCCGGCCCGTCGATCCCCGCACCATCTCGGGGTCGGTGACTCCGGCCGGCTGGGCCGAGTGGTGAGCGGCGGCAGGTCCTGGACCTAGGCCGTCGGCGCCGGGGTCGTCGGCTCCAGGCGCACGATGGGGAGCTCGCGTCGCACCGTGCGCGCATACCCTCGCCATTGCCGGTTGTAGGAGACGGCCCTCGCCAGCATCGCGGCGCGCTCCTCCCCGGCGAGGACCCGGGCACGGACGGGTACCGTGCGGCCCGCGACGTGCACGAGGGCCTCGGGCTTCGTACTCAGGTTCAGCCACCACGCCGGGGGTTGCTCTCCCCCGTAGTTGGAGGCGATCACCACGTAGTGCTCGCCGTCGGGCATGTAGAGCAGCACCACGTTGCGCGGCCGGCCCGAGTGACGGCCCTGCGTCTCGAGCACCAGGAACCGCAGCCGCGGGCCCGACCACGACGGGCGGCCCCGGGTCCGGACCAGCAGACGGGTGTGGCGCCGCGCGAACGCCCGGAAACACCTCACCTGCAGCGAGTCCGACGGCACGATTCCCACGCTAGTGGGCACCGGTACGACCCTTCCGCTCACGTCGGGGCCGGCTCGGGGCCGGCTCCCGTCCGGTTCCAGGCCGCGACGGGTCAGCGATCGTGGGGTGTGCTCGGGGTCATCGACACAGCGCCAGCATCATGCGCATGCCGTTCTCGATGCCCCGGGCGAGCACGTCGAGGTCCTCGGTCGTGTCCCAGTCGCCCGTGATCCCGAACGTCACCTGCCCGTCATAGGAGAAGATGGCCAGGCCGATGCGGACCTGTCCGGCGAGCGGCACATACGGATAGGCGGTGATCATGCGCCGGCCCAAGACGTAGAGGGGCAGCTGCGGCCCGGGAACGTTGGTCGTGACCGTGTTGACGTTGCGCTGGGCGACGCGGGTGGCCAGCCTCATCCCGAGCGCCAGCAGCATCGGGGGGGCGAACCCCGACAACGATGTCAGCGCTTCGCCCGCCACCGCCTCCTTGGACTCCTTGAGCCCTGCCATCTGCACCGAGATGGCGCGCAGTCGCTCCGCGGGGTCGTCGATGCCCACGGGGAGCATGGCGAACATCGCCGAGACCTTGTTCTCGAAGGTGCCGTCGCCCAACGCCATGGCCCCGGGCCCACGGGGCCTCACCGACACCGGCACCAGGGTACGCACGACCCGGTCGACGGATTCTCCCCGGGATCGGAGCAACTCCCGGAACCCGTTGGTGATGGCGGCCAGGATCACGTCGTTGAAGGTCCCACCCAGACCCTTGCGCACCCGCTTGATGTCGTCCACCGTGGTGGACGCCCACGCATACCGGCGATGGGGCCCGAGCGGGCCGTTGAGGCTCGAGATCGGGGTCGGCCGCACCAGGCCCGCCATCGACGACAGGCCGTGGGCCACCTCCCCGGCACGGCTGAGCGCGGCACGCGGTACCCGCGTGCTCGCCCGCACCGCGCGGAGCTGCTCGTAGGGGCTGCGGGCCAGTCGGTGGCGGCTCCGACGGCCAGTTTCATGCCGCTCGGCGCCGGTCGGGGCCGCCAGTCGTCCTCGACCGGCGGCATGGGCGTCGGAGACGTGTCCATCATCACCGCCAGAAGGTCGCTGCCCGCCACCCCGTCCACCAGGGCGTGGTGGGTCTTCGACAGCAGCGCCCAGCGTCCCTGCTCGAGGCCCTCGACCATCCAGATCTCCCACAACGGCTTGGAGCGGTCGAGCTGCTGGGCCATCACACGGCCCACGAGCGCCCGCAGCTCGGCGTCGCCGCCGGGGGCGGGGAGCGCGGTGTGGCGGAGGTGGTAGTCGATGTTGAAGTGCGGGTCGTCCACCCAGACCGGCCGCCCCAGGTCGAGCGGCACGAAACGGACCACCTGCCGGTAGCGGGGGACGAGAGGGAGCTTGCCCCGCACCATGTTGACGACGTCTTTGTAGCGGGGGGCGGGACCTTCGAAGATGCCGATGGCGGCGATGTGCATGTGGCTGACGTCGTCCTCGACATGCAGGAACAAGGCATCGAGGGGGCTGAGACGGTCGAAGCTCACGGTGCACCCTCCTTCTCGCGGCGCCACTCTGCAGCATACGGCGCGCCCTGCCGCCCCGGCGAAGACCCTCGGCCCCTACTCGGGGATCGTCAGCACCAAAGCCCCGTCCTCACCGGGGCGTGACGTTACGCTGGTCCGAGGGGCTGATCGTCGCAGGTCCGGCACCGAGGGCCCCGGGGAGCTCGGCCGATGACGATGGAGGACCGCGCCGGCGGCTACGGGGTCTCGAGCTCCCGTCCTCCCTCACCGCCCTCCGGATCGAAGCGAGGTCGCCCGGGTCCAGGCGACCTCATCGTGGGCGGAGCCTGCATCGCCCTCATGATCGGCATCTTCCTTCCCTGGTTCGAGTTCGGCTCCGCCCCCACCGGGTACTTCAGCTTCGCCTCCACCGCATTGCGGTCCTGGATGTACCTCACCTTCTTCATCGCGCTCGGCGTCTTCGGC
>JARLGQ010000014.1 GCA_031292675.1 Acidimicrobiales bacterium
GCCAGGGGGTGAAGTGCATCTACGTCGCCATCGGCCAGAAGGGGTCGTCGGTGGCTCAGACGGTGGCGACCCTCGAGGCCCACCAGGCCATGGACTACACCGTCGTGGTGAGCGCGCCTCCGTCGGAGCCCGCCCCCTTCAAGTACATCGCCCCCTACGCCGGGTGTGCCATCGGCCAGCACTGGATGGAGAACGGCGAACATGCCCTCATCGTGTACGACGACCTGTCCAAGCAGGCCGAGGCGTACCGCCAGATGTCGCTCCTGCTGCGGAGGCCCCCGGGACGGGAGGCCTACCCGGGCGACGTCTACTACCTGCACAGCCGCCTGCTCGAGCGCGCCGCCAAGCTCTCCGACGCCCGCGGTGGTGGCTCGTTGACGGCGCTGCCCATCATCGAGACCAAGGGCGGCGACGTGTCGGCGTACATCCCCACCAACGTCATCTCCATCACCGACGGGCAGATCTACCTCGAGTCCGAGCTCTTCTACGCGGGGGTCCGGCCGGCGATGAACGTGGGCATCTCGGTCTCCCGTGTGGGTGGTGCCGCCCAGGTCAAGGCCATGCGGTCGGTGGCGGGGACGCTCAAGATCGACCTGGCGCAGTTCCGTGAGCTCGAAGCGTTCGCCACGTTCGGGTCCGAGCTCGACAAGGTGTCCCAAGCCCAGCTCGACCGGGGATACCGCCTGACCGAGCTGCTCAAGCAGTCACAGAACGCGCCCTTGCCGGTCGAGGAGCAGGTGGTGGTGATCTACGCGGGTTCGAATGGCTGGGTCGACCAGGTCGCCGTGGCGGAGGTGCGCCGCTTCGAAGCCGAGCTCCTCGAGTTCATGCGGGCCGGCCATCCCGAGATCCTCGATCACATCCGCACGCAGGGGACCTTGCCCGACGAGTCCCAGCTGAAGGCGGCGTTGCAGGCGTTCAAGGACACCTTCGTCGCCATCGAGGGTGACTGAGCCATGGCCGGTGGCCAGGAAAAGGTCCTCCGACGTCGCATCCGCACCGTCGAGGCGACGAAGAAGATCACGCGGGCCTTCGAGCTGATCGCGGCGTCCCAGATCGTGCGGGCCCAGAACCGCCTGGCCGGGTTCCGACCCTATCTGAAGGGAATCGCGGAGATCCTGGCCGAGGCGGCAGCCGATGCCGGGCATACCGCAGGGCGGGTGCTGGGCGTCCCCGAGTCGCCCCAGCGTGTGCTCGTCGTCGCCGTCGTCGCCGATCGGGGCCTGTGTGGCGCGTACAACGCCAACGTGCTCCGTCTCGCCGAACGCACGGCGCGGGCGTTGGAGGCACAGGGGGTCGAGTACCGTCTGGTCAGCGTGGGCCGCAAGGCCCAGTCGTTCTTCCGCTTCCGGAAGCTCACCGCCGAGAAGTCGTTCTCCGGCTTCTCGGACCGCCCCGTCTTCGAAGACGCCCGGGCCGTGGCCGAGGCCATCACGCCGCCGTTCCTGACCGAAGACGTCGACCAGGTCCTGATCGTCTCGACCCGGTTCCTCTCCGCGGGCACACAGGTGGTGGAGACCCGCCAGGTGCTCCCGCTACCCGAGCCGACGGGTGACGCGGACGGCGAAGACGAGCGGGCCCGGCGGGAGGGCTACACCGAATTCGAGCCCGAAGCCCCCGATCTGCTCGTCGAGCTGGTGCCCCGCTATGTCGAGGCCGCCGTGTTCGGCGCCCTTCTCGAGGCTGCCGCCAGCGAGCACACGGCACGGCAACGGGCCATGGCGGCGGCCACCGACAACGCCGACGAGCTGGCCAAGAAGCTCACACGCGACATGAACCGCGCCCGTCAGGACGCCATCACCACCGAGATCATGGAGATCGTCGGCGGGGCCGAGGCTCTGCGCCAGGCTGCCAAGGCCGAAATCGAATAGGAAGCAAAGGAAACCATGACAACCACAGTCACCGAGCCGGCCACCAGCGACAACGGGAATCACCCCAACGGCCGAGTGGTCGCCATCGCCGGACCGGTCGTCGACGTCGAGTTCCCACCGCACGCGCTACCCGAGATCAACATGGCCGTCGAGATGGACCTCGAACTCGAGGGCACCAAGATCACCGTGACCGCCGAGGTGGCCCAGCAGATCGGGGAAGGCCGGGTCCGCTGCGTGTGCCTCAAGGCCACCGACGGCCTGCACCGGGGTACGCCGGTGCGCAACCTCGGTCGTGGGCTGGCCGTGCCCGTGGGAGACGCCACGCTGGGCCACGTCTTCAACGTGCTCGGTGAGTCGCTCGACACCGACGACATCGGCCCCGTGGAGGACAGGTGGGAGATCCACCGCGACTCCCCGGCATTCGACCAGCTCGAGCCCCGTGCACAGATGTTCGAGACCGGGATCAAGGTGATCGACCTGCTCGAGCCGTATGTCCAGGGCGGCAAGATCGGCCTGTTCGGCGGCGCCGGTGTGGGCAAGACCGTGCTCATCCAGGAGATGATCAACCGGGTGGCCCTCAACCACGGCGGTGTGTCGGTGTTCGCCGGGGTGGGGGAGCGCACCCGCGAAGGCACCGACCTCTGGCTCGAGATGCAGGAGTCGGGCGTCATCGACAAGGCGGCCCTCGTGTACGGGCAGATGGACGAACCTCCCGGTGTGCGCCTCCGGGTCGGGCTGGCCGCGCTCACCATGGCGGAGTACTTCCGGGACGTGAAGAACCAGGACGTGCTGCTGTTCATCGACATCATCTTCCGGTTCGTCCAGGCCGGCTCGTAGGTTTCGACGCTGCTGGGCCGGATGCCCTCGGCGGTGGGGTACCAACCCACACTCGCCGACGAGATGGGCGA
>JARLGQ010000141.1 GCA_031292675.1 Acidimicrobiales bacterium
ACAGCGTCGAGGGTCATCGTCCCAAGATCCCTGGTGCAAAGCGTCCAGCGAACGCGCGCAGCGGGAGATCCGCACTGGTGATAATCCCGGGCGGAGCGGAGACCACAGAGCGGATGGCATTGAGGGCCGGCATACCTGTGATTGTCATGCCGACCGACGCAAAGGCCTCCGGAGAGGAGAAGTCCGTCCCCGGCTTCGGGAAGATCATGTGCTTGGAGTAGATGCAGGGATCCCCGTCGATTTGAGTGATGTAGCAGCCCTGGATGTCCCAGTGCGGGTCGGTGTGGGGTGTCATCTGCCACTCCAGATGCATCTCGATCCGAGGCTCGACGTCGACGATCCCCATGTACTTGAGGTAGCACCCGCCGAGCGAGCCTTTTGGCAGCTGGTACCAGCCGAGGTCGACGTTCTTGGTGCATGCACCGAGTTCGTACTCGAAGCGCACGTCATCGAGGGTGAGGTCCATGCAGTCGGCCATGAGGCGGACAGCGTCTTCGAAGACCCGGGTGTACTTCTCGAGCATCCCCGGGACAGCCCGGTCATCGACTGGGCGACCGAACCCAACCTCGTTCCAGGTGTCGACCGAATGATGGCACGATACGTCGACAGATTCTTTACACAGCACTCGCTCGATTTCGGTCACATCTGCCGAGTGAACGATGGTGAGGATCTGGGCGAGCCCAGGATTCATTCCCGTTCCGTAGAAGGTTGATCCGCCACGCTCACAGGCCGCCTGGATGACCTCTTCTTCCATCTGTCCCGACGAGTGCGGATGGTTCGCGTTGCGGTGGTGGCCGGTGATCCAGTCTGCGGTGGTGACGATGTTGATTCCTGCCTCGAGAATCTGCTCGTAGAGATCCACGTCGGGGAATACGCCGTGGAAGGTGAGACAGTCGGGCCGCGCGGCGATGATCTCCCCGACGGTTCCGGTAGCCGTGACGCCGACGGGGGGCAGTCCCACGATCTCACCGGCGTCCCTGCCGACCTTGTCGGCGGAGTAGCAGTGCAACCCGATCAGCTCCAGGTCAGGATGGCGACGGATTCGCTTGATCATCTCGGAACCGACGTTGCCGGTTGCGACTTGGAATACTCGGATCTTTCGGTCTTGGACAGAGTTCACACGGTCCTCCGCTCACGTCGATTCGTCAGGGCCGCCGGCCCATCGCCCAGATGGAAACTACCGTCCAGACACGTGTCCGACAAAGGGGAATCCGGAGACGGACCTTAGACATCGGGATCCTTTCGGCAGCGGAAACAGCTCCGTCGGCCCCGGGCCGGGGCGCGAACAAGCGGTACCTTGCGGCTTGCCGGTAATTCAGGTGAGCCTCAGCAGAGAGCGAGCCGCACGGGAAGTTCTTCGTGGCGCCGGACCATGAGGCTGTTGGCCCACCGGGGCGCATGTTCGGGGTCAAGGGTGATGCTCCTTGCGCGCTCCAGTAGCACGGTGAGCACGATCCGGGCCTCGATGCGGGCCAGGGGTGCACCGACGCAGTGGTGGATTCCTCGTCCGAATGCCAGATGTCGTTTCGGCACTCGCCGTTGGAGATCGACCTCGTTAGGCCGATCGAACTCGGCGGCGTCCCGGTTGGCAGCACCCCACAGCAGCAGGACGGTCGCCCCTGCGGGGATCTTGACGTCGCCGAGCGTCGTGTCCTTGGGCACAGAGCGCATGTGGTAGCGGAACGGCGGCTCCAGGCGGAGTGCTTCTTCGACGAACTTCGGGATCTGCTCAGGGTCTCGGCGGAGGTGGTCTTGCAGATCGTGGTGCTCGGCCAGAAGACGCACGGCGTTGCCGAGCAGGCTCGTGGTGGATTCGCCCCCGGCGCTCAGCAGGGTGTGGAGAATGACGAGACCCTCATAGTCGCTAAAGACTCCATCCCGGACACCCCGGGCGACGGCACCCAGAAGATCGTCGCCGGGCGCTTTCAGCGCCGTCGAGAGTTGGTCGGCGAGCCAGGTCTGGATCTCGAAACTCCGGGCGATGAGTTGCTCTAACTCGTCGTAGGACAGCGTCGACCCCAGCATCGCCGTGGAGTCGAACGCCGCAGTCAAGAGTTGATCGATATCGCTGTTGTGGAACCCGATGAGGTGGCTGATCACGGTGATCGGCACGACATTACCGATCATGGACATGAACTCTGCGGGCTCGCTCTCCAGTGCCCGGGTAACGCACCCATCCGCGATATCGACGATGTCTGGCTCAAGTGCATCCATGCGCTTGGCGACGAGTTCGGGGAATACGGTGCTGCGGTGCAGAGCGTGCATGGGTGGATCAGCCGTGGCGAGCGCCTGTGCGCCACCGTCACCGAACGCAAGACGGCAGGGAAGACCAGCGTCGTCTCGATAGAGCAGAACCCCGAGATTGGACGAGAAGTCCTCGACCCGGCCGGCTGCTTCGGTCAGTAACTCAAAAGTGCTGACGGTGTACAAGCCCGTGCCAGGGATCTCCCAGACCGGTGCCTGGGCACGAAGCTGGCCATAGAACGGATATGGATCGTCGATCACCGCTGGGTCGAGCAGCAACGTTCCAGAGATTTCTGGCTCCATATATCCGGTCAAGGTAGCTGTCTGGCGTTGCCGCACGAAAATGCCCTTGGGAGGCGGGCGGGTAGGGGAGTGCTTCCAGGGCCCTGAAACCGTCCGATATCGCCAATCGAGGGGACTCAAGACTCCTGCGGTGGTCGTGGACGCCCGGGCCTGCGCATGGCCACGCCAGCCTTCAACAGGGCCTGCCGGAACGTCTCGGGATTGACCCGGAGCCCCTTGCCGATCGAGGCACAAGAGCGTCCCGAGGCGTTAGAAGAAACCGCTCGTTCGATGTGGTGAGGGGTCAGCACCCGTCCTCGTCTGGATACCCGGTGGCGTTCGAGAAGGGCCAAGACGGTGGTCCGGTGAACCGAGTGCTTGCCGGCCAAGGCGACCGCCGTCGCTCCCGCCAGGTAGTTGGCGACGAGCTCCTCGATTTCCTCGGGTGCGAGTCGGCGCTGAACCTTTCTCGAGCCGTCAGGCGGAACACGACGGCACCTGATGGTTGCGCTGTCCCGGGACTCACTGAAGACATGGTCGTAGAGCTCGCCGATGGCTGTCCGGACCCGCAGATTGATCAAGTCAGGCCATGTGTGACACGGTTCTGATTTCCCATTTCTCCTGGTGAAGAGGGGTTCGAATAGTGTCCTCTAGGGTCCATTAAGAGCTGGGTGAGCATCCGTCCATTCCGTCGAAACGCGGTGGGGGCATTCGCCGTTGTCAGATTTCCTTCCGTTCATCGTCATAGGCATCACCACCGGAGCGGTCTACGGCCTGGCGGGCGTGGGTCTGGTGCTGACGTACAAGACGTCGGGGATCTTCAACTTCGCCTACGGAGCCGTTGCCGCCCTAGCGGTGTTCGTCTTCTACTGGTTGCACACCGAGCACGGCATGCCCTGGCCCTATGCGGCGGCCCTCTGCCTCTTCGTGCTCTCGCCGCTTGAGGGCCTCGTCCTGGAGTTGGTCGCCCGCACGCTCGAGAACGCCACGGCCACCTTAAAGGTCGTCTCCACCGTCGGGATCCTGATCTTCATGGTCGGCCTGGGGGAGATCTGGTACGGCAACTCCAACACTTCTTTCCCATCGTTCCTCGACACCCACACCGTCCGGTTCCTCGGCGTCAATATCGGGTTCGATCAGATCACGGAGACGATCATCTCCGTCGCTGCGACGGCGTTCTTGTATTACTTCTTCCGCTTCGTGCGCCTGGGGGTGGAGATGCGGGGCGTGGTCGACAATCCTGAGCTCGTCTCGATGACGGGCACCAATCCCGTGGTCGTGCGCCGCTGGGCCTGGATCATCGGCACGATCTTCTCCTCCATGGCCGGCCTCCTCATCGCCCCATCGCTGAACCTCGATGCCTACACGATCGCCCTGTTGGTCGTGTCGGCCTTCGGCGCGGCGGCAATCGGCTACTTTTCCAACCTCCCCCTCGTGTTCGCCGGCGGCCTGTTCGTCGGTGTGGTCGACGCCCTGGCCACCAAGTACGCCGCCGGTGTCTCGTGGTTGGGTGGGCTCTCGGTCGGACTGCCATTCATCATCTTGTTCATCGTCCTCATCGTCATGCCCCGGGCCAGGCTGGCCGAACGTCGCGTGATGACCTCCGTGCCGCTGCGCCAGTCGTGGTATGCACCGACGCGGATCAGGCTGGTGGCGGCCGCCATCGCCCTGGCATTCTTCGCCTACGTGCCCGCCTTCGTCGGCACGCAGCTGGTGACCTGGTCGAGCGGTCTGGTCTACGTCATGCTCTTCTTGTCGCTCGGCCTGCTGATCAAGACCTCGGGTCAGATCTCGCTGTGCCACCTGGCCTTCGCCGCCGTCGGAGCGGCGGCGTTTGGGCACTTCGCCGTCGATTGGCACGTCCCGTGGCTGGGGGCGCTGCTCCTGGCCGGGCTGGTGGCCATGCCGGTGGGCGCCATCATCGCCATCCCGGCCATCCGCCTCTCGGGGGTCTTCTTGGCCCTGGGCACCTACGGGTTCGGGATCCTGCTCGAGCAGATGTTCTACCAAACCGGCCCCATGTTCGGGCCGACCACTTCGGGCATCCCGGCCCCTCGGCCGGACGTGACCATCTTCGGTTGGCAGCTCTTTAGCGACAAGGGGTTCTACTACGTACTGCTCGTCTTCGTGGTGCTGACGGTCGTCGCCGTGCAGTCCATCTTGCGCGGCCGCATGGGACGCCTGTTGAAGGGTCTCTCCGATTCGGCCGTGGCCCTCGAAACCCAAGGGGCGACGACCAACGTCATGAAGGTACTGGTGTTCTGCATCACGGCCGGACTGGCCGCTATCGCCGGCGCCCTGCTGGCCTCCCTGTACGACTACGGCCTGGGCACCAACTACAGCTCGTTCTCCTCGTTGACCATGGTGGCCGTCGTCGTCCTCATCGTGATGGGCGATCCGTGGTACGCCATCGTGGCCGGGATCACCTTCGCGGTCATTCCCGGCTACATCAACCTCGGCAACATCTACTACTACGAGTCGATGCTCTTCGGGCTCTCGGCCGCCACCTTCGCGGTGCAGGTGAACCGTGTCCCTTCGGTGCCCCTGGGTCTGGTCAGGGTCATCGACCGCTGGGGCGGCCGAGCACCCGAGACCGTCCTAGCGGAGGGAGAGCTCGATGAGCTGGTTTCGGACGCGGCGGCGGAGGAGAAGGAGAGTGCCCGGGCAGATCGCGAGATGGCCCGACGCGTGGCGGTGGGCGTCCCGGACAAGGCCGGTCTCGCCGTGCGCGAGCTATCGGTCCGGTTCGGCGGGGTGCGGGCCGTCGACAACATCATCCTCGACGCGCCGATGGCGCGCATCACTGGGTTGGTCGGGCCGAACGGGGCCGGCAAGACGACGACCTTCAACGCCTGCTCGGGTCTGCTCAAGCCGACCGCCGGGAAGGTGCTCCTGCACAATCGCGACATGACGGGGATGGGTCCGGCGGGGCGGTCGCGCTTCGGGCTCGGGCGGACGTTCCAGAAGGCCGAGCTTTTCAACTCGCTCTCCGTGCGCCAGAACGTCGTGCTGGGGCGCGAAGCGGCCATGGCCGGGGCCAACCCCATCACCCAGTTGGTGGAGAGACGTCGGGATCGCGGCGTGGTGCAGCGAGCGGTCGACGAGGCGATGGAGCTGACCGGGATCGGCCGGCTCTCCGACGTCCAGGCCGGGCTGCTCCCCACCGGCCAGCGCCGCCTGGTCGAGCTCGCCCGTGTCCTGGCGGGGCCCTTCGACCTGCTTCTGTTGGACGAGCCCTCCGCCGGGCTCGATGCCACCGAGACCGTCCAGTTCGGCGACGTGCTGTCCGGCGTGGTGGCCGAGCGCGGCACCGGCATCCTGGTAGTCGAGCACGACATGGCCCTGGTGCGACAGGTCTGTGCCTACGTCTACGTGCTCGACTTCGGCCGCCTGGTCTTCGAGGGCAGCGCGGAAGAGATGGTGGCCAGCGACGTCGTGCGCGCGGCCTATCTCGGCTCCGAGAGGGTCGCGGCCGCGGCCGTCAGCCCCGCCCAGGAGGTCGCGGTGAGCGAAGGCGTCGGCGAGCCGGCATCTGCACCGGGGCGGCGCCGTCGAGAGGGGGAACCTGAGTGCTAGAGCTGGAGCACATCACGGCCGGCTACGGCGACACGGTGGTGCTACGCGATGTGACGCTGTCCGTTCCCGACTCCACGGTCCTGGCTCTCCTCGGGCCCAACGGGGCCGGCAAGACGACGCTTTTGCGAGTGGCTTCGGGCGTCATCAAGCCCATGAGCGGGCGGATCATCCTCAACGGAGAGGATGTCACCGGGAAGCAGCCGTACGACATGTCTCGCCGGGGTATGTGCAGTCTCCCCGAGGGACGGGGGATCTTCCCCTCGCTGACCGTGAGGGACAACCTCATCCTCCAGTCGTCCAAGGGCAAAGAGTCCGCCACCATTGAGAAGGCCGTGACGTCCTTTCCAGCGCTCGCCACCCGCTTGAAGCAGATAGCGGGGAGCCTCAGTGGGGGGGAACAGCAGATGCTGTCCTTGGTGCGGACGTTCGCCTCCGAGCCCAAGATCGTGGTCGTCGACGAGGTGTCCCTCGGGCTCGCCCCCATCATCGTGGACCGCATCTTCGAGACCTTGGCGGAGATCGCCACCACCGGGGTGTCGGTTCTCCTGGTCGAGCAGTACGTCACCCGCGCCTTGGCCCTGGCCGACTCGGCCTGCCTGCTCAACCGCGGCGAAGTGGTGTTCACGGGATCGGCCGATGAGCTTAAGGGCGACGAGATCTTCAAGCGCTACTTTGGGATCGAGATAAGTCCCATTCAGTGATCGAATATCAAGGGGGAGACGGCATGGTCCGCAAGGTATCGCTCGTGGTCTCGATCATGAGCATATTCGTGGTCAGTTCCCTGCTTTCTGGCTGCGGACAGACCTCTTCCACTGCTGGATCGCCCATAAACGTGGGGTTGATTTGCAGCTGCACGGGAGCATATGCCTCGAGCTTGGTCGGCGACGAAGCGACATACAAGGCTTGGGCGAGTGCCACCAACGCGGCAGGCGGAATCAACGGGCACAAGGTCGATGTGTTCTTTTCCGATGACCTCACCAACCCGGCAACGTCACGCAGCGAGGTTGAGACGATGATCATGACGGATCACGTGGTCGCCATCGTGGACGATAGTGGTTTTGACACTGTGTGGGAGGCCTTTGCCAACAAGCACAACGTTCCCGTCGTGGGCGGAGGTCTAGGGGGGTCGATCTTCAATACCGACCCGGATTGGTTCCCTGAGGGTCAGACTGTCGATGCGTTGGAAGCCTCCGTCGTCGTAGCGGTAAAGGAGGCAGGCGCCAAGAGCACCGCCTTCTTCTATTGTGCCGAAACGCCGGGCTGTGCCGAAAGCGTGCCCTACGTAAGAACCTTGGCGAGGACCCTCAAGACGCCCTTGGTTTACGCCACACAAATCGCCTATGCAGCACCGAACTACGTAGCGCCGTGCCTGGCGGCCAAGCAAAGTGGGGCACAAGCCCTCATTGTGGTCGAGGCCGCTGTGGTCGTTCAACATGCAGTGGCGGACTGTGCCAAGCAGGGCTACACCCCGATCGACGTCGTGGACGGGAGTGCCGTCGCTCTCAGCGATACCTCGACGCCGGGTCTCAGAGACAACCTGCTCGCCATCCAGTCAGACATTCCATTCTCGGTTAGAGCGAACTCAGGAATGAAGGCAATGAGAGCCGCTCTGCACAGATACGCTCCTTCGGTACTTACCTCTCCTTTGTTTGGCGAGACGATCGTGTTCCAGTGGGTATCGGGGCAACTTCTCGCTGCGGCTGTCAAGGCCGCTCACGTAAAGTCCGGTGAAGCCGTGACGTCCGGTGAAATCAAAACGGGTCTGTATGCACTTCACGGAGACACTCTCGGTGGCATGGCTCCGCCGTTGACCTTTACGAAAGGTGCGGGGCATCGCGTCGACTGTTGGTTCTGGATGAGGCTCAAGGGCGGCGTGTTCACGACGCCCTACGGGCTTACGACAACGTGTTACAGATAGCCGCCGCCGAGCCCGCTCCTCTGTTGTGCTCATCGAATATCGGCATCTTGTCGTAGCTGTGAATACCGCTTGTGGCTGTTATCGGTTCATTGGCGATAGTTCGTGGGATGACTGGGCAAAAGCACCGAGTCAGGCGTCGCGGTGTGCTGCGCGTATCGAAGCCGCCGCCAGTGCAATCGCCGCATACACCCCGAGGACCACGATGGCCGCGCCTGGTGCGAGGATCCCGGGCGAGCGGTGCACGGTCACGGCCGCCTGGAGGGCGGTGCCGGGCAGGTACCCACGCAGGCCCGCCGGAAGAAGCTGGCCGAACGTGACTCCTCCAACGATGACCACCGCCATCGCAGCAGTTGCCCCTGCAGTGTGTCGAATAACGCCGCCGAGACCGACTCCGATGACGGCGATGAGGCTAACTGCGAGAGCGCCAAAGCAGATCGCCGTCAACACGCCGGGATGGCCGAGGGTCACTTGGAGGTGCTTAGCGGCGAAGATCCGCTGGCCGATTACGAAGGCGACGAAATTGGAGATCAGCACCACAGGGAAGGCGAATGCCGCCACGATGGCCGCTTTGCCCGCAAGCACGAGTCGCCTCGTCGGCATGGCGGTAAAGGTCGAGCGGATCATGCCGGAGGCATACTCGGCGGTCACCGACCGTAGGGCGAGCGACCCGAGAAGTACGGCGGCGATCATGATGCCAAACAGCGAGCAGCTCGTCGCATCGAACGTTCGCTGCTGCGCAGGCGTCATGGCGTGCCACTGACTGGCTTGGGAGATCACAAGGAGGGCGCCCGTGCCGATGGAGAAGACCAAGGCAAAGAGGGCCGTGTGCCATGTGGAAGGAAGGGTGCGAACCTTCGTCCACTCCCCCTTGAGGATTCTGCTGAAGTTGGTCGTCATGTTGGTTGCTCGCACCGGCAGTGCCGGAGTGGTCGGGTAGGTCGTGACACTCATGTCAGATTCCTTTCGTGGAGCCGGTCAGCTGGCCGGCGTGGAAGTCGGTCTCATCTCGGGTCAAGTCGAAGAACGCCTCCTCGAGCGTGCTTACCTGCGGCGCAAGCTCGATGAGGGTGATGCCGTGGGCCGAAGCGGCCCCACCGACAGCGGCGGCGTCGAGTCCTGTCACGACCATGCAGCCGTCGGGAGCGCCCTCGACGAGCGCGCCGCGCTGTGTCAGGGCGTTGGCCAGCTCGCCCTGCTCCACCGCCCGGACCCGGACGCTCGGGGCCGAGTGGCGGTTGACGAACTCGTCGGTGCTGGCATCGGCGATGATGCGACCCCTGGCGATGACGAGCAGGTGATCGGCGGTCTGGGCCATCTCGCTCATGAGGTGACTCGAGAGAAAGACCGTGCGACCTTCGGACGCCAGCGACTTCATGAGGTTGCGGATCCAGAGGATCCCGTCCGGGTCGAGGCCGTTGATCGGCTCGTCGAACATCACGGTCTCGGGGTCGCCGATGAGCGCAGCGGCGATGCCCAGCCGCTGGTTCATGCCCAGCGAGAAGGTGCTGACCCGCTTGTCTGCTACGTCGCTGAGCCCGACGATGTCGAGAACTTGGCTCACACGACGCCGGTCGATGTCGTTGCTGTCGGCTAGCCACGTGAGGTGGTTGGCGGCGCTGCGGCTACCGACGATGGCCTTGGCGTCGAGCAGCGCCCCGACCGACCGGAGAGGATCGGCGAGCTGGTGATACGGCTTGCCGTTGACCCGTACATCGCCGGAGCTCGGCGTGTCCAAGCCGAGGATCATCCGCATGGTGGTGGACTTCCCAGCTCCGTTGGGGCCGAGAAAACCGGTCACGCGACCGGGTTGGACGGCGAACGAAGCTCCGTTGACCGCAACCGTCTTGCCGTAGCGCTTGGTGAGGAGCTGCGCCTCGATCATTGTTCGTCCTTTCTTTGAAGGGCTTGGTGGGCGTGATGCGTGACTACTGGGCAACGATGGGTGTCTCGTCTGGGCCAGTCCGGTCCAGGGCCGCGACCGAGATCAGCGTCAGGCCGAGGTCGCGGATCTTGTCGAGCAAGCCGTGCAAGGCGGCCTGATCGACCGTCCGAGCGCGGATGGTGGTGGTGCCGTCGTCTTCATTGGTGAGGCTCAAGACCTCGAGCCGGGTTGTCCAGCGCGGAGCGAGATGGCCCCGCAGGCGGATCTCGTAGAACCCGACCTCTTGCTGGCTGCCAGCTCCCGAGGGTGTCTGGCTCATGGCGTTTCCTCCGTTGTTCTGGTCGGTTGCGAATCTCTCGCTCTCTGATGGCAAGGTATGAGCGAATGTGGTGACCAGTCCTCACCACATGAGGTGATTCACCTGGTGAAACGCGGCGGATTGGCCTTGGAGGATGCCGACGGGCGACGGAGGCCCTCGTTTGACGAGGGTGGCTCTGTTTCGCGGGGAGGGCCGAGTTGCCAGGTGGGAGGGCCCCCCGGCCTCGTCAAGAGGCGTGTCTGACAGGATTGGTTGCCCCGGATCGTCCACCGGCCGACTCGAGAGAGGAGACGCCCGTGGAAAGCGCACTGGTTGCGACCAAGTTGCACGTGCCCGCACCGCGGTCGGGACTCATCGGGCGGGCGAGACTGATTGATCGCCTGAAGCGTGGGTTGGCGTCGAGACTGGTCCTTGTCTCAGCGCCGGCCGGGTTCGGCAAGACATCCCTGCTCACCCAGTGGCTCGCGGCGGTTGCAGGCCACGGCCACACCGTCGCCTGGCTGGCCCTCGACAAGAGCGATAATAGAGCCCCTATCTTCTGGCCTCATCTCGTTGCCGCGGTCGAGACCGCTGTGCCTGGTTTCGGCGCCGGCCTCCTCCCACTCCTCGAAGCAAGCGGGTCCACGACCGAGGGGGTGCTCGCCGCCCTGGTCAATGAGCTTGACGCGCTGTCAGGCGAGTTGTATCTGGTGCTCGACGACTACCACCTCATAGATGACCAAGGCATCCAAGAGGGCGTAACTTTTCTGCTGGAGCACCTCCCGGCCCACACCCACCTGCTCATCACCACCCGGGCCGACCCGCGGCTGCCGCTGGCGCTGTTTCGCGCACGGGGAGATCTGGTGGAGATCCGCGCCGCGGATTTGCGCTTCACTCCCGAGGAGGCCTCGACGTATCTCAACGACGTCATGGGTCTTGACCTGCGGCCCGAGGCCGTTCATGCACTTGAAACCCGTACGGAGGGCTGGATCGCCGCCCTGCAGCTCGCAGCGCTTTCGATGCAAGGACGCGACGACGTTGCCGGCTTCATCACCGGTTTCACCGGCAACGACCGCTACATCGTCGATTACCTGGTGGACGAGGTACTCGCCCGACAGCCCGACGAGATCCGAAGCTTTCTCCT
>JARLGQ010000002.1 GCA_031292675.1 Acidimicrobiales bacterium
CCAAGGAAAGGGTGGAACGACGATCATGGCAATCGCCCCGCAGCGGACCGCTATCGGCATTCGGCGGCACTTCACCACCGAAGGGGTCCACCCCTACGACGAGCTCGCATGGGAGCGGCGCGACTCGCGCATCACCGACTACCGCGACGGGAGCATCGCCTTCGAGCAGCTCGACGTCGAGGTTCCCGCCACCTGGAGCCTCAACGCCACCAACATCCTGGCGCAGAAGTACTTCCGCGGCACCCCCGGCACCGCCGAGCGCGAGACCTCTTTGAAGCAGGTCGCCGACCGAGTGGTGGACGCCATCACCGAGTGGGGGATGAGGGACGGCTACTTCGAGGACGACGCCGAAGCCGAGACGTTCCGCGACGAGCTAAAGCACATCATCGTGAACCAGCGCGCCGCCTTCAACTCCCCGGTGTGGTTCAACATCGGCGTCCAGGGCGTGCCGCAGCAGGCCTCGGCTTGCCAGCCGTACCACGCCCTGGTGAGCACTCCTGAAGGCCTCGTGCCCATCGGCCAGCTCGTCGAGGAGAACCGCGTGGGGGCCAAGGTCTTCGACGCGTTCGGGCTGACACGGGTCGTGGCTGTCAAGCACAACGGGAGGAAGAAGGTCCTCCGGATCGTCACCAATGCAGGACACGAGCTGGAGGTCACGGCTGACCACCTGGTGTGGAAGTGCAGTGACGACAACTACGGGCGTTTCGTACCGGCCGGAGAGCTTCGTGCCGGTGAACTTCTTGAATGGTGTCTCACCGAGTCCTCCGGGCCCGGCTCCTTTGCGGCGGTGGAGATCGATCGTGTCGAAGAGCTCGAAGAGATGGACGTCTACGACATCCAGACCGAGAGCGGCGAGTACCTGAGTGCCGGGTTGCGGGTGCACAACTGCTTCATCCTCGCCGTCGACGACGCGATGGACTCGATCCTCAACTGGTACCGGGAAGAGGGAATCATCTTCAAGGGTGGATCGGGCGCAGGCGTCAACCTGTCGAGCATCCGGGCGTCGGTCGAAAGGCTCCAGGGAGGCGGCACGGCATCGGGCCCGGTGTCGTTCATGCGCGGGGCCGACGCCTCGGCGGGGACGATCAAGTCGGGTGGGAAGACCCGGCGGGCCGCCAAGATGGTCATCCTCAACGACGACCACCCCGACATCGAAGACTTCATCTGGTGCAAGGCACTCGAAGAGCGCAAGGCGCGCGTCCTGCGGGACGGCGGCTTCGACATGGACCTGGACGGGTCCGACTCGTTCTCGATCCAGTACCAGAACGCGAACAACTCGGTGCGCGTGACCGACGAGTTCATGCAGGCCGTTCTCGACGATGCCGATTGGGCGCTCACCGCCCGAACCGACGGCTCGGCCGTCCGCATCGTCAAGGCCCGCGATCTGTTCCGCCAGATCGCCCACGCCGCGTGGGAATGCGCGGATCCCGGCATGCAGTTCGACACGACCATCAACCGCTGGCACACCGCCCCCAACGCCGGCCGGATCAACGGAAGCAACCCTTGTTCCGAGTACATGCATCTCGACAACAGCGCCTGCAATCTTGCGTCGATCAACCTGCTCAAGTACCTGCGCGAGGACGACAGCTTCGACACCGAGGGTTTCAACACCACTGTTGACGTTGTGTTCACGGCGCAGGAGATCCTCGTCGGCAATGCCGACTACCCGACCGAGAAGATCGCCGAAAACTCACGCCGGTACCGCGAGCTTGGCCTCGGGTACGCCAACTTGGGCGCAATGCTGATGGCGCAGGGCCTGCCCTATGACTCCGACGAGGGTCGTGCCTGGGCTGCGTCGATCACGGCGCTCATGACGGGCCACGCCTACGCCGTGTCTGCCCGAACGGCGTCGCGGATGGGACCCTTCGCTGGCTTCCATGCCGACCGCGAGGCGATGCTCAACGTTCTGCAGATGCACCGGACCGAGGTCGCCAAGATCGACGAGGAACTCGTCCCGATGGAGCTGCTCTCCGCCGCCCAAGAGGCGTGGGACGACGCCGTCGAGCTCGGAGAGCAGTTCGGCGTGCGCAATTCTCAGGCGAGCGTCCTCGCCCCGACGGGCACCATCGCCCTGATGCTTGACTGCGACACCACGGGGGTCGAGCCCGATCTCGGCCTCGTGAAAACCAAGAAGCTCGTCGGAGGCGGGACGATGTCCATCGTCAACCAGACCGTGCCGCGTGCGCTGGCGAGGCTCGGCTACATGCCGGAGCAGATCGACGACATCATCTCGTACCTGGACGAGCACATGTCGATCGTCGGCGCGCCGCACCTGAGTGGCGATCACATGGCGGTGTTCGCTTGTTCGATGGGCGACAACACCATCCACTACACCGGGCACATCCGGATGTTGGGGGCCGTCCAACCCTTCCTCTCCGGCGCCGTGAGCAAGACGGTCAATGTTCCCGAGGACGTGACCGTCGAGGACATCGAGCAGCTCCATCTCGACGCGTGGCGGATGGGCATCAAGGCCGTCGCCATCTACCGCGACAACTGCAAAGTCGCCCAGCCTCTCTCCACGACCAAGAAGGAGGGGGGCGACGTCGCTCCGCCCGGGTCGGATGCCGAGGCCCGGGACCGCGCCGCGGCGGCAAGGATCGCGGAGCTCGAAGCTGCGCTCACCCAGTCCCAGAACCGGTCGCGTGACACCGTGGTGGTGGGAGCGGTCCGGGAGCGCCTGCCTCGGCGGCGCAAGTCGAACACCTTCTCGTTCCGAGTGGCCGACTGCGAGGGATACGTGACCGTCGGTGAGTACGACGACGGACGACCGGGCGAGGTGTTCATGAAGGTCTCCAAGCAGGGCTCGACCCTGGCGGGGTTCATGGACGCTTTCTCGATCTCCGTGAGCCTGGGGCTGCAGCACGGTGTCCCGCTGTCCACGTACGTCCGGAAGTACAGCAACATGCGCTTCGAGCCGGCCGGGATCACCGACGACCCCGAACTGCGCATCGCCACCAGCCTCATGGATTACATCTTCCGGCGGCTGGCCGTCGACTACCTACCCCTCGAGGAGCGCGAGGAGCTCGGCGTGCTGTCGACCTCCGAGCGCATGCAGCCGACACTGCCCGGCGTCGAGGAGGCAGCCACGCGTGAGCAGGATCTGGTGGAGGACGCCGGGATCAGCTTGGTACCGCCGTCGGGGCTCGACGACCGGGCATCGACGTCACGCTCATCGTCCCCGTCTACCTCGGGCTCGGCGACACCCCGCGCCGAACAGCGTGACGCACCGCTGTGCTACCAGTGCGGCATGGTCATGCAGCGAGCCGGTTCCTGTTACGTGTGCACGAGCTGCGGCACGACGAGCGGCTGTTCGTAGTGTGAAGTCACGTTCGGTGACTCTCGACATTCGCACCAAGTGACGCGTTTATTCGCGCCAAGTGACACGCGAATTCTCATTTGGTGACACGCGAGTGCTTGCGAAAGTGAGCACTTCGGGGTCCTGAGGCGATGCCGAACGCCGCGGGCAGGGCCCGGCAGGGTCCCGAGATGGAGTCATCAGACCAGACGATTCGGCGCCAAAGGCGAGTGCGCGAGAGCCGTCATGGGGCACGATAGGTGACGTGCACCGCGACGACGACGCCGATAGAGGCAGCCCTCCCGTGTCTCCTCTCCGCGGGCGCCATCCTTTGCTGGACCCCGAGGTGGCGACGGCTGTCCGGAGGATGGTGTCGTCGCATCTCGGCCGTAGATGGCACGCGCAGGCATTCGACGACCTCGACGATCTGGCCTCTCACCCCTGCGGCGTCCTCCGCGGTCAGGGCTTTTCGGTCTTCGCCAAACTGAACACCGACCCCACCGGGCCCGCCATGTTCGACGCCGAGCTTCAGGGTCTCGCCCTCCTCGCCCGCCTGGCGGGCGTTGCCACCCCCGCCGTCATTGGCAGCGGAGTGGCGCGAGTCTCCTGTGGCGTCGTCTTTGTCGTCGAGGCGTTCGAGGGGCGTCGCGGTCACGACCGGCTCCCGGAGGACTGGAGCTCGATCGGGACGACGCTCGCGGCCGTGCACACCGTCCACGGGGAGCGTTTCGGCCTGGAGGCCTTCGACGGCTTCTACGGGCCTCTTCCTCAGGACAATCGGCCCACCAACGGGGGGACCTGGGCCGAGTTCTATGCCGAACGCCGACTCCGTCCCCGCCTCCGAGCCGCAGTGGACGCACGGCATCTTCCTGCAACATTGGCCTCTCGGGTCGAAGGAGTCCTCCGGCGACTGGACCGCCTATCCGGGCCGGAACCAGTTCCCACCTTGCTCCACGGAGACGCGCAGCAGAACAACTTCGTCAGCACCGACACCGGAGCCGTGATCGTTGATGGGGCACCGTACTTCGGGCATCCAGAGATGGACCTCGCCCTCGTGGACTACTTTGAGCCGGCCCCGAAAGCGGTATTCGACAGCTACCGAGAGCGCCTTTCCATCGACGGCGGCTTCGCGGAACGTCGCGACTTGTGGCGCCTTCATGCGTATCTCGCCGGCATTGCCGTCGCCGGCGACAGCGCCTTCGGACGTAGCTTTCTGGCCCGGCTGGAGACGGCGCTCGATACCTTCCGGTAGGCGAGACATCGCCGTCCAGCCGAAATTGCTCTGTGGGTCTCCGCCAGGCTGATTGGTGCAGACTGGAGTGTCCGAAATGGACCAGATGTCACCAAACGCGATCTCCCGCCGACATTTCACGAGCTTTCACACGTAACGTGAAGTCGCGCCCGACGACTCTCGGTAATTCGCGCCAGATGACACGTTTGTTGGCGCCAGATGGCATCTGAATTTCCATTCGGTGTCAATCCGCTAAACGAAGCAATTCGTCGACCACCTTGTTGAGAGGCTGAGTAGCGTCTACGTCTATCGCTCCGGCCGGTTTTTCGTCGCTCCGATTCTGCTCGAGCATGAGTTCGATCATCGCCGCCAGGGCCACGTCGTAGTCGGCGGGGTCGGGGCTGAGGGTCCAGTCATCAGCGGTGCGCGCTCGGAGGCGGCGACGCATGGTGTCATCATCGATGCGGAGGTTGAATATCTTGGTGAAATAGGGCAGAAAGTGGTCGAGATCACGGCTGCTCCCACAGACGAACAGCACTTCTGGTTCCGGGCTTTCGAGTTCGCTGACAGCCTTTTGGCGGTCCCACACCCAGTTGTCGTGGCGAATGGACCCGCCCGGGAGGCCGGTGCCGGGGTCGGCATGATAGGCCCAGGCACAGTCGGTGCTGATCGCCTTGTAGCCGCGCCGGATCAGCTCCTCGTAAACCCACGATTTACCGGCACCAGATAAGCCCTCCACCAAATAGTTTCGTTTAGCCATGGCCGAGGGCTCCTGTACTCGGCCTGGTGG
>JARLGQ010000142.1 GCA_031292675.1 Acidimicrobiales bacterium
GCTCGGCGCGCCGCAGGGCCTCGAGCGAGGCCTCGGCGAATTCCTCGGTCTCGTCCCAACCGGGTGCGTGGGGGGCGATGTCGCGCTCGGCCACGTCGCGGGCCAGCTTGCGCAGCGCGGCCCGGTCGTCGTCCTCGACGAGGTCGATCGTGCTCACGGGCGGGCCGAACGCAGCGGCCCGGGCACGCAGTGGCGTACGGGCAGCGGACCTGACACCATCGTCAGTGAACTTACTACACTGAGCGTCCGACATCCCCTGGTGGGTGGCGCACGAGCGCAGGTACACGAGCCCGGTACAGGGAACCCGGCATACGAGCCGGTGCGAAAGCTGCGAGGAGGGCCGATGAGCAGCAGCCGAGAGTTCAAGGACATCCGCCGCAGCGGGTCGACGTCCCAGGCCAAGCCCGTCGAGGATTTCATGGCCGAGCTCGAGACGCTCCAGAGCGAGATCTGCACGGCCAAGAACATGGTGTGGGAGGCCGTCGCCGACGGGAGCCTGTCGGAGGAGTACCTGCGCCGCTTCGCCAAGGAGTACTACTTCCTCGGGCGCTGGTACACCTCGGAGTTCGGGTCGCTGGTGGCGAACGCGCCGGACACCGACGCCGTCTCCCTGGCTGCCAGCGAGCACTTCGCGCACTGGCTCCAGAACCTGGCCGACGAGACCGGGTACACCGGAGACGCCAACCACGTCGACATGAAGATCGAGTGGGCCCACCAGCTCGGCATCACCGACGCCGAGCTCGACACCTACGTGCCGCTGCCCGAGACGATCGGCACCGTCTTCACGACCCTGTACTACATGCGCCGTTCCTACGAGGAGGGCCTGGCCGCCTTCGGATGGGCGGGGGAACGCTTTGCGGCGTCGACGGGGTACGCCCAGAAGATGTACGAGGGCATGCGCGACCACTACGGGATCGAGGTGGAGAACTTCCGCGTCCACGCCTACGCGGAGGAGGACCACGGCGAGCAGGCCGACTACCTGCTTCGCCAGGTGGCGATCACCCCGGACCAGCAGCGCCGGATCCGGCGCAGCATCGTGCACACCTTCTCGGTCCGCAACCAACGCACCGTGGCGCTCAACCGTTGGCTGGACGAGCCCGGCTTCCTGCGGAAGCGGGGCTGACCCGTGCCCGCGCCGCGCCAGGCGGTCATCGTCGACACGTGCCGCACCGCGTTCGGGAAGCGGGGCGGGGCATTGGCCAACTGGCACCCCGTCGACCTTCTTGCCCACGCCATCACGCACATCGTGACGCGCACGGGGGTCGACCCCGAGCGCATCGACGACGTCATCGGCGGGTGTGTGAGCCAGGTGGGCGAGCAGTCGACCAACGTGGCCCGCAACGCGTGGGTGGCGGCAGGTCTTCCCCAGTCGGTGCCGGCGACCACCGTCGACCGCCAGTGCGGGTCGTCCCAGCAGGCCGTGCACTTCGCGGCGGCGGGCGTGGTGGCCGGCCACTACGACCTCGCCATCGCCTGCGGGGTGGAGTCCATGAGCCGCGTGCCCCTGGCCTCGAACGCCCGGGGCGGGACCGGCCCGTTCCCCAAGTCGTTCCTCGACGTCATCGAGGGCCGGCTGTGGATGCAGTTCCGGGTGGCCCAGCTGCTCGCCGAGCAGTGGAAGATCTCGCGCCAGGACATGGACGAGTACGCGCTGGAGAGCCACCGGCGCGCGGCGGCGGCCACCGATTCGGGACACTTCGCCAAGGAAGCCATCGCCGTCCCGATCCGTGACGACGAGGGCACCTTCACCGACCAGGTGCTCAGCACCGACGAGGGCATCCGCAGGGACACGACCCTGGAAAAGCTGGCCTCGCTCCCCCCGCGCAGTCCTTCGAGCCCGACACCGCGCTCGACATCACCGCCGGGAACTCGTCGCAGATGACCGACGGCGCCGCGGCCATGCTCGTCGCCGAGCGTTCGGTGGCCGAGCGGCTCGGGCTCCCGGTGCGGGCGCGGTTCCATGCCTTCGCCGTGGCCGCCGAGGACGCGGCCATCGTGCTGTCGGCACCGGTGCCCGCCACGCGCAAGCTGCTCGAGCGCACGGGGATGTCGGTCGACGACTTCGACGCCGTCGAGTGCAACGAGGCGTTCGCGGCGATCGCCCTCATGTGGGCCCGCGCCTTCTCGCCCGACCCGGACCGGCTGAACCCGCGGGGCGGCGCCATCGCCATCGGGCACCCGCTGGGGGCGAGCGGGGTGCGCCTCATGACCACGCTGCTCAACCAGCTCGAGGCGACCGGCGGTCGCTACGGGTTCCAGACCATGTGCGAGGGCGGAGGCCAGGCCAACGCCACCGTCATCGAACGCCTGGCCTAGACCCGGCAACGCAAGGGACGCGTTCACCCGTGGACTTCACCTTCTCCCCCGAACAGGAGGGCTTCCGCTCCGCCGTGCGGGGCGCGCTGGCCTCAGAGGCACCGCCCGCCTACGTGCGCGCCATGATCGAGGACCCCGTGGGCGTGACGCCCGGGCTGTGGGCCACCATGGCGGAGCTTGGATGGCTGGGCGTGCTCGTCCCCGAGTCCGCCGGCGGCCTGGGCCTGGGGCTCGTCGACGTCGTGGTCCTGCAGGAGGAGCTGGGGAAGCTGCCGTTCCCCGGACCGGTGGTCTCCTCGGCGGTGGCGGCCACCCTCGCCGCGGTCCGCCTCGGTGTCGACGAGGTGCTCGAGGACCTCGCCTCGGGCCGGAGGCGGGGGACGGTGGCGGTGGAGGAGCCCGGGCACGGCGACCCGCTGGGCACCGTGCGGGCGCGCGCCAGGCGCGACGGCGCCGTCGGTGACGGGACCGGGTGGGTGCTCGAAGGGACCAAACCGCTGGTGCTCGACGGGGCGCACGCGGACTTCGCCCTCGTCGTCGCCCACGACGGCGAGGGGCTGGCCACGTTCCTCCTCGACGCGCCGACCGGAGAGCCCGTGCCCGCGCTCGACGTCACCCGCAAGCTGAGCCGCGTCACCCTCGACGGGCGGCGGGCCCGGCGCATGGGCCCGCCCGGCGACCAGGAGGCGCTGTGGCGCCGGATCCTCGACGACGTCAACGTGGCCCTGTGCGCGGAGCTCGTCGGCACCGCCGAGCGTGCGCTGGAACTGGCGGCGGAGTACGCCAAGGTGCGGGTGCAGTTCGACCGGCCCATCGCCACCTTCCAGGTCATCAAGCACAAGGCGGCCGACATGCTGCACCACCTCGAGCTGGCCCGGGTGGGGACGCACTACGCGGCGTGGGCTTCGGACGCCGACGATCCCGAGCGCGAGCGCGCCGCGGCCATGTGCAAGGGATATGTCGCCGAGGCCGCCGACGCCGTGACCGCCGAGTGCATCCAGGTCCACGGGGGGGTGGGCTTCACCTGGGACGTCGACTGCCATCTGCTGTACCGCCGGGCCAAGCAGGACGACCTGCTCTTCGGGGCCCAGGGCTTCCAGCGTCAGCGCCTGGCCGACCTGTTGCTGGGACCGGCGGGCCGCTGACCCGCTGACGGGCGGAGCTCCTGGCTCTGTTCTCGGCCCCGTTCTTGGCGGTGGTCACGACGCCGCCGACCCCAGCAGGGTGTGCCACGAGCCGAGGTCGTCGCGCGGGAACGCCCCCAACGAGGAGGCCGAAAGTGGCTCCCCGTACAGGAACCCCTGGGCCATGTGGCACCCGAGGGACTGCAACTTGGCGGCCTGTCCCGGCCGCTCGACGCCCTCGGCGATGATCGACAGCCCCAGGGAGTCGCCGAGACCGATGATGGCCCTGACGATGGCGGCGTTCTCGGATCGCTGGTCCAGCTCCTCGACGAAGCTGCGGTCGATCTTCAAGGTCTCCACGGGGAAGCGCTTGAGATAGCTGAGCGAGGAGTACCCCGTCCCGAAGTCGTCGATCTCGAAATGGATGCCGAGCTCGCGAAGCGCATGGAGGACCAGGACCGCCTCGTCGGCGTCGCGCATGAGGGTGCTCTCGGTGATCTCCAGCCAGAGCCGGTCGGGATTGATGCCCGAGGCGCCGAGGGCCGCCGCGACCTGGCCGGGAAAGCCTGGATCGGCCAGCTGCAGGGCGGAGACGTTCACCGAGATGTTCAACCGGAGGTCGTCCTGGCCCGCGTCCGTCCGGAGCGCGCTCCACTCGGCCACCTGGCGGCACGCCTCGTTCAGGACCCAGGCCCCCAAGGGCACGATGAGCCCGCTGTCCTCCGCCAACGGGACGAAGTCATACGGGGCGAGCAACCCCCGGGTGGGGTGCTGCCACCGCACCAGTGCCTCCATGCCCACCAACGTGGTGGTGTGGAGGTCGACGACCGGTTGGTAGTGCAGCACCAGCTCGTCGCGCTCGAGCGCCCGGTGGAGCTCGTTCGAAGTGCGGAGACGACTGAGGACGTTCTGCTCGTCGTCCTCCCGGTAGATCTCGATGCGTGACGGGCCGCGTCCCTTGGCCCGGTACATGGCGACGTCGGCATTGCGCAGCAGGACCGCCCCCGACTCGAGACTGTCACTCGACAGCGCGATGCCGACGCTGAGGGATGCGAAGACCTCGCCGCTGTGAAGGGCCAGGGGTTGGCTCATGGCCGTGACGAGCCGTTGTGCCACCTCGAGCGCATGGCCCTCGTGGGCGACCTCGTCGCACAGGACGGTGAACTCGTCGCCGCCGAACCGGGCCAAGGTGTCGCTACCCCGCATGACGCCGGTGAGCCGGTCGGCCACGGCCCGCAGGACCTGGTCTCCGACGTCGTGGCCCAGACTGTCGTTGACGAGCTTGAAGCGGTCCAGGTCGAGGAAGACCACGGCCACGTGGTGCCGACCCCGGGCGGCCCGACGCAGCGCCACCTCGAGACGGTCCATGAACAGCTCGCGGTTGGGCAACGAGGTGAGTGAGTCGTGGATGGCGGCGAAGGCAAGACGTTCGCGCAGCTCTCGACCCTCGGTGACGTCCTCGATCTGGCCGATGAGATAGAGCGGCGTGTCGTCTTCGTCGCGCACGCAGGACACGTTGATGGCGACCCACACGTCGTGACCGTCGGCGTGCAGGTAGCGCTTCTCGAGCCGGTACTGATCAGTCCCGCTCTCGACGACGCGATGCATCTCCGAGGTGCTGAGCACGCGGTCGTCAGGATGGGTGAGATCCGCGAATGTCATGCCACACAGCTCCGCGTCGCCGCGCCCGAGGATCCGGCCCAGGGCGGGATTGGCTCTGGTGATGCGCCCTTCGAGGTCGGCCATGGCCATCCCGATGGGGGCGTTCTCGAAAGCGGAGCGGAAGCGCTCGTGCGCTTCCCGGAGGGCCTCCTCGGCCAGCTTGCGGTCGGTGATGTCGTGAAGGTTGCCGACGATGCCGCGCACCTTGGGATTGTCGAGGTGATTGGTCACCTTCACTTCGAACCATCTCCAGGTGCCGTCGACGTGACGCAACCGCAATTCGGCGTGCATCCCCCGGCTTCCGGATTCCCGGATCTCCCCCGCCCTGGCCAGCATGCTCGCCAGGTCGTCGGGGTGCACCATCTCGGCGGCCGAGCGGGTGCGGAACCGGGTGGCGGACGTGCCCAGGATGCGATCGAAGGCGGGGCTCACGTAGCTGAGCCGCCCCAAGTGGTCGGAGACGACGATGATGTCGCTCGCCTCGTGGACGAGAGCCTCGAACCGTCCTTCGCTGGCCTCGCGGGCCTTGGCGAACCACTGCAGCACGAGGATGGTGAACACCGCGCCGAGCGCGTCCAGCGCGCTCAGGCTGTCGACCAGGGGCCGGTGAATGAGCGTGGGAGCGGCGCCCACGGCGATGGCCAGCTGGCCCAGGGCGATGCAGACCAATGTCCAGACGATGGCGGGCCGGGCTGCCGACGAGCCCGCACCACGCATGACGTCGACGGCCCCGAAGACGAAGCCGATGGCGAGGATGGCACCCCATCCGATGCCGTAGATGACGACGGCGATCACGGCCATCTCGACCGCCACCCGGACCTCGAGCCGCCATCCTGTCGTGTGCTCGGGCCACAGCGCGGTGTTGACGGAGTTCACGACCAGGGCGAAGAGCACCAGGGCGGCGATGACCCAATAGGGGATGTCGGCAATCAGGTCCCAGGAGCGGATCAGGCAGAACAGTCCGATGACGGGAGGGACGGCGAGGTTGGCGCGATCTGCCAACCTCGACTCGAGGCGGGCGCGGAAGCCGACGCCACCAGGCGAGGGCTTCTTGTCGTCCGGCCTGCTCACCCCCTTTATTTCGGCCGATCAGGCAGAGGTCTGTAACCGGCCGGGACTGCCATCGGCCCCGCTCACCACCGGTTTTTCCGGGCCCGGCACCTGCCCCGGCTCGGGGGGTACGGGGCGTGGTTCCCGACGCTCGACCGGGGCCTCGGACCGGCGCCCCTCGCCGGGCCCCCGGACGGGCACGGGGCCGGGCACCCCCGGACGGGCACGGGGCGGGGCCCCCCGGACGGGCACGGGGCCGGGGACAGCCACCTGCGGCGGCACATCGCCGCAGGTGAGAAGCCAATTTCGTCGAACGACACGAAATCGCTCAAGTCCGGCACCCTATGTGCCGATGCACCTCTGAGAGAGTGTCGACCGGCTCGAGAGTGTCGACCGGCCCGGCCGAAAGGGTCGGCCGACGGAACCGGGCCTGGACCGGGCCTGGACCGGCTTGGACCGGGCCCCCGCCGAGGCCCTAGCGCGGCGGCGTCGCGGCCAGCTGGTCCTGGAGCCGGGCCTTCAGGACCTTGCCCGTGGCGTTGCGGGGAAGCTCCGTCACCATCTCGATGCGACGGGGAACCTTGTAGTCCGCGAGCTCTCCGGCGCAGTGTTCCCGCAGCTCTTCGGCCGTGGTCGCCGCCCCGGGCACGAGCACGACCACGGCGGCGACGTCCTCACCCAGCACGGTGTGGGGGATGCCCACCACCGCGGCCTCCACCACCTGGGGATGCTCGAGCAGCACGGCTTCGACGTCGACGGCGTAGATGTTGTTCCCGCCCCGGATGATGACGTCCTTTTTCCTCCCCACGATGTAGAGGTAGCCGTCCTCGTCGAGGCGGGCCAGGTCCCCGCTGTAGAGCCAGCCGTCCTTCCACGTGCCCGCGGTGGCCTCGGCGTTGCGGTAGTACTCGCGCTCGCGACCGGGCATGCGCAGGATCGCTTCGCCCACCTCCCCGGACGGGAGGTCTCGGCCTTCTTCGTCGACGATGCGCACCTCGAGGGGAGGCACGGGCTGGCCGACGGACCCGATCCGCTTGAGCGACTCCCCCTTGGGCATGGAGCAGAAGGCGGGCCCCGCCTCGGTCATGCCGTAGCTGTTGGAGACCGAAGCCTCGGGCATGCGCTCTTGCAGCGCGCGCAACGTGGCGGGCGCGAGCGGGGCGCTGCCGATGGCGCAGATGGCGATGGAGGAGAGCTCGACGTCGTCGAAGCGGGGATGCGAGACGATGAGCTGGGCCATCGACGGCACGAGGAACACGAACTGGGGCCGCAGCTCCTCGACCACCTCGAGCCACCGGCCGGCGTCGAACTTCGGTTGGTACACGCCGAACAGGCCCAGCTGCATGGGGTTGTAGATGAAGCCGATGCCGGCGAAGGTGAACAGCGGGCTGGCGTGCAACCAGCACTGACCCGAATAGTTGGGGTTGGGTGCCCCGGGGATGAGTGCCACGTTGCGGTGCCGGATGGCGACACCCTTGGGCAGCCCGGTCGTGCCCGACGTGTAGAGGATGTCGGCCAGGTCGTCGCCACTCACCTCCACCTGGAAGGTGCCGGCATCGTCGGAGCCGGGCACGGCCCATTTCCAGGGGGGCACGCCGTCTTCCACCGACGGTGTGACGATCACGTGCTCGAGGGCGGTCAGCGTGCCCGCCAGGCGGTGGGCGAGCGGGGAGAGCTCGGGGTCGGTCAGGAGGACCCGCACCTCGGCGTGACCGAGAAGGCGCTCGAGCTCGCCGTCGCTCAGGCGCGTGTTGGTGGGGACGGCGACCGCTCCGACCTTGTGCACCGCCGAGTACGCCACCATGAACCGCAGCGCCTCCTCGGCCAGGAGGTAGATCGACACCCGGTCGCCCTTGGCGACGCCCTTCGCCACCAGGGCGCGGGCCAGGCGGTTGGACTCCGCCTCCCACTCCGCGAACGTCATCTGTCCGCCGTCGGTGACCTGGTACGCGACCTTGTCGGGAAAGGCCGCCGCCATGGCGCGCAGATGGTCGGTGAGCAGGGTGGTCACAGGCCCCCGTCGAGGGTCACCGTCCGCCGCGCGAAGCGCCAGCCCTCGGGCGTCCGTACGAGCTGGTCGTGGTAGCGGCCGGTGCGCTGGAGCCGTGACCGGCGTTTGTCGGCGGGCGCATCGACCGGAGGCCGGGCCACCACGAGCAACGTGACGTCCTGCACAGCACGGTCGCCGTCGACCTCGATGATGGCGTCGACGGTCACGTGCACGATGCCGTATGGAGTCCGGCGGACCATGTCCGCCAGCGCGGCGCGCCCCGTCGTGGTCGGGCCCCCGTCGATCTCCATGGCCCCGTCCTCGGTGAAGGTGTCCGCGAAGCCGTCCGGGTCGCCGTCGTCGAAGCAGCGGTTGTACCGCGCCGTCAGCTCGCGGATCCGGGCCCGATCGACCATCCATGCCACGGTTGCGTCCACGAGGACAGCCCCCTCCGCCCGGTCGGCACCTGACGCACCGTGCGCCACCGCCCGGACCGGCAGCGACGATACCGCGCCCCGCCGCCACAGTCGGCCGGTGCGAAATTCAGGATCGCGGCACGGCGTACGCGGCGATCGCCGCGAAGTGCAGGGCGGCGCCGGCGACGGTGAGCGCGTGGAACACCTCGTGGTACCCGAAGACGCCGGGCACGGGGTTCGGCCGCTTCATCGCGTAGCAGACCGCACCGGTGGTGTAGCAGGCCCCGCCGGCGAGGATGAGGGCGAACCCGGCACCGCCGAGGCCCTGCACGAGCTGGGGGATGATGGCCAGGGCCGACCATCCCGCCACGACGTAGGGCACGGCGATGGCCCACTTGGGGGCGTCGAGCCACATCTGCCGGACGGCGATCCCGATGGCGCCCCCGAACCACACGAGGCACAGCACGAGGACCCTGGCCCACCCGTGCACGACGAGGCCCGCCACGGCGGTGTAGGTGCCGGCGATGGCCACGAAGATGGTGGCGTGATCGGCGCGTCGCATGCGCCTGCGCCCCACCGGGGACCAGCGGATGCGATGGAAGGCGGCGCTCACGCCGAAGAGCGCCGCCAGCGACACCACGTACACGGTCAGCGCGGCGCGCGCGCCGGAAGTGTGGGCACGGGTCACGAGCAGCGGGCCCGCCACCAACGTGACGACGAAGGAGACGAGATGGAGCCACCCGCGCAACACCGGACGCGTGGACTCCGGTGGCGGAGCCGTGACCGCTCCCGAGGGCTCGAGGTCTTGGGAGTCGATGCGCGGGAGCGTAGTCAGACGCGCGGGAGCGTGGTCAATCGGCCCGGGACCGGCCGACTACGAGCTTGCTCCCCGACGCATCTTCCTCCGGTGGCGCCACGCCATGAAGAACCCGTCCAGGGGGTCCTCGACCGAGCCGAGGTCCGAGCTGCACTCCTGACAGGCCACGGCCCGCCTGCGACATCCGCGCGAACCGGGGTCACGCATCGGAGGGTCGAAGACCACCCACCGCCAGAAGCGGAAGTGATGTCGTGGCACTGCCCTCGAACCGCCGGTTTCCTCGATCACAGGCCGAATCCCCCCCTCCGAGTATGCATCGTGAGGAGTGCCCGCAGGGGTGCGACGGGGACGATTTCCTCTGAGACGGCCACGTCTTTACGGTTTATTTACGGCTTCCCGACGCCCCACCGGCCACGGGCCCGATGGTACGAAGCGAAGCTGTCAAATTCCTGTGGGCAGACTCCTGTGGGCAGACTCCCGTGGGTGCCCGGCCCCTGGGCCCGGCCGCGGGTGGGACTTTGGTCCCTACCCGGCGGGACCTCGGTGGGAGCAGGATGGTGGTGAGAGACATGGTCGGACGAGGGAGGTGAGGCGGCTGGCACGTCGGGCCTTAACAGGGCGCTTCTCGGGCTCTGGGCAGCGGGCGACCTGCGGTCGTCCTGACGAGAGTGATCCCCGGACACACAGGCGACAATCGGCCGGGCCAGTTTCGGCATCCCGGCCCAGTCGCGAAGACCACGGAGTCTGAAATCCGAACGGGGTCTCGCCCCACGCGTGAGAAAGCGCAGACAATCGAAGTACGGCGCCCGCCAACCCTGGAACGGGAGTGCGGGCGTCGTCGCGCCGGCGCTGTTCCCGGCCCGGCGCGCGGGACCGGTCAGGGGCGCGTGGCGTAGACGGCCCGGGCGCGATAGCGGATCGGCCGCTCTTGGAGCTCCTCGAGGTAGTGCGCCGTCCACCCCGCCACCCGGGCGATGGTGAAGAGGGTGCGGCCACAGTCCTCGGCCATGCCTGCCGCCCGCATGAGGGCTCCCAGGCCCAGGTCCACGTTCGGCCCCGGGAGGGCCCGCTGCCCGGCAAGCGCCAACAGCGTGTCGAGGATCCGGCGCCGCTCCGGTCGCCACAGGTCGTCCACCAAGCCCTTCAGCACCGTGAAGCGAGGGTCGTCACCCTGGTAGACGCTGTGCCCGAACCCCGGGAGCCGGTGCTGCCACCGCAGGGTCTCGTCGAGGGCCCGTTCGGGGCCGAGCTGCTCGGCGTCGCGCACCAGGCCGTAGGCGAGCTGCGACGCTCCCCCGTGCAACGGCCCCGCCACCACCCCCAGGCCGGCCAGCAGCGCGTCGTACAGATCGGCGCGCGTCGAGGCGGCCACGCGGACGGCCATGGTGGAGGTGGCCAGCTCGTGGTCGGCGAGGAGGATCAGGGCCGCGTTGACGGCGCGCACCAGGGCCGGGTCCGGTTCCGGTGCCAGCCGGGCCGTGAGCGCGCCCGCCA
>JARLGQ010000143.1 GCA_031292675.1 Acidimicrobiales bacterium
CCATCGCAGACGCCACCGCGCTGACCGAGGCCGGCTACGTCGGTGAGGACGTCGAGAACATCCTCCTCAAGCTGATCCAAGCGGCCGACTACGACGTCAAGCGGGCCGAGACGGGGATCATCTACATCGACGAGATCGACAAGATCGCTCGGAAGAGCGAAAACCCGTCCATCACCCGCGACGTATCGGGGGAGGGCGTGCAACAGGCTCTCCTCAAGATTCTCGAGGGAACCACGGCGTCGGTGCCCCCCCAGGGTGGTCGCAAACACCCCCACCAGGAATTCATCCAGATCGACACGACCAACATCCTCTTCATCTGCGGTGGTGCGTTCGCCGGGCTCGACAAGATCATCGAGAGCCGGATCGGCCGCAAGGGCATCGGGTTCCGGGCCGAGGTCCGCCGGAGCACCGAGGCGCGCGACAGCGAGGTCCTCCGGCACGTGCTTCCCGAGGACCTCATCAAGTTCGGGCTGATCCCGGAGTTCATCGGGCGGCTCCCGGTGGTGGGTGCGGTGTCGAGCCTCGACAAGGACGCGCTGATCCGGATCCTGGTCGAGCCCAAGAACGCCCTCGTGAAGCAGTACCGGCGGGTCTTCGAGCTCGACGGCGTGGAGCTCGAGCTCGGCGAGGACGCCTTGGAGGCGGTGGCCGAACAAGCCTTGCTGCGGGGCACCGGCGCCCGAGGGCTCCGTGCCATCCTCGAGGAGGTTCTCCTCGACGTGATGTACGACCTCCCGAGCCGCACCGACGTCGGCAAATGTGTCATCGACCGGGCCGTGGTGCTCGACCGTGTCCATCCGACGCTGGTACCCCAAAGTGAGCCGGCCAGCAAGGTGCGCACGCGCCGGGCCGCTTCCTGACCAGCTCCTCTCCGGCGGTGCCCGACCGCCCCGACGCCGACGCGTCGCGCCCCCGGGCCGAGGACATGGTGGCCTGGCTCGACGACCACACCGACTACGAGCTGTCCATGCCCACCCGCGTGGGTGCCCCCACACTGGAGCGCATTCGGGCCTTGTGCCACCTCCTGGGAGATCCCGAGCGCTCGTACCCGGTGGTGCACGTGACGGGCACCAACGGCAAGGGGTCGACGGCCAAGATCCTGACGGAGCTGTTCATGGCGGCCGGGCTCAGCGTCGGGACCTACACGAGCCCCAACCTGGCCCGGGTGAACGAGCGTCTGACCCGCAACGGCGGGCCCATCGACGACGACGATCTGGCCGAGGTCCTCAATTCCCTGGCGCTGCTCGAGCCGATGCTGGCCGAGCGCCCGACGCGCTTCGAGCTCCTGACCGCGGCTGCATTCCTGTGGTTCGCCGACAGCCCGGTGGACGTCGCTGTCGTCGAGGTCGGGCTCGGCGGCCGTTGGGACGCCACCAACGTGGTCCAGCCCGACGTGGCGGTGGTCACCAACGTGAGCTACGACCACGTGGAGATCCTCGGGCCGACCCTGCGCGACATCGCCGCCGAGAAAGCGGGCATCATCAAACCGGGGTGCAGCGTCGTGATGGGCGAGACCGATCCCGAGCTGCTGGAGGTCTTCCTCACCGCGGCCGCCGAGCACGGCGCCGTGCAGACGTGGGTGCGCGGGGTGGAGTTCGACTGTGTCGCCAGCCGTGTCGCCGTCGGCGGCAGGCTCCTGGACCTGCGCACGCCGGGGGGCCACTACCCCGAGGTGTATCTAGCGCTGCACGGAGCCCATCAGGGCGACAACGCGGCCTGCGCCGTGGCCGCCGCCGAGGCGTTCTTCGGCGCGGCGTTGGCCCCGGAAGTCGTCGAGCACGCCCTGGGTGCGGTGCGCGTCCCGGGAAGACTGGAGATCGTCGGGCGGGCACCGGTCGTGGTCCTCGACGGGGCGCACAACGTGGCGGGCGCCCGTGCGCTGGCCGATGCCCTCGTGACCGAGTTCGCTCCGGGCGACCAGACCGTCGCCGTGATCGGGATGCTCCAGGGCCGGGACCCCAGTGCGATGCTCGAGGCGTTGCGCCCGGCCGGGATGCGGACCGTCGTGGCGTGCACGGCCCCGTCGGCCCGAGCGATCCCGGCGGCGCAGATCGCCGAAGCGGCCCGCGCCTTGGGACTGCAGGCGCTGGCCGCCGACACCGTGGTCGAAGCGCTGAACCTGGCCAGGTCCCGCCTGTCGCCGACCGGGACCCTGGTGGTGACGGGGTCGCTGTACGTGGTCACCGACGCCCGGGCCGTGCTGCTGGGATCGACCGAATTCGCCGGTCCCGATAGCCTCTCCGAGCCATGAACCGCACCCTGGTGATCTGCAAGCCCGACGCCGTCGAGCGCGGTCTCGTGGGAGAGCTCGTGGGCCGGCTCGAGCGCAAGGGACTGCGCCTCGTGGCCGCGCAGCTGCGCACGATCGACGAGACCACCGCTTCGGCGCACTACCAGGAACATCGTGACAAACCCTTCTACGGGGATCTGGTGGGGTTCATCACGCGGTCGCCGTCGTTGGTGCTGGTGGTCGAGGGTCCGGAGGACACCTGGCGCATCGTGCGCACCCTGATGGGCCCCACGGACCCCGCCGAGGCACCGCCGGGGACCATACGCGGCGATCTGGGGACGGTGCTCACCGAGAATCTCGTCCACGGGTCGGACTCCGCTGATTCCGCCGAGCGCGAGATCGGCATCTTCTTCCCGGGCCTGACGTGACGCGGCCGGGACCGGAGCCGACCACCGCTATGGTCGTCTGACGACGGCGCGGTCCCGCGCACCGCTCCGACCTCGTCTTGTGTGGTCGGGCGGGGTCCCGTAGCCTTGGCCCCAACCCCCAGCACACAGAGGCGGGAGGCCGCCCAATGTTCGGTGACGGTCCCCGCTCCACCACGAGGTAGATCGAAGCCATGCGGGACAACCGGTTCTTCTTGCTCGGCCGCGACATGGCGGTCGACCTCGGTACGGCGAACACGCTCGTGTACGTGCGCGGCCGCGGCATCATCCTGAACGAGCCCTCGGTCGTGGCGGTGAACGTCAAGGACGGCCGCCCGCTGGCGGTGGGCGCCGAGGCGAAGCGCATGATCGGTCGCACGCCCAGCCACATCCAGGCCATCCGCCCGCTGAAAGACGGGGTCATCGCCGACTTCGAGATCTGCGAGAAGATGCTCCGTTACTTCATCCAACGCGTCCACCAGCGGCGCTTCGCCAAGCCCCGGATGGTCATCTGTGTTCCCTCGGGCATCACCGGTGTGGAGCAGCGCGCCGTCATGGAAGCAGCCGAGTACGCGGGCGCCCGCAAGGCGTACATCATCGAGGAGCCCATGGCTGCGGCCATCGGCGCCGGTCTTCCCGTGCACGAGCCCACGGGCAACATGGTCGTGGACATCGGCGGTGGCACCACCGAAGTGGCTGTCATCTCCCTCGGGGGCATCGTGACGAGTCAGTCGGTGCGCATCGGCGGTGACGAGCTCGACGAGGCCATCATCTCCTACATCAAGAAGGAGTACAGCCTCGCCCTCGGCGAGCGCACCGCTGAGGAGATCAAGATCGCGCTGGGTTCCGCGTTCGCGCTCGAAGAGGAGCTGCACGCCGAGATCCGTGGCCGTGACCTCGTGACGGGACTCCCCAAGACCGTGGTGGTGTCGACCGAGGAGATCCGCAAGGCCATCGACGAGCCCGTGTCGGCCATCATCGACGCCGTCAAGGTGACGCTCGACAAGACCCCGCCCGAGCTGGCCGCCGACATCATGGAGCAGGGGATCGTCCTCACCGGTGGCGGCGCCCTCCTGCATGGCCTCGACGCCCGGCTCCAGGAGGAGACCGGCATGCCCATCGTGGTCGCCCGGGATCCCCTCAACTGCGTGGCGATCGGGAGCGGCCAGTGCCTCGAGGAGTTCGAAGCGCTCAAGCAGGTCCTCATCACGTCCTCTGCCGGGTGATGGGCGTCCGCGCCAGGCGCGGCCCTCGCTTCGCCATGGTGGGTCGGGACCCTCTGTCCCGGCGGTCGAGCGCCGGCGGTCCCGGCATCCCTTTCTGAGAAGGGTCCTCGAATGCCGAGGAGGACACGGCGCGCGCGGCGGGCTCGGCGGGGGCTGACCGTCGGGCTGCTCGTCCTGGCCTCGATCGCCATCATCACCCTCGACTACCGCGGCCAGGCCCACGGGGTGATCTCGGGAGCGAAGCGTGCCGCTCACGACGCCTTCGCGCCGGTGCAGCGCGGCGTCGACGCACTCGTCCATCCCGTGGGGAGCTTCCTCTCCGGCGCGGTCCACGGCGGTGACCTGCAGGCCCAGAACGCCAAGCTGCGCCGCGAGATCGGCGCCCTCCAGAGACAGGCGCTCGTCAGCCAGGCGGCCCGCGACCAGCTGCGCACGCTCGAAAGGCTCGACCAGCTGCCCTGGGTCGGTGACATCCCGACGGTCACCGCTCAGGTCATCGCCTTGAGCCCGTCGGACTTCGCCGCCACGGTCCAGCTCGACAAGGGGACGACCACCGGCGTGGCGGTGGGCATGCCGGTGGTGGGGGGTGCCGGTCTCGTCGGTCAGGTCATCGAGGTGTGGTCGTCGGGATGCACGGTGCGCGTCATCACCGACATCGCGTCGTCGGTGGGGGTGCGCTTCGGTGCGGGCGGGAACCTCGCCCTGGTCCAGGGATCGGGCCTGGGACGGGACCTGGCCGTGAACCTCGTCGCCCCGGGGACCGCGCTGCACAGAGGAGAGGTGCTCACCACGAGCGGGTTGCAGGACGCGCAGTACCCCCCCGACATCCCGGTGGCCAGCGTGAGGTCGTTCAGCGCGACCCCCTCGGCCACCCAGGAGACGGTCACGGCGCGACCCCTCGCCGATCTGTCCGCCCTGCAGTACGTCGACGTGCTCCAGTGGCAGTCCGCACCATGACGCGCCCGCGCGGGGCCCAACGGGTGAGTGGGACGCTGACCACCGCCGATGTGGCTCGTTGCACGATCGTGATCGTGGTCGTGCTGGTGGTGCAACACACGCTCCTCGACGGCGTGCGGGTGGACGGCGCGCACCCCGACATCCTGCTGCTCCTCCCTGTGGCGGCGGGGTACTCGGCGGGCCCTGACCGGGGCGCGGTCTTCGGGTTCTTCGCCGGCCTGGTCGCCGACCTGTTCCTCCCCACCACCTTCGGCCTGTCCGCCCTGGTGGGGTGTGTGCTGGGCTTTGCCACCGGTACGGCGACGCGGGGGCTGGTCCGCAGCTCGTGGTGGTTGCCATCCGTCGTGGCGGTGGTGGCGACGGCCGCGGGCATGGGGGCGTACGCGATCCTGGGGGCCGTGCTCGGCGACCCCGGGATGCTCAAGACCTATCTGGTGCCGGCGCTGGCGGAGTCGACCCCCTTCCCCGCGCTGCTCGCCCGGCCCGTCCTGCGCTACGGCTCGGGGGCGGGGCCCCAGCC
>JARLGQ010000144.1 GCA_031292675.1 Acidimicrobiales bacterium
CCATCCAGGCGCTGTCGGCGACCGCCGGTGCCAACGCCCAGGAGAACGCCGCCGGTTCGGCAGGTCTGACCCAGGCGGGTGTCTACTACTCGCAGGTGACCAAGGCAGCGGCAGGGACGTGCGCCTCCACCACCCCGACCACGGCGGGCCCGTGGAAGTGGGGGACCACCTACTCCAACGCCCCGCAGAGCTGACTCTTAGCTTGAGGGAAATCGTCGGAACCTCCGGCGAGAAGTCAAGACTGTGGCCCCCGCTTCGGCGGGGGCCACAGTCGCGTCTACGTCCTCAGGTGTGCGCCAACCTGGCGTCGTCCTCGTGGACGGTCTAGAAGGGTGAGAGGGCTCAGCCGCGTGGCGCTGTCCCAGCAGAGACTCAGGATGCACAACGACCTCAAGTCGCAGGTGGAGTGCGACGAAGTTGAAGCATGCGACTGCAAACACGAGAAAGGCTGGCCGGTTCCCCGGTTCAGGCTGAGCGCTCCGACGCCGGCTTCACCCTGATCGAACTGATGGTGGTGCTGTTGATCATCGCCATCCTGCTCGGCATCGCCATTCCCACGTTCCTCGGCGTTACCGGGTCGGCCAACGACCGGGCCGCGCAGTCGAACAACACCAACGCCCTCACCGAGGTGAAGGCCCTTTACCAGAACGGCCAGTCCTACACGCTCGCTGCTCTGCCGCTCGCGACGTTGACGTCGTCAGCGCCGGAGTTCGCCTGGCTCCAGTCCGGCGCGTGTGCCGCCAACGCGGTGAACTGCGTGAGTGAGTACCCGGTCGACGTCGTCTCCGCCGCTGACGGGCAGGGAGTCATCCTGGCCAACCTCAGCAAGACGGGCACGTGCTGGTACGCCATGGACCTCGAGGCTGCTCCAGCCGCGACGTTCGGTGTGGACACCGGTGGCACCATCCAGGCGCTGTCGGCGACCGCCGGTGCCAACGCCCAGGAGAACGCCGCCGGTTCGGCAGGTCTGACCCAGGCGGGTGTCTACTACTCGCAGGTGACCAAGGCAGCGGCAGGGACGTGCGCCGCCACGCGGCCGACCACGGCGGGCCCGTGGAAGTGGGGGACCACCTACTCCAACGCCCCGCAGAGCTGACTGTTGGCGTGAGGGGAATCGCGCCCTCGACGAGCGCGGCTCCTCAGTTCGGCAGGTGGGTCAGGCCTTAATGTCGCTCGCCACGGGGCCGGCCGACGCGATGACGTCGAGGATTTCCTTCCCCACGAGCTCGTCGCGGTCCAACAGCGCGTCGCGCAGGGCCTCGACCACGTGGCGGTTGTCCTCGAGCATGGTGCGCACCTCGCCCTTGGCGTCGCGCAGGAGCCGTTCGACCTCTTCGCGGCTGGACTCGATGGCGGTGACCTTGGTCACGATGTTGCCGGGCACGTCGAGCGCCGCCGCCGAGATGAGGGTGTTCCCCATGCCCAGGCTCCCGACCATCTGGCACGCCGCCACCGTGGCGGCCTGGAGGTCAGCGGCCACCCCCGAGCTCGTCTCGCCGAAGAAGAGCTCCTCGGCCACCATCCCCCCGAAGGCGATCTGGATGAGGGCCTCGATCTCCGAGCGCGTCTTGGTGTAGCGCTCCTCCTCCTCGGAGTGCGACAGGAGCCCGAGGGCGTCCTTGCGCTTGATGATCGACAGCACCTCCATCTTGCGGCCCTTGCCCACCAGCCAGGCGACGGTGGCGTGCCCCGATTCGTGGGTGGCGATGGTCCGTCGCTCCGCCTCGGCGTACTCGACGGGCTGCGCCAGGCCGATCTCCTCGGTCATCTTGGCCTGCTGGATGTCGTCCCAGCCGAGTCCCGTGCCGTTGCGACGAAGGGCCCACACCAGCGCCTCGTCGAGGAGGTGCTCGAGCATGACCGGCGAGTACCCGAAGGTCATCGCCGCCAACGTGTCGCGCTTGGCGGGATCGTCGAGCTCGGGATCGTGCGCCTTCTTGGCCAGGTAGTAGTCGAGGATGTCGCGCCGGCCCGACTTCGAGGGCAGGTCGAAGTAGATCGAGCGGTCGAACCGACCCGGGCGAACCAGGGCGGGATCGAGGTCCGCGGCCCGGTTGGTCGCCCCGATGACGAGGATGTTGGCGGGAGGGTTGGCCGGCTTGTGGAGGTGGTGGTGAGGGGGAAGCCAAGCGTTGACGATGTCGATGATCGCCCCGCGCATCCGGATCGACCTCGGGGGCTGGTCGAAGGACTGCAGCTGGATCAACAGCTCGTTGACCACGCCGGCGACGCCGTCGTGATGGCGGCCGGTCCCCATCCCCCCGCGGGCGCCGCCGATGGCGTCGATCTCCTCGATGAAGCCGATGGCGCCCCCTTCGCGCCGGGCGTAATTGCGAAGCTCCCGGAAGTACGAGCGGATCTTTCGGTTCGTCTGTCCGTAGAACATGGACTGGAACGCGGACGACGACACGAACAGGAAGGGCACGCCGGCCTCGGCCGCCATGGCCTTGGCCATGTAGGTCTTGCCCGTGCCCGGTGGGCCCTCGAACAGGATGGCCCGCCGCGCTGATCCCCCCATGTGCTCGGCGAAGGCGCGATGGGCCAGGAACAGGTTCAGGGTCTTGACGACTTCGTCGACCACCACGGGCGCGCCGCGCACGTCGTCGAAGCGGACGTCGATCTCGTTGGGGCGGTAGAGGATGTGCGGGGACCGGCCTGCCCCGAGGAGCGGGATGATCATCATGCAGGCGAAGAGCGAGATGAGGATGAAGGCGGGCAGGTACGGAGTGAGCCCCGACGGGAAGTGGGGGAGCCCGAAAGGCCCCCGGTGCAGGACCGTGGCCCGCACCACGAGCCAGACGGCGACGGGGACCAGCAGCAGCGCGAGCCGGCGCATCTTCCCCTGGCGGACGCGCTCACGGTGCGCTCCGACATCGGCGGTGGTGACTCCCATGACGCCGGCCTGGCCCAGGGACCGCAGGGCGACAGCGGCATCGGTGTCGCCGGCGGAGGCGAGGCCCGACGGCGGGGCGTCCACAGGCGCGGTGTCCAGGGACGGGGTGCCCACAGGCGAACCAGAGGCGTCGGCCTGTGCGGCGCGGATCAGAGACCGTCGGCGGTCCCCCCGGTTTCCCTGCCTGTTCATGGACTCACCCTTGCCCCCCGGCGCCATGGCATGCCCGCTTCGAGGCGGGCTCCGGCGCACGTGCACCACTCTCCGCGTCCGTTCTAACGTCCCCCCCAACGACCGATCAACTCGCCCCCAAGAAACGCCGGCGCTCCAGCCTGTGAGAACCGGGGACATGCCTGACGGATTGTCCCGGGACACGTCCGACGTTCCTGGGACATGCCTGACACCCGCCAGTGAGCCGCCCTGCTTCTCGGGGTCGCGAACCGGTCGACGGTGCCTCACATGGGGCCGGCGTCGTGCTTCCGGCCTCGGAGCAGCTCGCGCCGGGAGGCCAGGACCCCGAGCGCCCGGTGCAGCGCGGGGCGGGTCTCGGCGGGGTCCACGACCTCGTCGACGAAGCCCCGCTCGGCCGCCACCCAGGGCGTGAGGAGCTCGGCGTCGTAGCGCTGCTCCAGGTGGCGGCGTTCGTCGTCGCCGGCATTGCGGTTGAGGATCTGCACCGCGCCTTGCGCCCCCATGACGGCGATCTCGGCCGACGGCCACGCCAGGCACAGGTCGTTGCCGATGCCCTTGGAGTCCATGACGATGTAGGCCCCTCCATAGGCCTTGCGCAGCACGACGCAGACGCGAGGGACGGTCGCCTCGGCGTAGGCGAAGGCGAGCTCGGCGCCGTGACGGATCATCCCCCTCCACTCGAGGTCCTTGCCGGGGAGGAAGCCCGGGGTGTCGACGAGGGTGACGATGGGCAGGTTGAACGAGTCACAGAACCGTACGAAGCGGGCGCCCTTCTGCGAAGCGGGGATGTCCAAGGTGCCCGCCAGCGAGCGCGGCTGGTTGGCCACCACCCCGACGGGCCTGCCCCCGACCGATGCCAACGCCGTCACGAGCTGGGCCGCCCACCGGGGTCGCAGCTCCAGGAGCTCGCCGTCGTCGACGATGGCGCGCACGACGTCGCGCACGTCGTAGGAGGCCGACGCCGCCGCCGGGACGAGGTCCCGGAGCTGCGGCGAGCGGCGATCGGCGGGATCGTCGGAAGCCAGGCGCGGCGGCTCGGCGTCGGTGTGGTCGGGGAGGTAGTCGAGCACCGACCCGAGCAATTCGTCGACGGCGCCCTCGTCCGCGGCCACCAGCGCGCACAGCCCGCTGGCGCTGGCGTGCACCGCCGCCCCGCCCAGGTCGTGCAGGGACACCCGCATCCCCGTGAACCCCGCCACGGCGTCGGGCCCGGACACGAAGGCGAAGGCGTCGGGGGTCATCACGGTGACGTCGGCCAGGCCGAGGAGCAGAGACGGCCCGGAGATGGCCGCGCCCGTCACGGCGGCCAGCACCGGCACCGCACCCGAGCAGGCGGCCACCGCGGCGGCGGCCCCGCCCCAGCCGTGCAGGGCGTCGATGCCCTCCGACACCTCGGACCCCGAGGACGACAGCACCATCACCAGGGGCAGGCGGTCGTCGAGGGCGACCCGGGCCGCCTCGGCGATGGTGTCCCCGTCGGCCCGGGTGAGCGCGCCGCGGTGGTGGCCCGAGACCGAACGCACCTGCACCGTCGTGCGGCCGCCGACGACCTTCACCCCGGCGCGGACCGTGCCCGGGACCAGGGTGCGCAGGGGGACGGAGGACTCCGTGCGCGGGGACGGGGGAGCCGGGACCGGGGACGGGTGAGCCGGGGACGCGGTCGCCACTGAGCGCCATGTTAGGAGGACGGGCGATCAGGCCATGCGACAGCGGACCGGAGCCCCTGTGTCACGATCTTTCGCAGGAACGGGAGCCCGAACCGGATGCGGCGAGGACCGCACCCGGGGCGGCGGCTTGCCGGTGGGCGAGACGACGAGGGATGACGACGATGCGTGCGTGTGTGATGCGACGGGGCCGGCTCGAGGTCGATGACACGCCCGACCCGCGACCGGAGACGGGTCAGATGCTGGTGCGCACGTTGGCGTGCGGGATCTGCGGGTCCGACCTTCACTTCCTGCGCCACGGCGAGACGATGGTGTCGATGACCGACGAGATGCTCCCGTCCATGGGCCCCGCCACCATGGGCATGGCACCGATCGACCTGTCACGCGACATCGTCATGGGCCATGAGTTCTGTGCCGAGGTCCTGGAGCTGGGGCCCGACACCTCGGGGCCCCGGCCCGGCACGCGCGTGGTGTCGGTCCCGGTGCTGCTCTCTTCCACCGGGCTGCACCAGTTGGCGTACAACAACGCCTACCCCGGCGGCTACGCGCAGTACATGGTGTTGTCCGCCCCTCTCGCCCTCGAGGTCCCCAACGGTCTCGACACCCGGCACGCCGCGCTCACCGAGCCGTTGGCGGTGGGGATCCACGCCGTGGCGCGCTCGGGAGCCACGGCGCGCGACGGTGCCGTCGTGGTGGGGTGCGGGCCCGTCGGGCTGGCCGTGGTCGCCGCCTTGCGCGCCGTGGGCGTCGAGTCGATCGTGGCCGCCGACCTGTCGCCGACGCGGCGGGCCATGGCGCGCACCATGGGAGCGGTCGAGGCGGTGGATCCCGCCGAGGAAGGGGTCGTCGACGCCTGGCACCGCCTCGACGGGCGCCGTCCCCTCGTCGCTTTCGAGGCGGTCGGGGTGCCGGGCATGATCCAGCAGATGCTGCACGACCTGCCCTCGGGCACCCGCGTCACGGTGGTGGGGGTGTGCATGGAGCCGGACCGGATCCTCCCCTTCTTCGCCATCGCCAAGGAGCTGTCGCTGCACTTCGCCATGGCGTACGGGCCCGACGAGTTCGCGGGCGCCCTGCGCGCCCTGGCCGAGGGCGACATCGACGCGTCACCGATGATCACCGGCACCGTCGACCTCGACGGCGTCCCCGGTGCTTTCGAGTCACTGGCCCGTCCCGACGAGCACGTGAAGATCCTCGTGGAGCCCGCGGCGACGTGAGCCCTCCGGCGTCGAGGCGTTCGTGGTTCCGGAGCGCCTGGCCGTGGTTGAAGTACTTCGTGGGCCTGGCCCTGGCCGCCCTCGCCCTGTGGGCGCTCGCCGGTCGCACCGGCGAGCTCTCGGGGGCGACGAGCTACCTCGACCATCTCCGTTGGTGGTGGCTCGCCCTGGCGCTGGCCGCCGAGGCGGGCTCGCTCGTGGCCTTCGCCCTCATCCAGAAGCGCCTGCTCGAGGCGGGACGCGTCCACCCGTCGACCGCCCGGCTCACGGCGATCACCGTGGCGTCGACGGCCATCGCCAACTCCATGCCGGCGGGCCCGGTGGTGTCCGCGGTGTTCGCCTTCCGCCAGTACCGGCGCCAGGGCGCCGACGAGGCCCTGGCGGGTTGGACCCTGGCGGCGGTGTTCGTGGCCGCGTCGGTGACCCTGGCCCTGGTGGCCGCGGTGGGTGTGACCATCGCCGGCGCCGAGGGGGCCGGGCTCGACTTGGTGGGGGTGACCGTGGGGGTGCTGGTGGGGGCGCTCGCTTTGGGAGCGGTCTTCCTCCAGCGCCGCGCTCTGGTGTGGCTGGTGTCGGGGTCGGTGCGGGCCACGCGACGTGTGGTGGGGTGGCCCCGGGGCGAGCTCGCCGCGCAGGTCGACGCCATCATCGCCCGGCTCACGGTGGTCACCCTCGGTTTCCGGCAGGTGGTCTCGGTCGTGGGCTGGGGGGTGGCCAACTGGGTCCTCGACTGCGCGTGCCTGGCCCTTTCCTTCCTGGCCATCGGGGCGGGGATCCCCTGGAGAGGCCTCCTCCTCGCCTACGGGGCAGGCCAGCTCGCCGCCAACCTGCCCATCACCCCCGGCGGCCTGGGCGTGGTGGAAGGGAGCCTCACCATCGCGCTGGTCCAATTCGGCGGCGCCGAGACCTCGACCGTGGCGGCTGTCCTGTTGTACCGGATCCTGAGCTTCTGGGCCGAGCTGCCCATCGGGTGGGCGACGTGGGGCGTCCTGGTGTGGACGGGCCGTCCCGCCCCGGCCTCGGAACGGGTCCCCGACACGGTGATCGAGGAGGCGGCATGGTGAGGACCGGCGGCAGGGGGGGTGAGGTGGGCGGAGCAAGCTGCGCACCTGGGGGCGGGATCCGGCGCCTGGTCACCGTGGGGGTGATCGCGCTCGGGTCGCTGGCAGTGGCGGGCTGCACCTCGGCGCGCGACACCCTCGGGACGAATTCGAGCCCGTGCTTCAGAGCCCTCGCCCTGGGCGAGGACGCCGTGCACGACCGGGGGGTGTTCGTCGGCGTGCGGCTGGTGTCGGCGGCGACGCTCAAGAAGATCCCTCGCGTCGACGGCGTGCTCTCGCAGCGCTCGTCCACGCCGCTCCACAACGTGTGCGCCGTCGGCTATCGCGGCACCTTCCGCAGTACCCAGGTCGAGCGGCCGGCCGGGCGGGTGTCCGCGTCGGGCGTGGGACACTTCGCCATCGTCGTGGTCTCGACACCGCAGAACGTCCTGTTGGCGACGTTCGTGCTCGAGAAGGAGCCGGTGCGATTCCGCCACCTCGCCCTCGGTGTGCTCCACGGGCCGGCTCCCGGGCCATCCTCAGGCGTCGGGTGAACCCGGGCCGTCGGTCGGGCGGCGCGGCTCGGCCGGATCGGCCCGGTCCGCCGGTCGGATCGGATCGGAGGACGGGGCCCCGTCGTCGACCTCGGCCCACGGCGCGGCGGGGCGCGGGATCGCCCACGC
>JARLGQ010000145.1 GCA_031292675.1 Acidimicrobiales bacterium
GACCTGTGGGACGACGCCGACCACGCCCGCCGCGTCACGTCGGAGTTCAGCTCGGTCAACGACGACATCTCGATGCTCGAGGACCTCGACGCCAAATTGTCGGACGCCGAGGAGCTCTACGAGCTCATCCTCGAGGAGTCCGACGACTCCTTCACCGCCGAGCTCACCGAGACCGTCGACGACCTGACCCGGCGGATGTCGGAGCTCGAGCTGCGCTCGCTCTTCGCCGGCGAGTACGACGAGCGCGACGCCATCGCCGAGCTCCATGCCGGCACCGGGGGCACCGACGCCCAGGACTGGTGCGAGATGATGCTGCGCATGTACCTGCGGTGGGCGGAACGGCGCGGGTTCGCCTTCGAGGTCGACGAGGTCACCGAGGGCCAGGAGGCCGGGCTGCTGTCGGCGACCTTCATCGTGAAGGGGCGCTTCGCCTACGGGTTGTTGTCCGCCGAGCGCGGCGTGCACCGCCTCGTTCGCATGTCACCGTTCGACAGCCAGCACCGCCGCCAGACCAGCTTCGCCTCGGTGGACGTCATCCCGTTCCTGGAGGACGCCGCCACCGAGGTCGCCATCGACGACAAGGACCTCCGCATCGACACCTATCGGTCCTCGGGTGCGGGCGGCCAGCACGTCAACAAGACCGACTCGGCGGTGCGCATCACCCACCTGCCCACGGGCATCGTGGTGTCGTGCCAGAACGAGCGCAGCCAGCACCAGAACAAGGCGCGCGCCATGCAGATCCTGGCTGCCAAGCTCGCCGAGGTGCAGCGTGCCGAGCGGCGTTCGGAGCTCGACTCGCTGTCGGGGCCCAAGGCCGACGTCGCCTGGGGGAGCCAGATCCGCTCGTACGTGATGGCGCCGTACCAGATGGTGAAGGACCACCGCACCGAGTACGAGACGGGCAACGTCGACGCCGTGCTCGACGGGGACATCGACGCCTTCATCGAAGCCGAGCTCCGCCGCCGCCGACCCGTGGGCAGCTGAGGACCGTCCGTGGCCCGTCCCAGGAGCGGTGAGCCGAGGCTGGTAGGGTCTACCCGCTCTCTTGCGCCGGTACGGCCGATGGCGGTTGGGGCGTGCCGCCGAGGACCTGCCTGATGATCACATTCGAGAACGTTTCCAAGACATACAAGAGCGGCTCTGTCGCGCTGCGCGACGTGTCGATCGACATCGACAAGGGGGAGTTCGTCTTCCTGGTGGGCCCCTCGGGCTCGGGCAAGACGACCTTCATCCGGTTGCTGCTGCGCGAGGAGGAGCCCGGGGACGGGCGCATCTGGGTGGCGGGCCGCGACATCTCCCAGCTCAGCCAGTGGAGGATCCCCTATCTCCGCCGCAACATCGGGTGCGTGTTCCAGGACTTCCGGCTGCTCCCCAACAAGTCGGTGTTCGAGAACGTGGCGTTCGCGCTCGAGGTGATCGGGCGCCCCAAGCACGTGATCTCCCTCCAGGTCCCGCAGGTGCTGGACCTGGTGGGGCTGTCGAAGAAGCACGAGAGCCTGCCCGGCGAGCTCTCGGGTGGCGAGCAGCAGCGGGTGGCGGTGGCGCGCGCCTTCGTGAACAGGCCGCTGGTCGTCCTGGCCGACGAGCCCACCGGGAACCTCGACCCCGCCACCAGTCAGGGCATCATGCGCCTGCTCGACCGCATCAACCGCACCGGCACCACGGTGGTGGTGGCCACCCACGACGCCAGCATCGTGGACCAGATGCGCCGGCGGGTCATCGAGCTCGACCACGGGACGCTGGTGCGGGACCAGGCGCGGGGCGTCTACGGCATGGCGCCGGCCGGACTGGCACCGGACGAGCAACTGCAGAAGGGGGCGCACTGACATGCCCGTCTCGCTGGACTACGTGGCGCGCGAGACGGCGTCGAACCTGTGGCGCAACCGGCTCATGACCATCGCGGCGGTGCTCACGGTGGGGGTGTCGTTGTCGCTCGTGGGGGCGTCGCTGTTGCTCCGCCAAGGCGTGGCCCATGCCACGACCCAGTGGGCCCATGGGGTGGACGCCATCGTGTGGCTCAAGCCGGGCATCGCCGATTCGCAACGGGTCTCGGTCCAGAAGCAGGTCGAGCAGCTCCCCTTCGTCCGCTCCGTCACGTACCGCTCCCAGGGCTACGACCTCAACGAGGCCAAGCACCTCCTCACGCCGCCGGAGTACCAGGTGCTGACCGTCGACACGACCCCCGCCTCGTTGCGCGTCCAGCTCGACAACCCCAGTGAGGCCTCGGCCATCGCCCGGCAATTCGGGACCTACCCCGGGGTCAAGAGCGTGAACGTCCCCACCAAGCAGATCCACAACATCCAGGAGGTGAGCCGGATCCTGCAGTTGGTGTTCTTCGTGCTGGCGGTCATCTTGTTGCTGTCCGCGTCGGTGCTCATCATCAACACCATCCGGCTGGCCATCTTCGCCCGGCGGCGCGAGGTGTCGGTCATGAAGCTGGTGGGTGCCACCAACTGGTTCATCCGTGTCCCCTTCATGTTCGAGGGGGTGGCCCAGGGGCTCTTCGGCGCCCTGTTCGCCTCTCTCACCGTGTTCTCGCTGCATTTCCTGCTCGACAGCTTCTCCAACACCAAGACGGGGAACATCTGGTACCAGATGCGCATGCCCACCGGCGAGGTGATCGTCACCAGCCTGGTGGTGGTGCTCATCGGCGTGGTGATCGGGTCCTTCGGGTCGTTCCTCGGGATCCGCAGGTTCCTCGACGCCTGAGGCGCCACGCCTGAGGCGCCCGCCGGCGCCCCCCGGTGTCCGCCGGGCTCAGCCCTTGTTGGCGCCGTGCTCCCTGACGAAGTCGTTGACGAGGTAGTAGGCGTCGATCGACTCACCGGCGTCGCCCCAGAACCCGTCGAGGATGTCGTAGGCCATGGTGCGCTGGCCGACGAAGTAGTTGTTGACGTCGGTGATCTCGAGCTCGCCCCGTCCCGAGGGCTCCAAGGTGCCGATCACCTCGAACACCGAAGGGTCGTAGCAGTAGATGCCGGTCACGGCGTAGTTGCTCGGCGGGTCCTCGGGCTTCTCCACGATGTGGGTGATGCGGCGCTCCTCGTCGAACTGGGGGACCCCCAGGTGGCGAAGGTGGGCGGGGTCGTCGGCCTCGGTGAGCAAGATGCGCGCCCCGACCCCCTGCTGTGCGAAGTGCTCCACGGTGGGCCGGAAGGTGCGCTCGACGATGTTGTCCCCGAGCATGACCAGCACCTGGTCGCCCCCCACGAAGCGCTCGGCGAGGCCCAACGCCTCGGCGATGCCGCCGGGCCGGTCCTGGTACGCGTAGCTGAGGCGGTCGATGCCGTGCTCGTGGCCGTTGCCCAGGAGGCGCAGGAATTCCCCGGCGTGGGTGCCCCCGGTGACCACCATCATCTCGCTGATCCCGGCCAGGACCAGCGCCTCGATGGCGTAGCTGATCATGGGGCGGTCGTAGATGGGCAGGAGGTGCTTGTTGGTGATCCGGGTGAGCGGGTGCAGCCGGGTCCCGCTCCCCCCCGCCAGGATGACGCCCTTCACGACGGGGCAGCCTAGGCGAGAGTGCCGGGCGGCCCCGTTCTCGGCGTCCGGGGCATGATCAGCGCGCCCAACGCCTGATCACGGCGTCGGCGAGGGCCGGCCAGGCCTTGGTCGCCCACGGGCCGAAGTCCCGGTCGCACAGCGCCGCGCACGCCACCCCGGCCCGGGGGTCGACCCAGACGAAGGCGCCGGACCGCCCGAAGTGGCCGAAGGTGGCCGGCGAGTTGCGCGTCCCGGTCCAATGCGGCGCCTTGGCGTCGCGCAGCTCGAAGCCCAGGCCCCAGTCACAGGGGTCGAAGCGCCCGAAGCCGGGGAGCACGCCGGCGAGGCCCGGGAAGGCGACCGCCGTGGCGCCGTCCAAGGTCGCCCTCGACACCAGGCGCGGCGCCAGGAGCTCACCGGCCAGGGTGAGCAGGTCCCGCAGCGGCCCCCGCACTCCGGACGCGGGGGAGGACCCGGCGGGGAGCTCGGTCCCGGCCATGCCCAGAGGGTGGACCACGCCGGTGCGGAGATAGTCGGTGAAGGGCATGCCCGAACGTCGCGCCAGGAAGGCGGCCAGGGCCTCGTAGCCGGCATTGGAGTAGATGCGAAGGCGCCCGGGTGCGGTGAGGGGTCGCTCGGCGTCGGGCCCCAGTCCCGACGCGTGGGCCAGCAGGTGGCGCACCGTCGAACCCGGTGGTCCGGCCCCGTCGTCGAGACCGACGGTGCCCTCCTCGGTGGCGACCAGGACCGCCATGGCCACGAGCAGCTTGGTGACCGAGGCCCACGGGAACGGCGCGTCGAGGTCCCCGGTCTGCTCCGCCACCTCGACGGTGTGGCCCGGGCCCAGACGGACCACGCCGGCCGCGGCCGATTCCACCGGCCAGCCCGCCACGGCGTCGAGGGGTCGGGACGGGCCCGCCGGCGTGTCGTCCAGGAGTCTGTCGTCCAGGAGTGTGGCGTTCAGGAGTGTGGCGAGGCCCACTCGGCGGTCTCGGCGCGGTGGCGGGCGTAGTCCACCTTGCCGGCCGGGGAGCGACCGATGGTCGCCACGAAGTGGACCCGCTTGGGAGCCTTGAAGGCGGCCAGATGGCCGCGCACGTGCTCGATGAGGTCGGCCTCGGTCGCGGCAGCGGCGGGGTGGAGCTCGACGGCGGCCGCCACCACCTGCCCGAAGCGCTCGTCGGGGATCCCCACCGCCACGGCGTCGGCCACCGCGGGGTGGAGCTTCAGCACTTCCTCGACCTCTTCGGGGAACACCTTCTCGCCGCCGGTGTTGATGACGACCGATCCCCGACCCAGGAGGTTGATGGTGCCGTCGGCGTCGACCGTGGCGAAGTCGCCGGGGACCGAATAGCGGATGCCGTCGATCATCTTGAACGTGGCCGAGGACTTGTCGGGGTCCTTGTAGTAACCGAGAGGGTTGCGCCCGCCGATGGCGAGCACCCCCACCTCGCCCGACCCCGGGGTGACGTCCTTGTTCGACTCCGGGTCGAGCACGCGGACCTCGGGGCTCAAGGTGAAGTGGGCGGTGTGCTCGGCCGCGGTCCCGCTCGACACCGAGGTCCCCATCCCGAGGGCCTCGGACGACGAGAAGGCGTCGATGAGCATCAGGTGGGGATGGTGGTGCAACAGGCCCCGCTTGGTCTCCTCGCTCCACATGACCCCCGACGACACGATGGCGAGCAGGGTCGACAACCGCCACCGGCCGGGGTGCGCTTCGAGGGTGCGCAGGACGGGCTTGGCGAAGGCGTCGCCCACGATGGCGATGGTGTTGACGTTGTCACGGTCGACGGTGTCGAGGAGCTCGACCGGGTCGAAGTGGCGATTGGTGAGGGTGACGACGCATCCGCCCACGGTCATGGCCGCCATCGAGGTGAACCCGCCGGTGCCGTGCATGAGGGGGCACGCCGGCATGTGCAGGGGGCCGGGGCCCACGATGGTCTTGCGCACCCCGTCGAGGCCCCCGTCCTCGGGCACGCGCAGGAGGTTCCCGGCGTTGAGCTTGGCGAACAGGTCGTCCTGGCGCCACATGACCCCTTTGGGCATCCCCGTGGTCCCGCCGGTGTAGAGGAAGTAGAGGTCGTCCCCGCTGCGCCCCCAGGGCGGCTCGACCCGCTCGCCCCCGCTCTCGGCCGCGCCCTCGTAGGGCGTCGCCCACGGCGGACAGGGTTCGGTGCCGTCGTCCACCCACAACCAGGCCCGGACGCGGGGAACCCGCGGCCGGAGCCCGGCGATGCGCGAGCCGAACACGCCGTGGAAGATGACCACCACGGCATCGGCGTTGTCCCAGAGGTACACGAGCTCGTCGTCGGTGTAGCGGTAATTCGTGTTGACGGGCACGAGGCCGGCCTTCAGGATGGCGAAGGTCGACTCCATGTACTCGGGGCCGTTGTAGAGGTAGTGCGCCACCTTGTCCTGTCGGGCGACACCCTGCTCGAGGAGGAAACGGGCCACGCCGTTGGCGCGCCGCTCGGTGTCGGCCCAGGTGAGGCGGCGCTCGCCGTGGATGGCCGAGGGCCCGTGGGGCACGGTGTCGGCCACGGCCTCCCACACGTCCGCGAAGTTCCAGTCGGTCACGGGCGGCAGCCTAGGCTGCTTGGCCGTGGACCTCGCCCTGCCGGGGGACGACCATCCGGCTCGCGCCGAGTTCCGGGCGTGGCTGGACTCGAACCCCGATCCCACGCCGCGTCAGCTGGCGACGGCCGGTTACGTGGCCCCGCACTGGCCGCGCCCGTGGGGCCTCGACGCCGATCCCGTCGCCCAGCTCGTCATCGACGACGAGATGCGGCGGGCGGGGGTGCGGCGCCCTTCGAACCAGATCGGCATCGGCTGGGCGGGCCCCACGCTGGTGCACGCCGGGACCGAGGCCCAGAAGGACCGCTACCTCCTGCCGCTGTTGGCGGGGGAGGAGATCTGGTGCCAGTTGTTCTCCGAGCCCGGTGCGGGCTCGGACCTGGCGGGCCTGTCGACCCGGGCCGAGCGCGACGGCGACGAGTGGGTCGTGACCGGACAGAAGGTGTGGACGAGCTTCGCGCATGTGGCCGCCTTGGGGATCCTGCTCGCCCGCACCGATCCCGATGTCGAGAAGCACCACGGGATCTCGTACTTCGTGTGCCCCATGGACGCGCCCGGGGTCACGATCCGGCCCATCGTCGACATGACCGGCGACCACGCGTTCAACGAGGTGTTCCTGGACGAGGTGCGCCTGCCCGCGCAGAACCTGGTGGGGGAGGTCAACGGAGGATGGGC
>JARLGQ010000146.1 GCA_031292675.1 Acidimicrobiales bacterium
GGCCGACGACCGCCTCGATCACCTCGGCCCGGTGGTCGGCGGTATTCTCCCGCGGGAGCAAGGTGAGACCGTAACCATGTCTCAGCCGTGACGGCCGTTCCCACCGCTCCCGGTGTTACCGCTGCCGGTGTTGCCGCTGCCGGTGTTGCCGCTGCCGGTGTTTCCTGAACCCGAAGATGTCGTCGGCGGCGATCCCGCCGCGCTCAGGCCGAGACTGGTGGCAAGGGCCGAAAGATCCGTCTGGAGCATGGTCCCCTCGGACTCGGAGATCGAGCCGTACTGGACGGCGCTGGCGATGGCTTGCGCTGCCTGCTGGAGGTCGGATGCCGCTTGGTTCGGCCTCCCTGCAGCCTCGTCGGAGACCGCCTGCTGGGCGGGGGCAGAGATGGACCTGGCCGTGCCCGAACCGAGGGTCCCCGCCTCGGTTGCCGAAGCGAGATCCCGAATAAGGGCGGCGAGGGCGGCGGGGGCGCTCGGGACGGTGGTTGTCACGATCGACGTCGACGTAGTCGTGATCGACGTCGATTTCGGGGCCGTCATCGGGCTTCGCGCGGTGCGAGGGCGCGACACTTGGGTCGACCCCGTCGCCTTGTGACGATGGGTCGTCGGGTCCGACCGGAGCCCGAGGCCGAGGCCCACTCCCAGACCGACCACGACGACCCCAGCCAGAATTGCAAGCGGCCACCGGCGGGACCGGCTCGGGTGCCCCGTGACCGATGGCGGGGACGAAAGGACGCCGGTGTGCTCGGCGGCCAGGACCGACGTGGCCCCTGCCCCCGGGGCGAGAGCCATGAGGTCGTGGGGGACGGTCGGGGCCACGAGCTCGTCCTCCGAGACGCTCGGGGGATCCCACGGTGCGGCGAACGCCGAGGTGGTGAGGAGGGCGGCAACCTCAGAGCCATCGAGGCGCTGGTCGGGCCGGTGATCGAGCATCCCGCTCAGGACCAGCTTCCAGGGCACGGGCAGTCGGTCGGGGAAGGGCACGGGTCCGCAAAGCCTCCGGGCCACGACCTCGCCCGCGGTGCCTTCGTAGACACGCCGCCCCGTGAGGCATTCAAGGAGCACGATCCCGAGCGACCAGATATCCGCGCTCGGCCCCACTTGATGGTCTTCGAGCTGCTCGGGGGCCATGTAGGCGGCAGTGCCCAACGTCGTTCCCGTGACGGTGAGGGTGGCCGAATCGAGAAGGCGGGCGATGCCGAAGTCGCCGAGCTTTCCCCCGCCATCCGCGCTCAACAAGATGTTGGACGGTTTCACGTCGCGGTGAACGATTCCCTGGTCGTGCACGTAGGCCAGGGCATCGGCCAGACGCGCCCCCAGGACGGCGGTCGTGACAGCGCCGAGCGGGCCGTTTCGAAGCGATTCCGCGAGCGTCGGACCTTTGACGAGCTCCATGACCAGGTAGGCCTGGTCGGCCTCGAGCCCGGTGTCGAAGAGTCGCACGAGGCCCGGGTGGTTCACGCGTTCGAGAGCCCGCGCTTCCTGTGCCATCCGACGGGCCAGCGCGGGATCACCCGAGCGGACGACCTTGATGGCGACCGACGTCCCACTCCACTCGTCGACCGCCTCGTAGACGTCGGACATCCCGCCCCGTCCGAGCAGGCCGGCGAGACGGTAACGGTCGGCCAGAAGGTCAGTGGTCGAAGTCATCGTCAGTGGTCACCGTGCTCACCGGCGCGACGTGCTGATGGACCGGCCACATCATCGAGCGCCAAAGTCGCCGATCGAATCTCAAGATAGTCGTTCGCGGTCGGGGTCCCAAACCCGACGGCAATCCCGTTGAGGGCCGATCCGGGGCCGCTATCCCACCGGAAGCCGAGAAGTTCGGCCAAACATTTGGACAATCGTGAAAAGACGCAGGTAGTCCGCCTGCGTTCCGCATTCCCCAGGTGGTATCACGGTGTCGACGCTCACGAAGAATCGGTATGGTTGTTGAGCCAGTCCTTTGTGCCGATTCTCCGCGTCAACTCGACTACCAAGGAGGGGCCCAGCAATGGCATCTGGCTTGCAACCCGACAACTGGCGAGACCAAACGAGCCGCGTGGCTTGGGAACTCGATCGTGCTCACTCGACCATCGAGGATCTCAGTGTCGCGCTCGATGAAGGCGACGAGCTCGCCGCGCAGCAGACTCTCCGATTGGCCCAGGATGCTGTCACCTCCGTGGCCCACTCGGTCAAAGCCATGCGCGCCAAGCTCCCGCCCGATGCTGACTCGAACGAACCAGAGGTCATCGGGTCGACATTGGCAGTTGGGGGATCGGGGGTTGCAACCATTGCGTTGGATGTGCTCGTGAACGCCATGGTTGCATTGGCACTGACCGACGACACGAACGAGACAGACTTCCTGGTCGGTGCCTGCGTCGACGCCGAGAGCGCCTACGAAGTCAGCGCCGCAGTGCTGCAGGCAGCTCCGGAGAGAGACGGCGCGGCGATGCTGGACCTGCAGCGCGCCTTCGAGACCGAGGGTGGGATCGCTCTTCGGAAGAAGCTGACCCGAGCCCGCCCCCAGGTGCGCAAGATCTACGAGCGGGCCCGACAGGCGGCCTGATTCTCGATCCCCCGGATCGGCGCATCCGAATCGCTCGCCGGCGCGATTTCAGGTCGATCAGGTGCCGTCGACTCGAAAACGTCCGAGAGCCGTGGCCACCGTGCCCAGCAACCGTTCAGGTGGGACCGGCTTTTCGAGATACGTCACGACCTTGGCATCGACCCGAGCTCGAGTGGCCTCGTCGAGGGAGTAAGCAGAGACGAGCACCACCACCTGCGGAGCCACGAGCGCCTCGAGCACAGACAGCCCGTCTCGACGCGGCATGCGGAGGTCGAGCAGGACCACTCCCACCGAACGCTCGTCCAGAAAGCGCAGTGCCACCTCTCCGTCCTCTGCAACCGCCACGGTGTAGCCCGATCCACGCAGTATCTCGGTCCACGTCGACCGGAGCCCAGCGTCATCATCGACTACGAGTACGTCGACACTCGACCGTGGAGGGCTGTTGGATCCAAGCGGTGAGTTCATACCGCTCCTCCAGTACCTGGCCGCGGGCGCGGTGGCGACGCACGCCCATTATCGACTTTCACCATGGACAACGAGACGGGGAGATCACCTACACGGTGATGAGTGAAAGCACGTATGGGGCATCCCCAGCGCACTTCACGGTCGCGTTCGACACGGCTCGAGGCGATGGTCCGGGAACGGGCGGCCGCCTACCGAACGTCTGTTCCCTGGAGGCAGGCGCGCCGGTTTGATCTCGAGTCACGCCTCTCGATGTCGCGCCTGGGCGAGAGAAAAGCGGGACGTTCGACGCTCCCCGGGGACCAAGCACATCGTTGGGTGGACCCGAGCAATACCGAGCAGGGCCATTAGCCTTTGCAGCAATGAGAGTTCGGCAGGTCGACTTGACGAGAGTGATGCTCCGAGCATGGATCCTGTGTGCCTTCATCGTCCTGACCAGCCTGTTCGTCACGGGTCCGGTGCTCCCAGGCTCGGCCGGCGCCGCGACGCCCAGCGTCTTGAACGCCTACGCCTACCTCAACCGTGCAATGGACCTCTACGCCACCGGGTCAACGCCCCGGCTGGTGCAGAGCTTTACGGGGGGGACACTCGGCCGCCAGAGCTTCACCGACTCGGAGACCTACGACGACGCCCTGATGATCGACGCCTACCTCACCGAAGGAACACCTGACGGCCTGGCGCGGGCGAAGGTCATCGGAAATTCCCTTCTTCTGGTTCAGGCTCATGACCCAGCTCACGATGGTCGCATCAGGGAAGGCTACGCGCCGGCTCCTCTTGCCACGACGACGAAGCATGGCCGTCAGCACATCAGAGTTCAGATCAGGGACAAGACCAGTGATGTCGGCAACATGGCCTGGGTGGGTATGGCCCTTGCCCGTTTGTATGCCGCCACCAGCAGCACTGCGTATCTCTCTGGCGCCGAGTCCATCGGCGCCTGGGTCATTCGGAATTGCTACGACCAACGCGGCGCCGGGGGATACACGGGTGGGAAACTTGCCAATGGGGCTCGGATCAGATGGAAGTCCACCGAGCAGAACATCGACCTCTTCTCTCTGTTCACGATGCTTCGCACCGAGACCGGTAACTCCCAATGGACCAGCGATGCCGCCCGGGCCAGGACTTTTGTGGATGCCATGTGGAACCGGAGTACGGGCTCGTTCTCTGTTGGGACGACGACCAACGGTGTGTCGGTTAACACCACAGAACAACCGGAAGACGTGAATAGCTGGTCCTACCTGGCACTGCAAGATCCGGCGTTCAATTCTTCCATCGATTGGAATGTGCACCACCTGTCGGTGTCAGCGGGCGGGTTCAGCGGGGTGAGTTTCTGCTTGGGTGACAAGAGTGGAGTGTGGTTCGAGGGCACCGCTCACGTCGCAGATGCTCTCGAGATCCGACATGGCAACGGAGACGGTCAACTCGCGAACCAATTTCTCTCCGACATCCAATTCGCTCAGACGAACGGTCCCAATGGCGACGGGCTCGGGATCATTGCTGCATCAAAGGACAGACTGAGCGACTGTGACGGGGATTACTACTACTCGTCCCTTCACACCGGCGCGACGTCCTGGTACATCCTTGCGTCCCAGGAGGTAAACCCCTTTACGATCTAACCAGATGACCGGCCACGTATCTTGGTCTCAAGATTCTCGAAACGGCCTGACTCCGTCGCAAGACAGGTTCTTCAGTGCGGGGTCTTCAGTAGCCGAGCGCTCTGACGAGTCCCGCGAGGTCTGACACGGTAACGGTCAGAGCAGTATGGCCCTTGCGACTGAGAAGAGAGGGAACCTTTTCCCTGAAGTGGATGCAGACTCCGGCCCGCGTGTTGGTACCAAAAGTCACGCCTTCATCGACAAACGAGCGCCGGGCTCCCACAGCCGTCCACCATCGGTAGCCCCGTGTGATGTGGGCGCCGTCGACGTTCGTAACGGGGGTCTCCAGACGCAGGAAGCCAAACGTTGTGATTAAGAGGCCCGCGTCGGTGATGGCGACACCGTCCCTCCACGGCCGCACACCGAACGGAGCCCACATCGGCGCGAACTTCATGTCAACGTCGTAAGGGAAGCGTCGGCTCATCGCGTTGACTCCGGTAACCACAGTGGGTCCAACGCCAGCATGGCAGTAGTCTGCCCTCTCCGCTGGGCCCGGGGATCCTCACCCTGCTGTTTCACACGAACCGGATCCCGCCGATGAATACCAGCATGCTCCGTCGGGGCCATCCACCACCCTGAGCGGTCACTCCATCGGGGTCTCGGCGAGAGACGCCAAGAACTCGAGTGTTGTACCGACGGTGCGAGGTACGTTCAAGTGCGGGCGGCACATTTCGCCGATGGTCGGTCACGCCCCGAGGAACTCCATGAGCAACCGCGAGATTCTCAGCATTCTGTGGCATGACACCATTTCATCTACGTGACCTACGACGTCGGGGAGATGGACCTGCTCATCGGAACTCGCGAGACGGCTGCCGATCTGGCTCGAGACGAGGGGCTCGTCTCGTCCCCGCCAAAGACCAGATGGTGTTGTGGGTGCGACGAAGCTCCCCCCGTGCCTGAGGATCGTCGCGTGCGAGGGAAGAGCAGTACACGACGGGGATCCGAAAGAGCGTGGTGCCGTAGCGAAAGCACTCCTTTGTGCTCCTGCCTTGTCTTTCTGGGCCTCGCCCTCTCGTTTCGACTTCTCGTCGTCCTTGTTACTTCCATCGGAAGTGAACAAGGACCCTACCGAAGTTGTGGGAGTCCTTTTCGACGCGATCGTAGAGTGCCTTGATTTCCTTCCGGTCGAGAAAACGCAGTACTCGCTTCTTGAGCTGACCGGAGCCTTTGCCAGGGATGATCTCGACCAGCGGCGCCTTCTTCTGCACTGCTTCGTCGATGATGGCACGCAGGGATCGTTCGATATCGTCACCACGGTTGTAGACGTCGTGCAGGTCCAGCTTGAGTTTCACGTGCCGCTCCTCGGCTGGCGATCGGGATGGCCGCAGCGCTGGGCCCTCGAGCCCTAGGCGGATACGGCCTCGCGACGACCGAACAACGCACTCTCGACCATGTAGAAAACGGCGATCGCGGCGAACAACACGACGCTGACGGCTGGCCTCCACAACGCCACGAGGGTGGCTGCCAGGTAGATCCACGGCCCCGGGAGGTAGCTGCGGGTGATCCCGGAGACGACCCGGGGATCGGCGTCGTCGCGGAGCAAGTGCCGTCCCCTCGCCGCGTAGAACCAAAGCAGGTTGTAGAGGACGGCTGTGGCGGTGAGCGTGAACCCGTAGGCCAGGGCGGCGACCTTGAGGCCCGGGTCGTGGACGTGGTCAGCCACGAGGAATGTCGGGAAGGGGACGAAGGCCACGGACATGAGAAAGAAGACGTTGATCATGAGGAAGGTCCGATCGACCTTGTCGATCTGGGCGAATATGCCGTGATGGTTGACCCACATGATGCCTATGGTGACGAAACTGACGGCGTATGCGGCGTAGCTGGGCCAGGCCCGCACGAGAGTCTGGCCCAGGTGAGAACTGTTGGCGTGGACATTCAAGATCAGCAGGGTGGCGGCTATGGCGAACACGCCGTCGCTGAAAGCTTCGAGGCGAGTGGTGGTCATTTGGCGGAGGTTACCGGTAACTCCCGAGAGACGGGTCGGGACGACCCGGCACACCTTTCGACCCTGCCCTCTTGTCCCAAATCCGGGTTGGAAGCGACTTGTGGACAGGTCCGGGTACGTCGTCGCCATGTGCCGTTCACCCAGGATTCAGCGTGTGTTCGCACTGCGTTCATCGCCCGGAAATGCTGTCCCCGTACCCTGGAGCTAGCAGTGCAGCAAGCTCGAGTCCATCGGGAGGTTTGTCTTGGCGCAAGGGCAGCACACCCCAAGTTGCGACACCAAGGGCTTGCCGATCTTCGCGGGCTGTACGAGACGAGCCATGAAGCGGCTTTCGCACCTCGGTACTCGAGTCCGCATGCCGGCCGGAAAGCCTCTGACCAAGACCGGGGGCAGTGGAGCTGAAGTACTCATCGTTCTGTCCGGGACCGCGATCTGCCAAGTCCATGGCATCGAGGTCGCAAGGTTCGGTCCTGGTGATTTCTTCGGTGAGGTTGCCACCCTCGACGGTGGTCCGCGTACCGCCACCGTCGTCGCCAGTACCGACATGGAGGTGCTGGTGCTCAGCCGCTTGGAGTTCGACACGCTCGTCAGGTCCTCACCCGAAGTCGCTCATCGGATCCTCAGGACAATGGCCCGTCGGCTCCGCCATGCCAATGCCGGCGCTGTCGCATGAGTGCCCAGCGGTGGGCGCCGGGCGCCGAGCCGAGATAGAGTTCGTCCCGGGAGGCGCGTGATGGCCGTTTCCGAGGAGCTCCTTCGCCACGCCGTGGACGAGATACTCGAGCCTGCGTGGCCGCATGAACGTCGTCGGGCCGCCCGGCGACTCAGCTACCAGACATTCTCTCGCATCATGGGCGGGTTTCTCGCGCTCTGGGGGCTTGGCTTCGCCACGCATGTGCTCGTCGGGGGCTCCTTCCCGTGGATGTTCTTTGGGCTGATCGCCTTGCTCGCCTCGATCGCGGCCTTCACGACGCAGATCGACCGGACCCATCTACATCGGGGCTAGCGCCTCCTCGACCGGATTCCCTCTGGGCTCATCACGAACGGAGAACGAAAGGCTCGGCGATTTCAATCCGAAACTGTGTATTCGTTGGCCACGGTTCGAGGGCTTGAACTCCTCTACGCACCGGCATCCAATTAAGGTGATCTGGCTGTGGGGCGTCTGAACGGCAAAGTGGCCATGGTCACCGGCGCTGCCGGGGGTATCGGAGGAGCAACGGCGCGGGCGCTGGCCAGGGAGGGGGCGTCGGTCGTCGTCGTCGACATCGACGGCGCACGAGCGGAGCAAGTCGCCCAAGCCATCTCCGCATCGGAGGGTCCTGCTTTCAGCGTTTCAGCCGACCTTTCGGACGAGAGAGAGGTGGTGGTGGCGATCGAAGCAGCCATGTCGCGCTATGGGCGCCTGGACGTGCTCCACAACAACGCGGCCCTGACCGAATCCGACTTCTTGTCGCGCGACACCCAGGTGACAGATCTGTCACTCGAGGTCTGGGAAAGGACCATGGCGGTCAACCTGCGCAGCCAGATGTTGACGTGCAAACACGTCATTCCCGAAATGGTGCGCCATGGCGGTGGCTCCATCATCAACATGTCCTCGGGAGCATCGGTGAAGGGCGACCGAACTCGCACAGCCTATGGCGTCTCCAAGGCGGGAGTGAACACGCTGACCATGTACGTGGCGACGTCCCACGGCAAGCAGGGAGTGCGTGTCAACACCATCGTTCCCGGCCTCATCATCACCGACGCCGTTCGTGCTCACTTGACTGATCGCATGCTGGCCGGACTTGGGCGGGCAACCCTCACGCCATATGTCGGCGAACCCAAAGACGTGGCCAATCTCGTCGTTTTCCTGGCCTCTGACGAGTCGCGCTACATCACGGGGCAGATGATCGCCATCGACGGGGGGATGTCCGCTCATGTGGGTTCTGCGGGGCAGGATGACAGATGAGTCAGCCCGGTGGTCACGTCGGTCCCAGGACGTAAGAGCCGTTCTTAGGATGGTGGTACCAACCACTCGAGGCCTGGGTCCCACCGTCGACATGGATAGTCTGACCCGTGACGTAGCTCGAAAGCGATCCGGCCAGGAAGACGGCGGCACCTCCCATCTCGTCCACGTCGCCGGGACGCCCCATCGGGACGGTGAGACGAAATCCTGCCTCAGCTCCGGGCGGCGCCACTGAGGCCATACCCTCGGTCAGGGTGATGTCGGGGGCCAAACAGTTCACCCGGATTCCGTAGGGGGCAAGTTCCAGCGCTGCGGTCTTGGTGAAGTTGATCACCCCCGCTTTCGCCGCCGCGTAGGCCGCGTATCCCGGGGCCGCCCGCACACCCTCGATCGAGGTCACGCTGATGATGCTGCCACCAGTTCCGCTCTCCACCATCGTGCGGGCCACGCGCTGGGTACACAGCATCACGTGCTTGAGGTTGGCCCGGTACAGCGCGTCCCAGCCGTTCTCAGAGGTCTCGAGAATCGGCGAGGAGAAGACTCCCCCGGCATTGTTCACCAGGATTCGTACCGGTCCGAGTTCCGCCGTCGTGCGGGCAAGGGCGGCATCGACCTCGCCTGAGTCACGGACGTCGGTGGTGAGGCCGAGCCCACCCACCTCCTTCGCGGCCGACATCGCCGTCTCGGCATCACGTTCCCAAATGGCCACCGAGGCCCCGAAGGCGGCGAGAGCACGGGCGATCCCCCTGCCGATCCCCGCTCCGCCGCCGGTCACGACGGCTACCTGGTCAGTGAGCAGCACTGATGAGGGCTCCATGGACACGACATCACCCGCCTTATAATTTCGGAAGGAACAGCACCGACACATCCGCCGTACAGGCCGAGACTAGGAGTTCCATGCCCAGGATAGAACCGATCCCCTTGGAGGAGCTCGCCGACGAACCACGACGGATCATCGAAGAGGGTGTGTCGGACGGCACCTATGCTACCCCGGTCCCGCTTCAGATCTTCGCCTACAAGACGGCGCAGATCCTGATGACCAATGCGGCGCGAGCAGTCATGGGAAAACAGAGCCTTCTCGGAGGACGGATCGTCGAGCTGATCCGGATCCGCAGCGCCCAGCTGGGTGAGTGCCAGCCCTGCATGCAGTCCCGGAAGCACGAATCGATCACGGACGAGGACGTGGCATGCCTGGTTGCTCCGGGTGCCTCGCAGCTCACCGAGCAGGAGCGCTTGGCCGTCGAGTTTCTCGACTTGCTCTCTGCCGATCACCATGCCATCGACGATGACGTGTACCGGAGACTCGGAAAGGTATTCACCGCTGCCCAGATCGTCGAGCTCGGTTTCACCTGTGCCAGCACGATGGGCCTCCACCGCTTTATCCATACCCTCGATGTCTTCGGTACGAGCCCTCCTGCCATCGCCTACAGCCATGAGCAGATCGACTCCGCATACTCGGATGTCGCGGAGCAAACGTCGGCATGAGTGAGACCATCTTCGTCACCGGCGCGACCGGACTGGCTGGAGCCAACATCTGCAAGCTCCTGGTCGAGCGGGGTAACAGAGTCAGAGCATTGGCTCGCGCCTCAGCTGACGTCGAACCGCTCCTTGCCATGGGGGTCGAGATCGGGAGAGGCGACATCACCGATGCCGACGACGTCCGCCGCGTTGCCACCGGCTCAGATGCAGCCGTTCACTGCGCCGCGCTGCTGGGCGGCGCCAGCCAGAACCTGCCTGACTTCGAGGCCGTGAACGTCCAAGGCACCAAGAACGTCCTCGATACCGCCGAGGCGCTCGGCATGCGTCGGGTCGTCGCGGTCAGCACCGGCACATTCTTCGACACGGCCGGTGGTCTCGAGCGCGAGGACGCCCCGGTGATGAAAGAGCCGAGCCAGGATCCTTACACGCTGACCAAAATGGCGGCATTCCAAGATGCCATGGCCCGCGCCGCCGCCGGTCAAGACGTCGTCACGACCCACCCAGGTGCCATCTTCGGGCCGTCTCCGGTGGCGAGCAATGCCCTTGGTCGGACCAGCTTCAATCGGGTTCTGCTCTCTGCCCTTCGTCACCGCATCGAGCGATACCTGACCTTCCCCGTAAGCTGGGTCTTTGCCGACGACATCGCGCGAGGATGCATTCTCGCTCTCGATCGCGGCGTGTCGGGAGAGCGTTACATGCTCGACGGTCGTCCCGAGGACGTCGTCAGCACAGCCGAAGCCTGTAACCGGATCTGTGCTCTGGCAGGCGTCGACCACCGGGTCGAGGACGTTGCACCATCGGACGACCCCGAGCTACTAGCCGTCTTCGGACCGACCCTGATGGCAATCGCCTTCAAGCTGGCATCGACTTCGATGCCGCGCCGCGATTTGGCCGAGTCCAAGACCCACAAGAGACTGGGCTATGACCCCATCGGCCTCGACGAAGGCCTCCGCCGCACTGCCGACTGGCTCATCGAGATCGGGAGCGTCAACGCAACCAATCGTTGAAGTTCTGTCGGGATGACACATGGACCAGTAAGGCCATATATTCGATCCTCCCGACTGGCAGCCTTGCTCAAATGGGGCGAGGACGACGTCGGATTCAGCGGGAGCCACCCTCGGGCTGCCACGGCTAGGTGATCAAGAACATCGAGCAGCCTTCTACGAGTTCAGGTGGCGGTGGCGTCGTCATCCGCGAATCGATGACAATCCTAGAAGTTCTCCTCCTTCACGCTGGTGATCACGCCCGAGACGCCCAGGGCGGGATCGGGGGTGTACGTGGCGACACTGGGTGCGGTCCGAATGAGTTGAGCATCATTCGCCTTTCCGAGCGTGACCGTCAGAGTGTTCAATCCGTCCCAGTGGATCGTTGAACATGCAATTGTCTTGCCGCTCGCGCACCCCAGTGAATTCCCCCCGAAGGAAGCGTTGCCGGTGAAGTATCCACTTTGGCCCAAGTCGATGATCCCGAAGTGAAAGCCCCTGGTGCAGTCACCCGCGTCGGTCACGGTTACGGTGTCGTCGCCCGACGTTGATTGTGTTCCCGTAACAATCACGTTGGGGTCGACGAGATCGGGATACGACGTGGCGCTCCAGGAGGCGCAGAAGGCACTGGGCGAAGGCGCGGGTAAGAAGGTCACGATGATCTTGTCCCCCGATTGGGCGTGTCCTGCCCTGGTCCCGCCGTTGATGATGCTCAGCGCGGGAGCGATCGGCGACACCTCGGGTGAGGGGGTCGACGGGGAGCTCGTGCTCACGGCGTTGGTGGCAGCCACCGTGAAGGAGTAGGCGGTGTCATTGGTGAGCCCGACTATGACTTGCGACGTGGCCGACGATGAAAACGCAGTCAGGGCCTGGATCACACCACCCACGTAGGTCGTCACGACGTAGGCGGTGATGGGGCTGCCACCGTCATCTGGCGTGACCCACGACACGGTGACTTGGCCGTTCCCCGGGATGGCACTCACCCCTGTCGGTGCCGACGGTGCCGTGGCCTGGGTTCCGGTGAGCATGGTCGATCCGCCCCCGTCCGAGCTGCCGGTACCGCCGGGGCCGGCAACCGTGGACGTCGTGGAGGTCGGCGGTGACCCCGGCTTGCTGCCCGAGCCCGGGGGCGTCTCGGCGTGTCCGCCGGGTGAGCGCTGCGTCTCGTTCGTCGAGGGAGCGGGGCCCGGCACTGTCGGCGCGGTATCGACCGGGAGCGCCACTTGACCGGATTGAGACCCGGCAGTGGCGTGCGACGTGGCCTTCAATGCCCCGGCCGTGACCGCTCCCGTCACCACAAGGGAGGCCGCTCCCACGCGACCGAGCGTCGCCACCGTCTGAACACCCTGGGGGATGACGCCGACAAAGGGCAGGGAACCGAGCCACGCGAGGGGCCCGGCCACGGGTCGGAGGCGCCCGATGGACACGTCGAGGAAGGCGCGCACCACCTTCGGGTCGAACTGCGAGCCGGCGCAGGCGGCGAGTTCAGCTCGTGCCGCCTTGGGGCTCATCGCCGTCTTGTAGCTGCGGGCGGTGGTCATGGTGTCGAATGAATCGGCGACAGCGACGATACGGCCGCCGAGCGAGATCTGTTCGCCTTTGAGTCCATAGGGATATCCCGCGCCGTCGTATCTTTCGTGGTGCTCGGCGATGGTGTTTGCCCACTCCCCCAGCCATCCCGCCAACGGAGCGGTCAGCCGGGCCCCTTCGAGAGGGTGGTTCTTGATGATCTCCCACTCGTAGTGGTCGAGCTTGCCGGGCTTGTTCAGCGTGAGGGGGTGAACGGCGAGCTTCCCGATGTCATGGAGGAGGGCCGACCATCGCAGGCGGTCCCGGTCATCGGAGGGCAGGTCGAGTTGCTCCGCGATGAGGTCGGTCAAGACGCGTACTCGTTCGCCGTGGCCGCGAGTGAACCGATCGTGGGCATTGAGCGCCCCTGCCAGGGCGAGGATCTTCTCAGCCGCCACGACGGGCTCGTCTTCGACCCCCTGGGTCCGGGCCTCCTCAACACGCCGCGCCAGGTTCCGCGTGCTACCCGACTTACGGACCACCGCCAAGCGCTTGGGGGCTCGGTCGGGGAAGACCATGGTCATCTTCAACAACACCGCCAGCGGCAGCGCCCGACGAGCAAGACGATCGGTCGCCAGCATCACCGCCGTCGGCACGACCAGTACCGTTGCCCACCACCCTGCCAACCAGGGTGCCGTCCGAGGCCTGGGAAGGAGGTGCGCAGTGACCGTGGCCGCCACGATGGACAACGTGATGGGGAGAACGAAGACCGCCCCGCTCACCAGCCCCGACAGCACCGGTCGACCGTGCCACCGGTCGTCGGCGCTATCCCCCTTGGGCTTCTTGCGGGTCATCACCATTCTGAACGTCCCCAGGTCGCCAATGTGCGGTTACGAGTCGGTCGACGTGAGGGAGTTGAGTTCGGCTTGTGCTTCTTGGCGCTGAGCCCGCAGCGCTGCGATCTCAGCGTCGATCCGCTTCAGGGCCAGTTGGAGTTCCGCAACCCTCTTTGTCTCTGGGCGCGACAGCTGCCTGATCATGGGCCATTCCCCTTTGTCGAGCCGCTTGAACGGGCGCATGGAACTCAGGTATCGGCAAATGGGGACGCCAGCCTGAGCATCAACCGGGGTCCGTCAACAGCTCGAAAGCCCTGGTCGAAGGACTCGATGGCACAGAAAATGCCCGGAGGCCACCTGCCTGGCAGGTCGAGGGGTGAACTGTGGCGACAGCACCAGCGGGCTTCCCTCGCCAGGTCCATCATCCCGCCCATGCCTCGAGGGGACCCGACGAGCCCTCTATGCGGTCGATCGAACCGTCTGACGTTTGATCAGAACCGATGGGCTCCGATGCGCTGTACAACTAGGAGATGCGGGTCGAGATCCATGTCCGGCCGAGTTCTTCGGCCACGGCGGTTGGCGGAGAATACGACGGTGTTCTCGTCGTGCGTGTCATCGAGCCTGCCGACTCCGGCAGGGCGACGGAGGCCGCGCTGCGTGCGGTCGCCAAGGCAGTCGCAGTCCCCCATCGATCGGTAAGCCTCGTGAGAGGATCCACCAGTCGGCGGAAGTTGATCGAGATCGAGGTGAGCCAGCAAGAAGCTCGGTCGGTCAACACGGCGTTACGGCGCCTACGCGGCCACAGCAGTGGGTGATGCAACCCGAACGCCCATTCGACGCAGGGTCGACCCGAGCATCGAATGTGCTCACCCCTGGACCTACGCGTGCCCGAGCCCGAGACCGACCTACCTCCGTCCGAAAGAGGGACCTCGTCGTCGTCCATCGGCCATCGTGCCACGTCGTCCGTGTCCCCGGCGTTCCGACGAGGACTGCTCCGAGCTACGCCACACCCATGTCCACGGCTCTCGACACACCTAGGACGACACCCTTCTCCCGGACCGGCACAACCGGGATCACGGGCGCGATTCGCGCCACAGACGTGCCTTGCTTTGCCACTTGGATCGGATCTACAAGACGGCGATCGGGTTTACCGGTGAAGCCGTTCCCCGATTCAGCACCAGCGGTGCGACCACGAAGAGGAAGGTCCAATGGCCTCTACCGGCGCACGCGAGGGACAACTCGTCGAGGTCGAGATTGTCCAGAAGATGCACACCCATGGCGACAATGGCCACCGTGTGAATCGGCATGGGCACGTTGCCGATGCGGGAGGGCCAGACATCGGAGATTCCGTCACTGGCCAGCACGGCTATCTCGCGCTCGTACAACCAGGCCAGACACGAAGCATCCAGCCCAGCCATGCCCTCAGTCGGGGTCCAAGGGCCGTGCAACTCTCGCCACCGCCAGCGTCCCGTTCGTACAAGGAGTGCATCTCCGCGCTGCACCAGGACCCCCACATCCTTTTCCGCGGTTTCGAGGTCCTCGGGGAAGATGGGTTCGCCCGGTGCCAGTGCTTCAACACCGCGTACAGAGGGGATGTCCAGCAACACCCCCCGGGTGATGACTCCGGATCGGAGATGATGGATTCCGAGCTTGCCCGCCCCGTGAGCCGTAACCGTCTCCGCCGAATACCCGTTGTACATCTTGCCTTCGTGGAAGATGTGGCAGAGGGCGTCGATGTGACTCGTTGCGTATCCATGCGAGGCAAGGGCGAAGTAGTCCGCCCCATAGCCTTCCGTGGCGGTGCCGGTCATGTGGTGAACGACTGGGTTGAGGTTGTCCGGCCCGGGGTCCGTCGGAAGGGGGCGAGCGCAAGACACCGTCTGCCCAGACCGCACGGCCGATACCGCTGCCGTGGTCACCTCCGGCGTGACGAAGTTGAGGGTACCGAGCTGATCGTCGGGTCCCCATCGACCCCAGTTGGAGAGTCGATCGTGGAGATCCAGGACTTCGTCTGTGCTCAACGGCTCGCGGGCCATCTGACCAGAGTAACGGGACCTCGCTTGGTCTAGAGGCCCCCCGCACATCACCCCTGGAACCTCGAACCCCCTGCACCTAACATCATCCCTGTTTGCGTTACTGGGCCGAGGCGGAGGTGCTCCAGCATGAGTGACGTGTCCCAGGGACCCGGATGGTGGAGGGCATCAGACGGGAAGTGGTACGCCCCTGAGCAGCATCCCAACTACACACCGCCACCTCCCCCACCCCCATCTCCACCGCCGACCCCGCCGCCACAATCTGCCCCGTTTGGGGCCCCGAACCCTGCTCACAACGAACCGTCGCTGGGAGTCACCCCTGCACCGCCACCGCTTCCCGAATACGGATATGGGCAGCCCGGCGCTGTACCGCCAGGCATGTACTTCGATCAAGCGAGCGGGCTCATGCTTCCCAATGGCGTTCAGTTGGCGAGTGTCGGCAGACGGATCGGCGCCTTCTTCCTGGCCATCCCATTGTCGATCGTCACCCTCGGCATCGGTTACGTCATCTGGGGCCTGATCGTCTGGGGTCGCGGCCAGACTCCGGCGCTCCAGGTGCTGGGGATGCGGTGCTGGAGGCCGGAGACCGCGCGTGGCGCCGGTTGGTGGTGGATGGCGCTGCGCGAGATCATCGGGAGCTTGGCTGAGGGCATCCTGAGCGTGATCAGCCAGCTCATATCGTTCATTCTCATGGTCACGAGCAAGGACCGTAGGTGCCTCCATGACATCATCGCCGGAACGGTGGTGCTCCATGATCCGAACAAGGTCCTTGTGAGCTGACGGCTATTTCGGTGCGGCCGCGAACGTGTTCGGAGACACTTAGGATCGGGTTCGAGACGCACGTTCGTGGACACCTCGGCTTCGTGAATCCCCGCGCGCGCCTCTTGGTTCGTCGAGTGCTCGGAGCCCTTAGCCTCCTCGGGCTTGAGGCTGGAGTCCCCGCCCGATGAGGGGGACAGAAATAGAAACCGATCACCTCGTCGTTGGCGCGGGGGCACTCGGGATGGGCTTCGTCGATACCATGATCGAGAACTCGGACGCCGATGTCGTGATGATCGATCGGCGGCATCGGCCGGGCGGCCACTGGCTCGACTCCTACCCATTCGTCCAACTGCACCAACCGTCCATGAATTACGGCGTGAACTCGACCCCACTCGGACAGGATCGAGTCGAGTCCGACGGCAGAGACGCAGGATTCTACGAGCGAGCCAGTGGAGCAGATATCTGCAGCTACTACGACGAGATCATGCGCCACCGGTTGTTGGCGTCGGGCCGGGTGCGTTTCTTCCCCATGTGTGACTACATCGGGGACAGGCGATTCCGATCGCGATTGACCGGCATGGAGACCGGGGTGTCGGTGCGACGCGCTGTCGTCGACGCCACCTATATGGCGTCGCACGTTCCGGCCACTGACCTGCCACCTTTCGAAGTTTCCGACGGGGCCACGTGCGTCCCGGTCGGCGCACTCACGAGCGTCACGAAGCCCCCCGCCGGCTACGTGATCATCGGCGGAGGCAAGACCGCCATGGACGCCGGGTGCTGGTTGCTCGATCAAGGTGCTTCGCCCCACGACATCACGTGGATTCGTCCTCGCGACTCGTGGATCCTGAACCGCGCCTTCTTCCAGCCCGGTGATGGTGTCCTCCCTACGTTCCATGGAGTCGTTCTTGAGCTGGAGGCGGTCGCCGAGTGCGACTCGCTCGAGCAGGTCTTCGAGCAACTCGAGGAACACCAGGTGATGTTGCGTATCGACCGCTCCATCCAGCCGTCAATGCTGAAAGGTGCCACGGCCAGTCTCGGAGAGCTCGACCAGCTGCGACGCATCGAGAACGTGGTCAGACTCGGACATGTTGAGCGAATCGACCTCGAAGAGATCACGCTCGAACAGGGGTCGATCGCAACCAGTCCTGAGCACTTGCATATCCACTGCGCCTCGGCCGGACTGAGCGACAATCCACCCAAGCCGATCTTCGCCGACGGCTCCATCGTCCTTCAACCGGTCACGCGCGTCAGCCTCAGCCTCTCCGCGGGGTTGATCGCATTGGTCGAGGCGTCAGAACGGTCGACGACCGAGAAGAACCGGCTCTGCCGACCGAACCCGTGGCCCCACACGCCGTTCGACTGGATACGACACATCTTGACGGGGATCGGAACCGAGATCGAGTGGCAGAGTGCTCCCGATGTGATGGCGTGGGTGGAGACCTCGCGCCTCAATCTCGTGAAGGGTCTGGATCAGGACCCCGACAGGTCCGCGGTGGCAGACCTACGGAGGCGGTTCTTGACGGCCCTGTTTCCAGCCCTGGCCAAGCTCTATGAGCTCGCGTCGCACGCCACACCCGTCGAGCTGGCGCGGATGCTCGACCCGGTGGCGTGACCGACCACAAGACGTCCAATCTTGCGTGCCAATGGACCTGCCCGCGAGGCCCCCTGCTTCCATCATCGGGTGCTAACCCGAACGGCATGCGCGGGAATCAGCGCGTCCGGGGTGTTGACCTGGAGCCAACGCCTGGGGGGTAGACAGACGAACATGGCATTGGTGGTCGAGATCCAAGCAAACCCGGCCCAGTAGTTGCGATACATCGCCATCTGAAACCTGACCCCTCTGCGTCGCTCCGACTGAGAGGCCATGTCACTCACCGGCCAGGGAAGCCGACGTAATCTCAGTCATGGCTCAGACGAAGCACGCCCTGTGCGGCGTGGATTCGGGTATCGGGTTCAAGGACCGGGGCGCTCACGAGCTGAGGGTGTTCCACCCGGAACGGTCATCATAAGTCGGTGACTTTCGCCATCCGGACTGCCGTTCCTTCTGACGTGGAAGCCTTGCGCGGGTTGTTCCGGAGAGCGTCGCTGTCAAATGAGGGAGATCGGCTTCATCTGTTGTCACATCCGGAGTCGCTGGTGTTCTCTGACGACGCCGTTCGACAGGGGCGCACGCGGGTGGCGGTCGAATCCGAAGGTGACATCGTGGGGTTCGCCTCCTGGGTGGTCAACGACAACGCCATCGAGTTGGAGGACCTGTTCGTGGAACCACAGTGGATGAGACGGGGGGTTGGACGGGCGTTGGTCCTCGACGCCGTGGCCATTGCGAGAACGCGGTCATTCGACACTCTTGAAGTAACCGCAAACCCTCATGCGCAAGAGTTCTACGAGGATGTGGGATTCGTCGTCGATTATGCAGTGGAAACGGACTTCTACCCGGGTCAACGAATGCACAGAGACGTTCGCTGAGATCGACAGGCAATCGACCGTCTGGCGCGGGCGGAGCATTGCGGTGCGCGACGAACCCTGGGTTCTCGTGGTGGCTCGACCGGGCATCCGATCGAATCGCCTCTCGCTGCTCCCAGCCGATCCAGAATCTCCTGGTGCTGCTGGGCCACCAATCGTGGGTCTATCTCGCACCTCCCTCGTCGGCTATATCCTGCCGAGGTGTGCAACGACCGTCTGAGATCAGATCACACTCCTTTCGGGACCATTGGAAGAGATCGCGCCGCCCCGCTGCCCGCTGCCCAATTCCGAACTCATTTGAACTGGTGGCGCTTGATCACCTCAAGGGTATCTTCGAGTAGTGATCGGTTAACTCGAATTAGGTTCGCGACGATGCCCAGTGTCACGGAGACGAACGACGCATTGAGCAGCACCGCCCCGATCACGAGCGATTGCAAGTGATGCGCACCGTTAGGGTTCTTGACAGTGAGCACCAAGTACAGATAGTGAACAAACGGTATCAACCCCAGGACGAAGAAGACCCCCCCGATGCTGAGAAAGACCGTATATGGCTTGTACATCGTGAAGCTATTAAGCATCGCGACCGTGCTCTTCCGGACGTGCTCCCACGAAGACTTGAACAGTCGTGACTCACGTGTCTTTGGATTTGTCTCTATGGTGATGGTGGCTAGAGCGAGTCGCTTGTTCGCTGCTTGAATAGTGGTCTCTGCGGCGAAGTTGAAGCGCCCGATCAAGTTCAGTTTGATAGCCGCCTCTTTCGAGTAGGCGCGAAAGCCACTGGTCCCGTCCGGCAGATCCGTTCCCGCCGCCAAATTCATCACTCCAGTCCCCACCCTTTGCAGGACCTTCTTTGTGGGAGAGAAATGCTCGATGTTTTGAACCTGTCGGTCCGCAATTACGGTGTCGGCCTGCCCTTCGAGAATCGGACGAATCAGATCCGGGATGCGTTCTTGAGGATATTGGTTGTCTCCGTCAGTGAGAACCAAGATGTCGGCACCCAACTCTAAGGCCCGTTGTATGCCGTCGCGCAATGAGTGCGCGAGGCCACGGTTTCGTGGATGATGGACAAACTCTGTTACGCCGAGGTCTCTTGCTACCTCGACGGTCTTGTCTGTGCAACCATCGTCTATGACGAGGACCTCGATCCTGTCGACGCCCTCAATCTCCTCGGGGATGGTTCTCAGGACCAAAGGAAGAGTCGTCTCTTCATTGAGACATGGGATCATAATCACGAGCTTCATCCTGTTCAGGATATCCCATAGCGGATCCACCGAGACCACGAAAGAGCACCCGACTCGTGTTTGAATCTGAAGTCCTTGACAACCCATCCAGGCAGAGAGGTAGCTCGACCGGGGGACAGCGCCAGACCCACACGATGGTTCTCACAGCTCGGGCGCGGACACTGTGGTGGCTGCGAGGCAGTCAATCCACGAGAAGCTCCCATGACCACTTCCTTCGGTCTACTTTGGCGTGAAGATCGTCGAACAAGTCATTCCTCCATTGTTCACGTCTACAGCGCCCTGCACTGTGTAGCCCAATGATTGGTGACCGATATTGAAGGTGATCGACGCTGAGCCGCTTCCGTCAGTTATTCCCCGAAATCGCTTCCTGTCCTTGTCGCGTGGTTCTATGGACCGCTATCTGAGCATCAGGAACGTTCGACGGCACGTGTACGGTCTCGCCATCACTGCCGCCATTCGGCGAGCCACAGCCGGAGACAAAACTCACCACTGCCCTATCGATCTGGAGATGACCGACGAGGAGAGTCGACGCGTGGGCGGAACGCTTCGTTGATGCGGTCGTAGGAGACCGCCATGCAAGAATGTGATCCAAGATGGGCGCTCGCCCGGCAGCCGCACTCAGCTTGGATCGGAGTTTAGCGATGCTCACGCCGATCTGGCTCCCACCGCATTCCCCACGTGGCCAGCCCCACGAGGCGTGGCAGTCGAGTCGTCACGCACGAGTTGGGTCCTCGCAGAATCGCTTCAGGCGAGCCATCGAAGACGAGACGTTCGCCTGAGTGAGTCGCACCGCCAACCACTGCAACCCCGGGACCCGCGAGCGAACATCGTCGTCAGTCACGAGGGTCGTGCCACCTATCGAGGTGGGGAGCAGACGGTATTCCTCTTCGACGCGCACGAAAGCGATGTCAATGGTGGCCGCCATTCGCCGGGTGTCCTCAATTACTCGGACGCGGTCATGGAGAGTAAGCCGCAGCGGCCCGAATGCACTTTGCCAGCGCGCATGCTGTCCGACCTGCGGGTAGTCAATGGGTACCCGGAGCGCGACCACGCCGTCCCAGATGCACACCTCGTCCGGGCTCGTCAACGCCCGCCACACCTTCTCGACTGGCGCCGAGATCTCGGTCACCACGCTGACGCGCACGTGTTCAGGCTACCGAATCGGTGGAAATGCTCGTCTCTGTACGAGCCCGCCAGAGGCCATGGCGAGATCGAGGGCCCACTGACAATCTGCCTTTTTGCGCCAGGTGGAGTTCAGAGCCCACGCGGTGGTGGCTTGGGGCGTTCGACGTCGTGGAAAGGAGTGACGGGGACCTGCGGCTGACTGGCGTATGTCGGGCCAGTTCGTGAAGGAGAGATCGGAAAACGGACGGTGGGTGCTGAGGTTATGGGCGGATTTCGTCAGTATTGATGAGGTCGATGCCCAGCGGTCTGAAGCATGGTGGAGGTGGCAGGCATGACTGCTCTGAAATCAGCCCCGGGGGACGCGAGGCGACTGGCGCCATGCGTTGAGAATGAAAGCAGTGACAATGCGCCGCTTGCACGCCAAAGCCTTACGAATCGCGCTGACAGGGTTCGCCGCTCTGTCCTTCGGCATCGCCATCGTTATCGCATCATTGGTGCAAGGATCCGGGGCACCCGCCTTTGCCGATTCCTCACCCTACGAGCTGTACTGCCCGGGCACCCCTGTCGGCAACATCGTGCTGAACGGAGTCGTCACGACCGGCATCATCACACCGGCCTCTCCGGCCGTGGGCCAACAGTTCAACCTGACCAACTATCAGTCCGTTGTGGCACTGCCTTCCTCCATCGTTTCAGCGGCTGCTGCCCTCGGGAACTCCGCCATTACGGGCACCGCCAATCTCAAGGTTGACGCCACCGGCGCAACCCCGGCCTCGGTCGCCGCCCCTCCTATCACCATCGACGCACCGATCCCGAGCCCGGTGCCCACGACAGGCCTCGCCCTGAACCTCCCCTCGACGCCAGGGACCGTCGGTCCCTTCACGGCATCGGGCGGTGCCATCACCGTCACCGTGGACCCGGCCATCTCGCTGGGGTTGGTCGTGTCGGGCAGCACTCTCAACCTGACGTGCACCCCGTACCCCAACAACTCCGAGACGACCGGGATTGTCGCGTCGGCGCCAACGGCGGCAAAGGCCTCGCCAGTCATCGCCACAGCTACGGCGGGAACGGGTACCACGACAACGTCTTCAGGCTCTACCAGCTCGACCCCGACGACGACACCCTCGACCGCGCTCACGGGTGCCTATGAGTTGTACTGCCCAAGTACCCCGGTGGGCAACGTCGTGCTCAACGATGCAGTGACCTCGGCCACGCTGTCGCCGACGGCTCCAGCCACGGGGCAGTCCTTCAGCATCACGGGTTATCAGACGATGGTGAACCTCCCCGAGTCCCTGGCTAGCGCGGCGGCGTCCTTGCAGCCCAACCTCGAAGGCTCGGCCACTGCCCAGATCGACGCCAGCGGGGCCGTCCCTGCCACCACGCCCCAGGGCCCCCTCGACTTCAACGTTCCCATTCCGAGTCCCGTGCCTGCGGACGGTGTGACCCTGTCGCTGCCATCCACGGCGGCGACGGTGAGCGGATTCACGGCGACAAGCAACCAGGTCACCATTCAGGAGGACTCGGCTGCCAGCCTGACGCTCACGGTGTCGGGCGCCCCCCTGTCGCTGACCTGCACGGCGTATCCCAACGACACAATCACGCCTTCGGGCATCACCACCACGACGCCCAGCGCCAGCCCCATCGCCCCCGTGATCGCGGTGGGTAGCGGCGGGTCGACGACGACCACCGTCGCCCCTGTCACTACGACCACGGGCCCGAGTGCGACAACCACCACCGCGTCGATTACTACGACTACCGGTTCGGGCTCATCCACCACGCTCGCATCGGCCACGACGACAACATCGGCCAGTACGACCACGATGGCGAGCTCCACCACGACCACCTCCGCCGTTACGGCAAGTACCAAGCCGCCGAATACCTCGGGCACCAGCGGGACTACTTCTCCCCCAAGCCGCACTGTTACAGCTCCATCTGGATCACTTGCATTCACTGGCTCGGGGCCAGGCCTCAAGACGATGACTCTTATTGGTGCAGGCGTGGCTCTGCTCGGGCTCGTGTTGCTGGTCCTCGTCGATATTCCGCGCCGGGTGCTGCGGCAACTTGCCTACGTGAGTCCCGCGCGCTGGAAGCACCGAGCATCTGGCGGCGCGCGAACCATGGCTAACGCGGTCGGCCGAGAGGCTGCACACAGGATCACCTGGCTGCTGGGCCGCTGATCTCAGTGCGTCACCGGGGCCGCACTCTGGGCCCCGAATTCAGGTTGCACGACCGGTCCGTCGTGGGCACCCGAGCCGTCTCGGGGCATCCTTTGCAGATCCGGTAGTGCTAGCACGCGCATTTCCCACCGGCTGGCCACCTTGGAACCAGGCTCGAGGTGAGCCACACTGCCCAGAACCGGTGATCCGACAGAGCGGGCATGGGAACAGGGGCTGTAAGGTGCTTGGGAGTTCCGGGCCGTGACGGAACAAGCGTAACCCGTACAGGAGGTTTGCGAGATGCGGAAGGTGTTCTTGACAAGCGCGGCTGTGATGGCCCTCGGGATGGCGGCGGGGATGACAGGCTGCAGCAGTTCCCCGAGTGCGGCTTCAACAGCTGCGGCCCGAAAAACAGCCTTCTGCGGAGGGAACATCAAGATCGACAAAGCCAGCGGCAACGTCGACTCAGCTGCTGGGTTCTTAACCGTGCTCAAGGACCACAAGTCGGCCCTCTCTGCCATGGAGAAGAATCTGCCCTCTGGCACGCTCGGTACCGAGGCACGGGAGGAAATTGCCGCCGCCCAGGCGGCTGTTGCCTCGGGGAACGCCAATGACCTCAACAACGCTCCCTCATCGTCGGGGGGGGATATCGACACATACTGCGGGGTCGACGGAAATGGCGATCCTCTGCCTGCGTACTTCGCCACTGGCAAGGGGAGCAGCTTCTGCACAACCTTCATCCCCATTTATGATGCGGTCGGCAACGCCACGTCTGCTAGTGGGGTCCTCGCCGCTCTCGAGGCCAACAAGACGCAGATAACCGAGCTCGCGACCGAAGTCTCAGGGTTGCCCAGCTCAATCAAAGGCAAGGCGAGTGCAACTGTGAGCAAGGCTCAGACCGCCATAGCAGAGAACAGCGCCGCTTCATTGAAAGGGAACGGCAACGGACCAGCGGCAGCCGTCGCGCTCTATTGCGGGCAGAACCAGTAGCAGATTGATGCACGCGCGGGGAGAAAGTACCCCGGTCGAGCGTCAGCCTGGTTGTCCGACTTCACCCAAGCAGGATCGCATTGCGACGGCTGCTCTCCGCGATCTGCACGCCACCGAGGATCGCGATCGGGCGCTCGCCGACGATCTCGGGAACCGGCACGCGTTCCAAGGTGATTGAGGACCTGTTCAGAGCGATGCATGGCTTGCTGATTCTTCTCAGGCACTCGGGAGAACTTCGGACTCACGAGCAGCTCAAAGAGGCCGGTATCGAACCCGTCCGCTATTCGAACCCTCCACCGTGGGTGTTCAATCACGGTCGGCACCATCACCACCATGGGGGATAACGTCAAGCACTAGGCCGTCACATCAAGGCCGGAGCCAGCCTTCGTGACGAGCAGGATGCCGCTGGTCCTGTCGACCAGGACCACAAGGCGATACGAACGGGCTCGGCACAACCTGGACCGACACCCTACGTTTGCGCTGGCTGGGCTGGTGACATCGCAACGGGAGCACCTGCTGAGGCGGGCATCCCCCGCTCCCCACCCGCTGGGCCAGAGAATCTCTGGCATGAACGGGACGGTCACGCATACCGACGGGACCACAGCTCCGGCCATCGTCGAGGATGTCCAAGGGCGCTGCCAGGGAAGCGAGTTCTTCTGGCTAGACCTGGACGGCCTCGACGACGAAGCGACCGACCTCCTTCTGCATGGCTTTCGGTTCCACCCCCTCGCCGTTGAAGACGCTGAGCACTTCGGCCAGCGACCCAAGCTCGACACCTACGACGGCTTCACCTACCTGGTGGTCCATGGCGCACAAGCAACATACCCGTCCACCACTATTGAGGTTCACCTCTTCTATTCGCCTGGGAGGCTGGTGACCGTCCATCACGGCCAATGCGCTTTGATAGACGAAGCACGCTCCCGGTTCTCACGGCATCGCACCGATGAGGTGTCCCCGCCTGAAGTCCGTGCCCTCTATGTCGTCGTCGACACCTTGATCGACAGCTTCTTCCCGGTGTTGGCGAACTTCGACGACCGCATCGACGACATCGAAGACGCCATCTTGAAGGAGCCCACAGAAGAGCAACTTGGTGAACTGTTCGACATGAAGCGGACTCTGGTGTCCCTACGCAAGGTGGTCACCCCGCAGCGAGACCTGTTCGCCAGCCTGCTTTCCGGGGTCGCCACGCTGCCCGGGATGACCCCTGAGGACGAGCGCTACTTCCGAGACCTCTACGACCACCTCATCCGCATCAGCGACCTTGTCGACTCGTACCGGGACCTGCTGAGTGGGGCCATGGACACCCACATCTCGACGGTGTCCAACCGGCTCAACGTCGTCATGAAGCAACTCGCCATCATTGCGACCGTGTTCCTGCCGCTCAGCTTCCTTACGGGATTCTTCGGTCAGAACTTCAGCCTCCTCGTGAACCATCTTCTAGTGAGGTCGTGGACCTTCTGGGTGTTCGGTATCGGCCTGGAGCTTGTTGCGGTCATTGGTCTCATGGTCCTCTTCCGACGAAGGGGATGGCTGGGTGGCCCGACGGCCTGAGTATCCAGCACGTCGTCGGCCACGCGCGAGCGAGTTTGAGGGATGTGCAGGATGCTGCCGGTCAAGCCGACCCGAGGACAACACGGCTGTATGACAGGCCGCGTCCCCAACTTGGACCGGCCCCCGACCTACGCGCTGGCAGGTCTCATCACGCCAAAGTCCCTCGTATCCACAACGTCCACACACTTCTCCACAGCGGGATTCCACCCACGAGAAATCACGCATGGAAGAAGGGGGGTGTGAGGAGAAAGGTGAGTGGGTTAGCAGATGGGCGATTCGAGGTCCCAACACTTCGGGAGAGGGGGGTCGATGTCTGTCCTCGGCATGGTTTTCGACCTGTGGAGCCGTCTGGGCGAGCGAGTGCTTGACGCCCTCACCCGGTCGGATGTCGTTCGCCTACCCCCCGATGCAGATGCAGGCTGATTCGGCCCCGGGTTCCTCGCACGGACACCCACGCGTTCGATGACGGGCAAACACTCGAAGGAGTATCCGTACGAAATCCCCGAAGATGGGTTACGACAGCTTCACGCCAGGGGACCCGGCCACGTTCTGGTGGCCCAACCGACCGGCTCCGGGGAATGGGGTGTCTACGTCACCGCTTCTGAGATGGTAGCTAACGACGCAAGGGTGTTGGCCACCTACAGCGACGTCGCGGGCGATAGAGACGGGTTATGCAGCCACGTAACTCGGAGCACTCGTACCTGGCTTCTAGGCCCGAAGGTCACGCTCCTTAGCTTGAACCCGAAGGGCTCTGGCGTTGAATGTCGGTCGAAGAACGAGCCTCCAGGTAAAGAGCGGCGGCGAGCACAGTAAAGGCTATCGCTGGTCCCAGCGCCCAGAGCGCCAGGACGCTGATGCCGTACAAGATGGCAGCGACGAGGGCGACGAGGATGACACCCACCCGATCTGAGGCCTCTTGCATTCGACCCTCCTACCTTCTGCAACGAGGAAGCCATTCACGCAGGAATAAGTACCACCAACAAGTACCGGAAGAAACGATAGTCACACAGTTCCTGCATCGTCATCCCAAGTCGTGGGTATGCCCCTAATGGCGCCCGTGAGGGGGACGGACGCTACGGGCGGGGAGAGGTCTCACGCCACAGACCTCCCCCGCCCTCTCATTGACCACATCGGCATGGCAGACGTCACGCTACGAAGAAATATGAGGGGCTCCTCCCCGTTGAACAGGGCGCTGGCCGCCTTGACGGCCGCCAGTTCGGCCTCGAGCTCCTCAATGGTGCGGCGGGCCTGGGCGAGCTCGTCGACCTCGGTGCTCTTCGTACCCGGCTTCAGGCCGGCATCGATGAGGGCCTGGCGCTTCCACAGATGCAGGGTTGCCGGCGAGACACCAGTCTCTCGTGAGAGCTCGCTGACCCGTTCGCCGGCTACGAGACGCTCACAGATCGTCCGCCGGAACGCTCTCCCATAGCGCTTGGGCATGGTCTACCTCCAGGTAGCTCACGACCAAACTCTCATAAGCGTGGACCGCCAAACGGGGTCAAGCTCTACGAGCAGTCCCAGCCGACTTCAATCCGAACCGCGCTGTCCTCGTCGACGGACCGAGAATCAGTTTGCGCCGCCGCCGCGAAGCGCGCTGAGGCCAGGCGGCGCAGCAGGAGGCCGTGGGGCACCCGCGGGGCGCAGGAAGCCAGTGGGGCAGCCGCAGGAGGCCCCGGTGGAGGCCCCCGTGGGGGCCAGCGCACGAGGGGGAGGCGTTGGGGGCCCCTGGGGGGCGCACGAGGCCCGCTGGGCCGGCGCAGGAAGCCGCCGAGGCTCGGCACCGAACAGGTCGGGGGGTTCGAGTCCGCTCATGTGGACCCTAGAGGACGCTATTCAAACCCCCCGTTACCAGGGGAAATGGCGAATCAGAGCGGTGTCACATGGCCTGATTTGATCAATCCGCGGGTCCGAACAGCCATCGGCGAGCTCCACGACCATGTCTTCGGTGAGTCCCGGGACGGCGCAACTATCAGGAGCCGTCGCGTTCCGCCTGACGGCTCGAGACAGATCCAGCGCCGGCTCCCACCCGAGGAGGTTGAGGAGGTCGTCGCCGCCTACCTGGCCGGAGCGACCGCGCTCACCTTGGCCGACAAGCACTCGATTCACCGGACCACCGTCTTGGCTCTTCTCGAACGCCGCCACGTGTCCAGGCGAGGGCGGGTGCTGACCCCTGACCACATCGAACGAGCGGTTTCTTCTTACGCCTCGGGACGCTCCTGTGCTTCGATCGCCAAGGAGCTCCAGGTCAATCCCGAGACGGTCCGCCAAGCCCTGTTGAAGGCCGATGTGGCCATGCGCAGGCCCGGGCGACCATCAGCCACAAAGGAGTCTTGATCCACCTCGATTGGCGATACTGGACGGCATCGGGGCACTGAAGACACTCCCCTTACCCGCCCTCCTCCCGGCAGCGATGGCCTGAGGTCGCGAGAACGGGGCTCGGTAGCCGGGTGATATCGAGTGGGGCTTTACCCGGATGAATTTGGCAGCGAAGCCATCCTTGGTAGGGATCAGTCCGGGGATTCTCAGGTGGAGGGAATCAGGCTGGCACAGTGACTGCACTTTGTCGCTGCCAGCGGTAGGCCATCCGAGAGGCACTCCGGGCAGGTCTTAGTGTCCGCGGGAGGACCGAAGACGCTTGTCCCTCGCTTCGCCATATATGAACGGTAAGGAACAACGAGGGCGAAGTAGATCACGGCCATGAAGATGATGAAGTAGACGATGGCCGAGATGAAAGAGCCCAGGTCGATGCGCTGACCATTGATGGTCCATCCCAGACCCTGGGACGTCTTTCCCCCACCCTGTGCGGCGTTGACCAACGGCGTGATGATCGAATCAGTGAAGGCCTTGATCAGTGTGCTGAAGGCCAGTGCCACGACCAGGCCGACGGCAATGACAATCAACTCTCCTTGCATCAGAAAGTTCTTGAAGCCCTTAAGCACTGGACAACCCCCTTATTATTCTCATCGTCTCGCATGCACGATAGCTTGCTCTGACCTGAGGGGCCGCTCTGTCAGAGGCGCCAGCAGCCGGCGGAGATCTGAGCGCTTCAATAGGCGCCCCGCACTCGGGATCCCGGTCACATTTGTGCATCTGTCTGGCCCGGACGGGACGTGCATCGGACGCGCCTTGAAGTGTCGGCGGGGTTGGTCACCCTAACCGTGCCGGAAGCATCGTGGCGAACCGCATCCAGAGGATTCATACAGCAAGTCCGCGTGCACCTTCTCCTAGACACGCAGCCATGGTCCAATGCTGATGGGATTTAC